>CACYHG010000008.1 GCA_902774175.1 uncultured Bacteroidota bacterium
GGCGCAGGAGCTGCTGGCAGGGAACAGTGACAGCATAAAGAATCTCGCCACAAAACTGGGGTTCGAGGAAGCCTCCTCCTTCTCCCGCTTCTTCAAAAAAGAGACCGGCATGACGCCGATGGAATACCGGAACAGCCAGGCGATGTAGAGGGGCGCGTTTGGAAATATGGGCAGGGACGTCATATCATGGCCTCCCTGCGGCACAACGAAAAAAAATCCCTGATTCTGCAGTAGCGCATCACAATTTTGCTATCTTTGCATTTTGGTATATGGGCGTTTGGCGGTTTTGTATCTGCCTGAACGCGTGTATTTTATTATTTGATTATTCATTAATTGACAAAGATTGGGGATGAAAAGGATTCGGAATGCGTTGCTGACGGTGTATGACAAGGGCCAGATTCTGGAGATTGCCGGTGCGTTGAGGGACTGCGGAGTGCGGTTGTTCTCAACAGGCGGCACTTTCCGTTATTTGACTGAAAATGGCATTGAAGCAACAGATATAGAAGATATTACAGGTTATCCCTCCATATTCGGAGGGCGGGTGAAGACCCTGCATCCGGGCATCATGGGCGGCATACTTTACCGTCGTGACGAGCCGGAGGATGTCCGTCAGGCGGAAAAGTATAATGTCCCTGCCATAGATTTGGTGGTGGTGGACCTCTATCCGTTCGAGGAGACGCTTGCCAAAACGGACGATACGGCCGAAATAATCGAGAAAATCGACATTGGAGGAATCTCGCTGATCCGGGCCTCCGCAAAAAACTACAGGGATGTGCTCTGCTGCCCCTCCAAGGACTATTATGGCGAGCTTCTGACCCTGCTGCGGGAAGGAAAAGGTGAGACAACTGAGGCGCAGCGCCGCGCTTTTGCAGAGCACTGCTTCAGGGTCTCCTCGCATTACGACACTGCCATTCACCGCTATTTCGAGGGGAGCCGTCCGCTCCGCTACGGTGAGAACCCGCACCAGAAGGCCACATTCTACGGCAATCTGGATGAGGTGTTCGAACAGCTGAACGGCAAGGAGATCTCCTACAACAACCTGGTGGATGTGGATGCGGCTATGGCTCTGGTCGCCGATCTGGGCGAATGCAGTTTTGCCATAATCAAGCATACAAATGCGTGCGGTGTCGCCCAGCGGCCTACGTTGCTGCAGGCTTGGACAGATGCTCTGGCATGTGATCCCGTCTCCGCATTCGGCGGTGTCTTCGCCTGCAATGCCAAAGTGGATCTGGCTACGGCCACGGAGATCAACAAGCTCTTTTTCGAGGTGCTTGTCGCGCCCGGTTTCGACCCTGAGGCGCTGGAGCTGCTCAAGAGCAGGAAAAACCGCATCCTGCTGCGGCAAAAGGAGGTGGTTCTGCCTTCCCGTTTGTGCCGGACACTGCTCAACGGCGAGCTGGAGCAGGAGCGCGACATCTCCATCGAGTCTCCCGAAACTTTGAAATATCCGACCGAAGTGCGGCCTACCGCAGCGGAGCTGGAGGATCTTTTCTTCGCCAACAGGCTGGTAAAGCATACCAAATCCAACGCCATTGTGCTGGTGAAGGACAAGCGGCTGCTTGCCTCCGGCATGGGGCAGACCTCCCGTGTGGACGCTTTGGAGCAGGCCATAGCCAAGGCGCACCGCTTCAACTTCGACCTGCACGGTGCGGTTCTGGCCTCGGATGCCTACTTCCCTTTCCGTGACTGTGTGGATCTGGCGGCCAGGGAGGGCATTTCGGCGATTATGCAGCCCGGCGGTTCCATACGGGACCAGGAGTCTGTGGATGCCTGCAACGAGCATGGCATCGGGATGGTGTTTACCGGAATACGCCATTTTAAACATTAGTTTTTAACCCTTGTTATTTGGATTGTCATGGGAATGTTTTCTTTCTTTACAAAAGAGATAGCCGTAGATTTGGGTACGGCCAACACCTTGATTGTGTATAATGATGAAATTGTGGTGGACGAGCCTTCAATCATTGCGATTGAACGCGACACGCACCGGCTGCATGCGGTTGGTGAGGAGGCGTTGCGCATGGAGGGCCGTGCCCCTGAAAACATCAAGGTCGTCCGTCCTTTGAAGGATGGGGTCATCGCCGACTTTCAGGCGGCGGAGCAGATGCTTGTTGAGTTTCTGCGCAAGATGAGCGGCAGCCAGCGTTCGCTGTTCCCACCCTCACTGAAGGTTGTTGTTTGCATCCCCTCCGGCATTACGGAGGTTGAGGAGCGGGCTGTCCGCGACTCCACGGAGCAGGCCGGCGCACGTGATGTGCGTCTGATTTACGAACCTATGGCTGCGGCCATCGGTATCGGTCTGGATGTGCTGGAGCCTGAGGGCAACATCGTGGTTGACATCGGCGGAGGTACCAGCGAGATTGCAGTCATCTCCTTGGGCGGCATCGTTCAGCAGACCTCCATCAAGACGGCGGGTGACGAATTTACCCAGGACATTGTTGACTACATCCGTCAGAAGCACGGCATGTCAATCGGCAGCCGGACGGCGGAACTGGTAAAAATCAATGTGGGTGCCGCAATGGTGGACATCCCCAATCCGCCGGAGCCCTTCGAGGTGCATGGGCGCGATCTGATGGACGGTATCCCTAAGGCCATTAAGGTTACGCATCATGAGATTGCAGAGGCTCTGGACAATTCCATCTCGCAGGTGGAGACCGCAGTGCTGAACGCGCTGGAGAAGACACCTCCGGAGTTGTCAGCCGATATATACAATTCAGGCATTTATCTGGCGGGCGGAGGTTCGCTGCTGCGTGGTCTTGACAAGCGGCTGCATCTTAAAACAAAGCTGGAAATCCATATCGCCGAGGATCCGTTACGGGCGGTTGCGCGCGGTACGGCGGTCGCTCTGAAGAATTTCGACCGCTTCCCGTTCCTGATAAAATAACCGTATCACCATAGACAGGCATGAACCGGGAAATACTTCGGCTTGCCATCCCCAATATCATCACCACATTGACTGTGCCGTTGCTCGGCATGGTCGATATGGCGATTGTAGGGCACATGGGTTCGGAGACGTATATTGGTGCGATAGCGCTCGGCACCATGATTTTCAATATGATTTATTGGAATTTCGGATTCCTCCGCATGGGGACCAGCGGCTTTACGGCGCAGGCCTATGGAGCGGACGACAGGGAGGAGACTATGCACATTCTGGTGCGTGCGTTGTTTATCGGCTTGTCGGCCGCAGTGCTTCTGGTTGTTTTCCAGCTTCCCATACAATGGCTGGTTTTCAGGTGCGTGGAGGGGAGTGCGGCGGTGGAGAGTGAGGCCACCCGATATTTCCACATCTGCATCTGGGCGGCGCCGGCCATACTCTGCCTGTACGGGTTCAAGGGCTGGTTTATCGGTATGCAGAATTCGCGTCTGCCCATGTGGATTGCCATCTTCATGGATGTCTCCAACATTGCGCTCAGCCTCTTTTTTGTATATGTGCTGAAGATGAAAATCAGCGGTGTCGCCTTGGGTACGGTTCTGGCACAGTATGCCGGACTCTTTGTGGCGATCTTCTGCTGGTGGAGGCATTACCGGTCATACGGTGCCTTTTTCTCATGGAGGGATGCGCTTTCAAAATCAAAGATGAGGGATTTCTTCAGGGTGAACGCCGACATTTTCCTGCGGACACTCTGCCTGATAGCGGTCTTTACATTCATTCCGGCCGCCGGTGCGCGGATGGGTGACGACTTCCTATCCGCCAATGCGCTGTTGATGCAGTTCTTCACACTGTTTTCATACGTGATGGACGGTTTCGCTTATGCCGGTGAGTCGCTTGTGGGGAAATATGTCGGAGCGCAGAACCGTGAACGGATGAGGAAAGCCATACGTCATCTTTTCGGCTGGGGTCTGGCGTTGGGAGTGCTGTTTGTCCTGGCCTATGCCTTCGGTGGTGACGGCCTGTTGCGGCTCTTTACCGACAATGCGGATGTTGTTCTTTTTGCACGTCAGTATTTTGTATGGGTGCTTCTTGTGCCGTTGGTCAGTTTCCCGGCATTCCTTTGGGACGGCATCCTGATTGGGGCCACAGCTTCAAAAATGATGCGTAACACCATGTTTGTCTCCACGCTGGTCTTTTTTATGGTCTATTATTGCGGCAAACCTTGCGGCGGCAACCATGCGCTCTGGCTTGCCTTCCTCTGCTATCTGGCGTTCCGAGGACTGCTGCAGTCTATCTTCTTTCATCGGGCATTGCGGAAAAGTAGTATATTGCGCTTCGCCTGCCTGCTGTTATGCTGCCTTTGTCTGCCGGCGGCCGCATCCGCGCAGCGTTGCACGGACCGTATGGTTCGCAAGGGAGCGGTTTTGGCCGATACCGTCACCAGCTTGAAGGTGACCCGGAAATCGGATACGCTCGGACTTTTCCTGCAGCGTTTCCCGAACCTGCGTGAATTGGATCTGTCCCATTTGCGGCTGAAGGCGGTTCCGGCGGAGGTGTTCCAGCTGGAAAACCTGCGTGAACTGAACCTGTCGCGGAACAGGATAAGATATATGCCGCCGGAATTGGGACAATTGGTGCAGCTGCGGCGGCTGGTCATCAACCGGAATCCGATCGCATACCTGCCGACCACTGTCGGACAGCTGCGGCATCTGGAGGTGATAGATGCCTGGAATACCCTGATAACAGAGCTTCCCTTGGAGATAAGGGCATTGGATACTGTTTTGAAAACCATTGACCTGCGTGTTGTCCAACTGGATGACTGGCAGCAGGAGCGTATGCGCAAGCTGCTGCCGCATACCGAAATATTGTTCTCACCCTCCTGCGGATGCGGGCATTAACAGTCAGATGATGAATACGGATGCGAAATGGATCGGACATTTGTCGGTGGCTGCGGCCTACACGATTTTCGGCTTTAATATAATTATATGTAAGGATCTGGCCAATGCCAACTGGATTTCGCCGTTGGGGCTGTTCTGTTTCCGCTCCGCCGCAGCCGCGCTGCTCTTCTGGCTCTGCTCCCTTTTCCTGCCGAAGGAGAAGGTGCCGCCTAAGGACATGCTTATGATTTTCTTCGCCTCGATGCTGGGGCTTTACCTGACCCAGATGCTTTTCCTGAAGGCCATCATCCTGACCACTCCGGTCGATGTCTCCATAATCACCGCCATCACACCCATACTTGTGATGTTTGTGGCGGCGGCCTACCTGAAGGAGCCGATAACACTGAAGAAGGCGGGCGGGGTCGCATTGAGCTTTGTCGGCATCGTGCTGCTTATTCTGAACACGGTGCATTCCGACAACGGTGTGGCGCATTCTCAGCCGCTTGGGATTCTTCTCATGGTGCTGAACTGCACCTGCTTCGCACTATACCTTGGGCTTTTCAAGCGGCTGATCGGACGCTACCATGTGGTCACCTTCATGAAGTGGATGTTCCTCTTCTCACTGCTGGCCTCGGTGCCGTTCAACCTGACGGAATTGCGGCAGCTCGATTTCTCGGCTGTGCCGGTCCGTTGGGTTTGGGAGCTTGCCTACCTGATGCTCTGCTCCACCTTCCTTGCCTATCTGTTCATCCCGATAGGGCAGAAGCGGCTGCGCCCGACGGTGGTGAGCATGTACTCATACCTGCAGCCGATGATAGCCTGCGCGGTGAGCATCGCCATCGGCATGGACCGCATAACGTGGCAGAAGCTGGTAGCCGCCGTGCTCGTCTTTGCCGGGGTAATCCTTGTCAATCGGAGCCGCGCTGCCGCCGGATAATTTTTTTCCGCATTCTTTCAGACAAACAGGTCGTCCAATTGTGCCTGATACTGTACTGACGCAGAATACTCGTTCCGGTACAGGCCGTAGGGGGTTATCCATGTCGGCAGGATGCCACAATGGGTTTTGGTCTCTCGTGTGAAGGCGGCGATGCGGTTGCGGAGCTTCATATCCTCATCGGCGGTGATGACAAATTCAGACTGAGTGTATTTGATTTCGCAAAGGTTGATGAGACGGTCCGCCCGTTCAATTACCATGTCAATTTGTGCTTTTGGGGCGGAGGAACTTCTCCATGAATAGTATTCCACGGCAATCCGGTCAAGACCGAGCGCATGTCGTATCTGGTTAATATGCACCATGCACACATGCTCAAAGGCGAGCCCCTGCCAGGTGTTTGTGACCGGTGTGTTCAGGTGCTGCTGCCAATAGTCTTCGGTGGTTAGTTTTTTGGAAAAGGTGAGGTGGAAAAGCGTGAAGAGGTCGGTAAGTTGGAAGTAGGCGTCGTTGTTTTTTGGTTTACCGCCCACTTTGGAGACATAACGTCGTATGATGTCGCAATACTCCAAGTTTTCAAGTTGTTTGCTTAATGCGCCGTTGGAGGAGACATTCATGCTTCCGGCAATTTCGCTCCGTGTCATTCCTTGCCTGTTCTTCCCCAACACCTCGACAATGCGGATATAGGGTTCGGGTGACTTGAACAGTGATGCGTAGAGACGGCGGTACTCCTGACCCAGTTCGGAGTTTTTGCTGAAATAAAGCCGGTCGATGTTCTGTGCCAGGCTTTCCTGCGGGTTGAGCAGGCTCAGGTAGTAGGGGATGCCGCCAAACATCATGTAGGTTTCGACAATCATCTGGCGTGGCCAGCGGATCATTTTGGTTTTAAGGTAGGCTTCCGTTTCTGCCAGTGTGAACTGCCGCAGATAGAGTGTGCGTGTGGTCCGGTTGTGCAGGCCGCCGTGGTCGTTGATGATGTTTTCAATCATCCATGATGTTGCTGATCCGCAGACGATAAGGACTACATCGTTCCGTAATGAGGCCCAGGTGTTCCAGAAATGCCCCAGGGCGCGGACAAATCCGGACTTAGGTGTGTCAAAGCAGGGGAGTTCGTCAATGTAGATGACCTTGCGGCCTTCGCGCGGCTGCTTTTCCAGGACAGATTTCAGAGCGTCAAAGGCTTCAAGCCATGTCTGGGGCTGGCTGCCGGAATAACCGGCACTGATCAGGGCGCTTGTAAAGGCGTAAAGCTCCTCTTCGCGGGTGCCTTCAATAATGCCGGAGGTGGAGAAGGCAAAGCGGTTGTTGAAGAATTGCTGTATAAGGTAGGTCTTTCCGACGCGCCGTCGTCCGTAAAGTGCCGCGAATTCGGCTCTTCCGGAATCCATGATTTTTTGCAACTCATTTATTTCCTGCTCTCTACCAATGAAGTTCTTGTCCATGATGCAGCATTTTTATTTTGTGCAAAGATACAAAAAATGTATGGATAGGCTGCCAAAACTCTTAAAATTTTTGCAAAATGGCAGAATATAGCATCTATAATCTGCCAAAACTCATTTTTTTTTGCTATTTTGGCACTCTATCGGTCGTGAGGCTTCTTGTTAAGTCTGATAAACCTGTTGATAGTAAGGCCAAAACACATTGCAAGGAGTATAATCATTCCATAATTGGTGCGGGGTGCGGCAAATATATCCTTTAACGAGATGGCTGTGAGAAAAATCAGGAAAAGCATTATCACAGAAAATGATAATGTCCGTGCTTTCCGGTTCATATCTTCCATGCATAATGAGAGGATTACGACAATTAATCCGGCAATGATAAATAACAAAAGCAGTATTGTGTCCATAGTGAAATTTTTTGCAAAAATAAACAAAAAAGCAATGTCGTATGTTTTTTTTGTGTTGGAAATGAAAATAATGTTGCTATTTCTTCCCCATAGATTTAATGTACAACCCTTCCGAGGCTTTCGGCGCATCGCACTGGATGTGCAGGTAGGAGAGCCCTATGCTGTAGTCATGCGCCATGGCGCAGGTGGAGACCTGCTGCCCGTCCACGAAGAGTTGGGCGGTGCGCTGTGACAGGTCGAAAAGAATACGGATTTTATGGTATCCGCCAGGCGGAAGCGTCCGCCCGTCCAGCCGGAAGCTGAATAGGGCATTCTCCGCGACATGTTCGTCGCAGGGGTTGTACCAGCAGTCGCACAGTGAAATCCTTACGGCATCCTCCGCCAAAAGGATCTCCGTCTCCACTTCGCCCTGCAGGGCGGCGGGGAAATTCCACACCAGCCCCTGGATCGGATTGAGCAGGCGCGGGTCATCGATGCGGCATAGCTGCACCACCTCCCAAGGCGAACCTTCCGGGTCCATCGCCTTGACGGCTCCGTTGGTGCGGTTGTAGGAGCAGTGTCCGTTGCGGTCGGTGTGCCCCACAAAGCTTTTGAGATAGACCTGCGTGGAGACGTTGACCAGCCCTTCGTAGAAATCTTCGTGCCGTTCCGTCTCGTACAGCCAGTCCAGATCGAAGATGATCAGCCTGCGGCTGATTTCGTTCTGGCCGACCGCCACCAGAATCTTGTTGTATGGCAGCTCGATGGCCTGGAACTGGTGCACGCTCTTGTCGTTGGATGAGAGCGGCGTTCCGATGTAGCGGAAATCGGCATTGTTGCGTATGCCGTTGAGATAGAGTTCGCGTGCGCCTATCCATGTTTTGCCGCCGTCCTCGCTTATGGCGACATGGCTCGCATCGCGGTTGGTGAAATGGTCCTCGCAGCGTCCGGAGAGCACGCTCGGTTTCGCGTTGCGCTGCGTGCGGTGGTCAACTTCGGCCAGTGGGCGCGTGTTGTTCCAGAAGCAGACAATCCGCCCGTCGGAGAGGCGCAGCAGGAAGGGAGTGGTGTTGCAGCCTTGGAAAGGCGAGGGTTCCGGATTGCTCCAGTGTTCGCCTCCATCTTCCGAAACGGTCTGGTAGAAGCGGTCGGTGGAGTTGCGCAACAGCAGCAGCAGTTTGCCGGGAGCGGTCTCGCAGACGTTTGGTTCCGTGCCGTTCCCGATGCTCCAGCGCACATCCTTGTGCGGATATGTCACCTGCTGTTGCGGCGGCAGCGGCAGCGGAATGCAGCGGAAGGTGGCTCCGTTGTCATCTGAACGGAAAAAGGCTCCGGGCCGCTTTTCGGCGGCGTCCTGCTGCTGTGCGGTGAAGAAGATTTGCTTGCCGTCTATGGAGAGTTGCGGAAGAAAGGCCTCGCGGTACAGGCTGTCGCTTATTTTGGTTATCTGCGGTTTTGCATCATCCGGGCCGGTTTTGGAGCTCCAGACAAAGGTGCCTTCGCGGCTGTCGTCACCGCATCTTATCCAGATTCCCATTTCCGGGAAATAGCTTGCCGACCCCATCATGCCTTTTGCGAAATGCTGCTTCCAGGTGAGGCCGCAGTCGGTGGAGGAGAGGAAAACGGGAAGCCCTTCGGGATGCTCTTCTGTCCGGTAACAGAATCCGTAGGCGCGTATTTCGCCGTCCGGCATCACACAGAGGCCGGTGCGGGCGTCGGCTGGCGGCACTCCGACCACGGTCGGCGCATAAATGCGCTGGAGCATCTCCTTCTCCTCCGGCGCAAGCCGCCGTTTCATTGCATCGATGAGGGCGGTTTGGGAGGATTGTGCATGTATCGTTATGTGGCAGAATATTATAAGCAGGATAAGGCAGCTTGAAATCCGTGGAAGTGTTCTCATGTCCGTATGTTGGGTTTTAAAACGCAAATTTCCATAAAAAAGGGATACGCTCCGATTTTTTTGAAAAAAAAAATGGATTCGGGCAATAAATCCGGCATATCCCACGATATATTTATTTATGTCAGAAAATATGGAAACGGAAGTGACGGAAAGGACAAGGGAACTGGAGACCAAGGGTGTCGGGAGGCTGCTGTGGACGTATGCCCTGCCGGCGGTGGTCAGCCAGCTGATAGCGTCGGTCTATAATATTGTGGACCGGATTTTTCTGGGTCAGTGCGTCGGGGCCATGGCGATTGCCGGGCTTGCCATTACGCTGCCGCTGATGAACATCATACACGCATTTGGTTCGTTGGTCGGAGCGGGTGCTGGGGCGCGGATGTCGATCGTGCTGGGGCGGAAGGATATCCGCTGGGCTGAGAAGATTTTGGGCAACAGCATGCTGCTCACCTTCATCTTCGGGTTCATCTTTGTGACGGGCGGCTACCTCTTTATGGACGGAATTCTGGAGCTGTTCGGCGCATCGTCCGACACCATCTCCTATGCGCGCGAGTACATGTGCATCGTGCTTCCGGGCATGTTCATGACCACACTTACGTTCAACTTGGCCAATCTGATCCGTTCGTCGGGCTATCCCAACAAGTCGATGTTCATCCTTGCCGGAGGCGCAGTGCTGAACATGCTGCTGGACGCTCTGTTCATCTATGGGTTGGACTGGGGCATCGCAGGTGCGGCCTGGGCCACCACCATCTCCATGACTGTTTCCGCCTTTTTTGCAGTGATCCATTTTGTGCAGCCGAAATCATTCATCCGCTTCAAAAGTCACGCTTGGGCGCCGAAACTCTATATTTTCCGCAACATCCTGCTGATAGGGATGAGCCCCTTCCTGATGAACCTTGCCGCTTCTGCGGTGGTCGCGCTGCTCAACCGGCAGCTGATTGCCTATGGCGGCGACATGGCGGTGGGCGCATACGGGGTGGTCAACTCCTACGCCAGCATTGTGGTGCTGCTTTTCCTCGGCCTTTGCCAGGGGATGCAGCCGATTGCCGGATACAACTACGGTGCCGGACACAGCCACCGGCTGAAGCGGGTCTATTGGCTGACCATGTGGGTCTGTGTCGGGACCGGCGTCGTTGGAGCGTTGCTGGCGGTCTGCTGCCCCCGGATGATTGTGCGGATGTTCACCGCCGATGAGGATCTGCTGCGCATCGGCGTGACCGCGTTGCGCTACCTGATGGTGATGGCGCCGCTGATCGGGTTCACCATTGTCAACTCGCAGTTTTTCCAGTCCATCGACAAGCCGTGGATTGCCATTGTCACCAGCCTTTCGCGGCAGGTGATTTTCCTGATACCGATGATGCACATTGTGCCGCTGCTGTTTGTGCGCTGGGGTTGGCCTGGGCTGCACGGCGTGTGGGCGGCCTGCACCATCTGCGATGTGCTGGGTGCGCTGCTCGCGCTTGCCCTGCTGCTGACGCAGCTGAAGGTGTTCCGTCCGGGCTATGTGGTGCCGGAACGCCGCCCGCGCAAGGAGGCCGGACCGAAATCATAAATAAACAGAGCCGCCCACTGGCGGCGTACAGGTATTGAAGTTTGTGAAGGTGGAGTGATTTTTTTTCACACAGCACTTTTCCTATCCCTTTTTTGGCTATCTTTGCATCCTGAAATCTAACACTGTTTATCATGAAGAAACTCTTTTTAATTTTGCTCTGCCTGCCGCTTTGTTTGCAGGCACAGACAACAGAGACCACACTCTCCGACACCACCGGCCACAAGCTGATGATGACCTTCACAGACCAGGACAGTTTGCAGGACAGTGTGCCCCAACGGACTTCGTATATGTCTTTTTTCGGGAAGAACAAGACGGAATATAATATGTGTTATGCAGCAACCAGTTATGATCCAAATCCAGAAGAAAAACCCATGTATATGGGAATTGTTGGGACTATACTTTTTGAATTCAAAGAAAAAAAGAGTGAATACAATGGCAAGATCTACAAACTTAGCGATTATTATGATATTTATTTGAGGGAGGACACCGTTTTAGGACGACTCTACCGCTACTATCCTGAACTGGACACCGAGGTGGTGCTGTGCGACATGTCATTGCATAAGGGAGACACCTTTCGGTTGCCGTTTTTACCAAAATCTTTATTATTGCCGAATTGGTGGGATTATTGTTATAATGAATGGGGTTATCCCCTCGTTGTGGATACTGTTTTCTATGTAGGTGAAAGAAAGCATATTAATTTTCATTACATAAAAAATAGAAGTTCAATTTTTTACGATGACAAAGGTGTGTGCAAGGAATATGGTCTGCCACTATCTTTTATTGAAGGGATAGGGCCATCTTATGGATTAGGTTTTTTGCCTGTTAGTTTAGAACTATATCTTCCTCTTATGCTTTGTCTGCATAAGGACGACTCTCTAGAATTCATGCTTCACAAACCGACCGGATGTCATCAAATAGGAGGGGCTGTCAAGGAACCGAAGCGCACCACGCTCACATTGCAACCCAATCCGGCGCAGGATTATATAATGCTGCGCAATGAGGATGCCTCGGATCTGGGTGGCGAGATTATCATCACGGATGCCATCGGGCGGGTGCTGCTGCACCGCACCATGGAAAATACGGAGATGCGCATCAACATCGGCAGCTACGGCAGCGGCCCCTACTTTGTCCGCTACCGCTCCAAAAACGGTGTGCAGATATTGAAGTTCGTGAAAGTCCAGTAAATATTCGTTGTCTCAAATAGAATTATCATGAAGAAATTCTTTTTCATATTGCTCTTCCTGCCACTCTGCCTGTCGGCGCAGACACAAAAGACCACAATAGTTTCCGACAGCGACAGTCTTTCCGACACCCTGCCGCAACGGACTTCGTATATGTCCTTCTTTGGGAAAAAGAATACAGTATGGTCGTTAACTTTCCATATAACACATGCTTGTTGGAATAATTTTTTAGAGGTTTTGTCTGATTCTGGAATGAAGTCAGCTCCATTTGATGTGGAAAATTTGAAAAATAATCTGGATTTCTTTGCAAATAGAGAGCAACAGTGTGCGTGTTTTTCAGAAACTGATACTGTTAATTACACTGTTTTGGCTGATCCGACATCTTCCGGAACATTGCCATTATCGTTGAGAGTGCTCAAACTAAGTCTTAAAAACGTTTCTGACACCTTCACCTACAATGGGCATTCCTATACGGGTATAAGCGGTGAAGACACCGTTAACGGCAGGTTGTACAGATTATATTATGATTCCATAGAAGTGCTCTGGTGTGACATGTCGCTAACGTTGGGCGACACTTTCAGGTTTCCTGATTTGACCGCCTTCGCTCATTACAAGGATGATTGGGAATATATGGGTCAGGGAAGTTGTTGGATTGTGGATTCCGTATATTATTTGGACAACAGGAAAATTATTCGTTTTGAATTGGTGCAGGGAAAAACCCCATGGTGGTATCGTAAACTTCCGCTCTATTTTATTGAGGGAATCGGACCGACTTATGGTCCGTTTGGCAAACTATGGGAGGACTATACCATGGACTATGGCCCTGAACTGCCCTTGTTGCTTTGTGTCTATAAGGATGACACCTTGGATTTTATGACCAGTTCAGCATGGGGATGTGATATAAAAGCAGGTCCTGGTTGGTTTTATGATGCTGTCAAGGAACCCAAACGAACCACGCTCACATTGCAGCCCAATCCGGCGCAGGACTACATACTGCTGCGCAATGAGGATGCCTCGGATTTGGGAGGTGAGATTATCATCACGGATGCCATCGGGCGGGTGCTGCGGCACTGCGCCATGGAAAATGCGGAGATGCGGATCAGCACCGGCAGCTACGGCAGCGGCACCTACTTTGTCCGCTACCGCTCCAAAAACGGCGTGCAGATATTGAAGTTTGTAAAAGTCCAGTAAAACAAAAAAGGCGGATTCACATCCGCCTTTTTTCATACGATGTCTGCCGCTATTCTTCTTTCTTGCAGCAGCATTTGCATTCGCTGCCGATCAGCTTCCAGATGCCGGCGGCCAGCAGTGCGCCGACGAACGGACCGACAATGAAAATCCACAGCTGTTGCAGCGCGGCGCCGCCTTCAAACACGGCGGGGGCGATGGAACGGGCCGGGTTTACGGAGGTTCCGGTGTAGTGGATGCCGACGAAGTGGATCAGGATCAGGCTCAGGCCGATGGCTAATCCTGCGAAGTTGCCCGCACCTTTATTCGCATCGGTTGCGCCAAGCACGACCAGCACAAAAATGCAGGTGAGGACAATCTCTGCAATGAGGCCGGTGGCAATGCTTACATTTGCCTGGCAGGCATTGGCGCCGGTGGTGGTGCCAAGTGCCGCATCGGGGCTGGTGGCAACCAGGGCAAAGAGGATTGCGCTGCCGATAAAGGCACCGATCACTTGGAACAGCATGTAGCACAAGGCGTCCTTGCAGTTAATGCGTCCCGAAACCCAACATCCCAGCGTGATGGCCGGGTTGATGTGGCATCCGCTGATACCTCCGATGGCGTAGGCCATCGCGACAACGGCAAGCCCGAAGGCCATGGCTGTGCCGACCACCGAAGCGGTGTCTCCTCCGCAATTCAGGCTGACAGCCGCGCCGCAGCCCATCAGAACCAGAACCATGGTTCCGAACATTTCAGCTAAATACTTTTTCATAAGAGCATTTTTTAAGATTGAAAATTTAAGTTCAGGCTGCAAAGATAGTCCATTTTCCCATAGGAAATTCATTTTTCCAAAAAAAAACTTTTACCGGCCGGAAACGGTTGCATGTTTCCTTTTTTAGTACTTTTGTATTTTCAATGCAATACATATTATAATGACTGCTTCGAAAGATACAAGGGGGTTCACCTCCAATTTGGGCGCCATTGTGGCGGCGGCGGGTTCCGCCATCGGGTTGGGAAACATCTGGCGTTTCCCCTACACGGTCGGGCAGAATGGCGGCGGTGCGTTTCTTCTGCTTTACATCTTGTTCGTGTTTTTTCTTGGATTGCCCATCATGATGAGCGAATTTGTCATCGGACGGCGTTCGCAGCGCAACACTGTGGGCGCGTTCCGGCAGTTGGGGCCGCAGTACAAAAGGTGGACGTTTGTGGGTGTGCTGGGCATTGTGGCCGCATTCCTCATCTATTCCTTCTACAGTACTGTTGCCGGATGGACACTCAACTATGTCTTCCTGTCCGGCAGCGGGCAGCTCTCCGGCAGGACGCCCGAGGAGGTGTCGCAGGTCTTCGCTTCGTTCACATCCGGGACTGCTGCGCCGTTAGTTTGCCAGTTGGCGTTCATCCTGCTGACAGCGGCGGTGGTTCTGTTGGGTGTGCAGAAGGGCATTGAGAAATGCACCAAAATCCTGATGCCGCTTCTTTTGGTGCTGATGCTGCTGCTTTGTGTCCGCTCCCTGACATTGAGGGGCTCCTCTGCGGGGTTGGCCTTCCTTTTCGAACCCGATTTTTCCAAGCTTACATGGAGCAGCGTCCTTTCCGCTTTGGGGCAGGCCCTTTTCTCGCTCAGCATCGGTATGGGGGCGCTGGTCACCTATGGCTCCTACATCCGCAAGGAGGACAATCTGTTCAAGACAGGTGTGTGTGTGGCCGGTGCCGACACCCTGATTGCCCTGTTGTCTGGTATTGCGATATTCCCTGCGGTGTTTGCCTTCGGAATGAGTCCTGCCAGCGGTCCCAGCCTTGTTTACGAAGTTCTGCCGAATGTTTTCGGAAGCATGCCGATGGGTGCTCTTTTTGCCGTGCTCTTTTTCCTGCTGCTCTCCATTGCCGCGCTGACCTCCACCATCTCTTTGTTGGAGATTGTGGTGCTTTGGGCGGTTGAGGAGCTGCACATGAAGCGTGTGACGGCCACTTTTCTGGTCTCCCTGCTGGTTTTTGCTTTGGGAACAGTCTGTACACTTTCATTCGGGCCGTTCGCCGACCTGCATATCATGGGCAAAACATTCTTTGAATGTCTGGACCATCTGACGGCTACCTACATGATGCCAATTGGCGCATTGTGCATCATTTTGTTCCTCGGATGGCGTTATCCGAAGGCGGAAGTCTTCGACGAATTGACAAATCAGGGGCGCCTGAAGGCCGGATATTTCCGTGTTTATTACTTCGTGTTGCGTTTTTTGGCTCCGATTGCCTTGTTTATTATATTGATTATGGGTATTTTAGGAAATAGTTAACATTTTTTTCAATATTTTTTCAAAAAAATGTCATTAAAGCCTGTTTTTTGATTATTTTTGCACATCTTTTTCATAACATTAAAAAATTACAATTATGTACAAAGCCGAATTAGTTAATGCAATGGCTGAAAAAGCCGGTATGACAAAGGTCCAGGCCAAAAAGGCATTGGATGCCATGATGGATACGACCGTGGAAACGTTGAAAAAGGGTGAGAAAGTTGTTTTGTTAGGTTTCGGAACGTTTTCCGTAGTTGAGAGGCCTGCCCGCAAAGGCCGTAACCCCCGCACGGGTGAAGTGATTAAAATCAAAGCCAGCAAATCGGTGAAATTCAAAGCCGGTGCCGGTATGGACATGTAATCCTTCAGATTTTCTAAAAAAAAGGCTTCTGTATCAGAGGCCTTTTTTTTTGTTTTCGGAAAACAGGCATGTTGCCTGTGGTTATTCCGTCCGTACTATCCGGTAGTGCGGGTGGTACGCGCTGCGGAAAGTATCGCTGTGCCGGACAGCACGGGAGAGTTTAGCGGCCTGCTGCAGTCCGGCCTGCAGTTCCGGGTCATGCCATTCGGGATTTGTTTGTAATGCAATCCGTTCAATGCGGCTCCATTCCCGTTCCCAGCTTCCGGACGGCTTTTCCGGTTGTGAGGCGGCGGCGATGAATTTTTCCAGCAGCTGCTCCAGCGTCATGTCACCGTTCAGCACGCATTCAAGGCTGACTCGGGTGTAGCGATGCCGGAAACCGGTCGGTTCCTGTTCCGGCATGCCGAAATCCTTCAAGCCTTTGCATTCCTCCAGCTCCTGCTCCAGATAGCGGCGTGCTGCCGCCGTGTCGTTCATCAGATGTTCCGCACCGAAAAAGTCCTGGTAGCATGTTTTGTAAATGTCCTGCAAGGTGGCCATGGGATAGTTCCGCAACATGTAAAAGCATAGTTCCCTGATGGCACGCTCCTCCATGCGTGCGTTTTCATCCTGGGCGAAATAGCGTTTGCCGGCCTCGTAGCCTATCTGGTAAAGTTCGTCCACTTTGTTGAAGTCGGTCATGCGGTATTGCCCCGGATCCACAGCAATTACATCGGTCAGTTGTGCCAGACGGGAGGTGGCGGTGGCCAATGTCATATAGGAAACGGAACGCATGAGGACGCTTTCCGGCGACAGTTGCCCGGACGGTCCCACCAACAGCAGGTGTGAACCGATACGCAGGTCACAGCCTTCGGCAAGCAGCGGCGTCACCGGCAGGTTGTCGCACACGCCGCCGTCCACATGCCAGCAGCTGTCGATCCTCTGCGGCACGAACACGCCGGGTATGGCTGCCGAGGCCAGCACATGGGCGACCAGACTGTCGCCGCTCCCGCAATAGAGGGGGTGGAGGTTGGTTATGTCATAGCTGCAGGTGTAGAAGCGGATGGGAAGGGAATCGAAGCAGTCGTGCGGGACATATTTAAGCAGCACCTTGCGGATGCGTTCCATGGGAATGACCCCGCCGCGCCGTGGCAGCGATGGGCCGAACAGCCCCCACAGATGGTCGAAATGCTCCTTTTTGATGATCTCCTTTATTTCCTGCGGCTTGTAACCGGCGGCATACATCATTCCCATGACGGCTCCCATGGAGGTTCCTGAAACACATTCGGGACGTATGCCCGCCTCCTCCATCGCCTGCAGCACGCCGAGGTGCGCGTATCCCAACGCCGCACCGCCGCTCAGGGCGACACCAACCTTCTGGGCCTTCGCTCCGCTGAAGGCCGTGGACAACATTATCATGACAAAAATAATTTTCTTCATGGACATTAATGCAAATATTCCATTTAACGGGGGATGGCGGCATTTATTGCGTGGCGATGTGGTGAAGACATCCGTCCGACATCACCATTTCAGATAAAACCCGAACTCACGCAGGGGCTTGCCGCCGACTCCGGTGCGATAGGTGGGCAGCGGGTTGCCGTATATGCCGAGTTCAAAATATGAGATGCTGATGCCGGCGTGGATGTCCAGCCGCCATTGGTTTAAGACCTTAGTCTTTTCACTTGACGGTTTGGTGCGGTTGTTCTCGTTGATGTCGTTGCGCAGATAGCCCTCCCATATAAGTACGGCGGGCGTGATTCCCAGCACCACTGAAAAATCGTCCGATGGGATAATCTTGTAGGAGAATTCAATGGGTATGTTCAGGTAATCGGCGAACAATGAATTGTTGAAGCGGTTGTGGTCTGTTTTCTCGCTGAACACAAGCCGCTTGTCCACCACATCCACCTGATTGCTGAGCATGGCGGTCCTCATGTCCAGCCCTAAACCGGTGGAAAAGTCCCATCTGGATTGTGTATGCTTGAAGCGTGCCTTGATGGCGTAGTCCAAGTCCCAAATAAAGAGTGTGTTGTAAGGGTTCTCGTATCGTGGGTTCGATAAAAGGAGTGGTGTGCGCAGTTGGAATTGCATATAGGCCATGTCATATTTCCATGCGCATGTTTTCGCATCTGCAGATTTGTATCGTATGGATTTTTTAAGCAGCCTTGCCCGTTCGCGCTCATTCATAAATATGATTTTCCCACTGTCTCCAGCCGAGTTCGTCAGTAATGTGATTGCACAGTTGCTCCAAAAAAGCAGGCTTTCTTCCTCCGCAACAAGCAGCGTTGCCCCCGGTTCAATGGTGACACTCCGTAAAATTTTGTTGGATAGCAGTTCAATGCGGTTGGTGTCGGACACATACATGTTGGGCATCAGGTGCAGTGTGCCATCCTCCAATCTGCAGACGGCATCCCATTCCAAAATGCTGTCGAACGGAGGCACTTTTAAAATAAACCGGTCTGCTTCCAATGATTTCACAATGCTTGCGTGGCAACCTTTGTGCAGGTATATGCTATGGTAGTCTTTTGTTATGGACTCCGTCATATAAGTTTGTCCATAGTTGTACGCGAATGTTCCCAGAAAGAGCATGGCGAAAATAAGTCTTGTTTTCATAACAGTTCTGTTTTTATGTTCAAAAAATTGTTTTTATGTTCTAATTGTTGAATTGGTGGGTTAAAAGCGGAAGTTGCCGCTGCCTGCCGCTTCTCAGCTTTGGAAAAAACTGGAACTTGCGGGAGTCATCATCCGGTTCGTATGATACCAGCACATTATTGGTAATGATATACATGGGTCTGGCGGGTGCCGGAATGGTGTCGGGGACGTTGTCCGCAGCAGGTACGGAGGGCTGGTCCGCAACAAGGAGCATGTCAGTCTCTTCCGCAGGTTTCTCCTGCATCCGCAAATCCACATCTGCCGGCATTGCGATACTTTCCGGAGCGGGAGCCGTTTCGGACGAAACTGCCGGATGCGCTGTGACAGCGGCCATCGGGCTGCCTTCCCTTGCCGGACGTGCTTCCCGTTGCGGTTGCAGCTCTTCAACAACAGCCTCTTCACGGTTCTCTTCCGAAAGGGTGGGGAGGGCGTGGCGGTTGCTGTCTGTCACAACCTTTGCCTGATAAACCGGCTTTTGCGCCTCCATTCCTTTATCCTTTAAAGGAAAAACAAGCCACAGTATCAGCAGGCAGGCAGCCACTCCGCTTATGATGTATATATATGGCGGAATGCACCGTGCGGGCGTTTCAGCAGCCGCCAGCCGGTCGATGGTCTGCTCCAGCCGCTGCCGGCGGCGGAGGTTCTCCCCATATTCCTGCAAGGTCTGCAAAGCCTTGCTTTCGTCATTGTTCTGTTTGAAATTATTGTTTTCCATCGTCTATTCGTTTTCAGGGTTTATGTTGCGCAGGGCATGGCATGCCCGCGACAAAGTGACATACAGATGGTTCATGCTCATGTGGAGCATTTTGGCTATTTCATGGTTATCTTTCCTCTCCACGTATTTCAGCTGCAAAGCCTTGCGCTGCCGAGTAGGCAGTTGGCGCATCCGCTCCTTCACCGCCCGGTAACGCTCCTCAATCTGCGCCGCACTCTCCGTCTCCGTGCACATCAGCGCGGCCTCGTCCAACGGGACGGTCGGCTTGCGTTGGCGCAGCAGGTCTATACAGTGCCGCTTCAACATGGTGAGGCAGTAACCCTCAATGTTTTTCACCTCATCCAAACGGTCGCGCATCTCCCACAGGCGGACCACCGTCTCCTGCACCGCATCCTCCGCTTCCGAGCTGTTGGCAAGCAGCCGTTCAGCCATTTGCTGCAGCGCAGGCTGCAGCGGAAGAATGTGCCGTTTGAATTTTTTTGTCTCCATCATCCTTATGACGGAAGAATGCCACAAATCTTACACCGGAAAGGGAAAAATTTTGTCTTTATAAAAACATTGTCATGTAAAGCGGCAGATATCGCACTCCGTTTTTCTGTTCCACGTTGCCTTTGCACAGGACAATTCCCTCATTGACCGATGCTCCGAATGTCTCCATTGCGGTGTCTAATGAGGTGTGCCGCCGGTAGTCCTTTCCCGATTTCACCTCAATAATGTTGATTTTATTGCCATGCGGGTATACGAAGTCCAGCTCCTGCCTGCTTTTCCGGTCATAATAGTGCAGCGGTATGCCGCGTTTGGAGAGTTCGGCGGCCACAAAATTTTCAGCGAGCGCACCCTGGTTAATGTCCAGGCGGCCTTGCAGTATTTCCGCCTGCAATCCCTGCTTGCCCAACATCATGCTGCACAACAATCCGTTGTCAATCATGTACAGTTTGTAGAGATTTTTTTTCTCAAAAGCGGCAAGTGGCAGTTCCAATGTGCTTACGTTACGTGAAAAAAAGCCGATGCCCGCATCCGAAAGCCATTCGGTGGGGGAGGCGTATTTGCGTTGGGCCGCACCTTTTTCCAAGTCTGCGATGACAAACCGTTTGTTTTCTTTGCTGAGCTGTTGTGGAATGGCGTCAAAGACACTTTTGACCAATATTTTGTCCTTGCCCGCATACTTGGAAAAGTCATCCCGATAGCTGTTCAATATATCCGTTTGCACGTCAACTGTTTGCATGATGTCGGAGTTCTGTGTGAACACATTCACAACCTCAGGCATTCCGCCAATGATAAAATATTGCCCCAGAAACCTAAGAATCTGTTGATGCAGAAAATCGCTGACCGGTTTTTGCGCATCATGGCATTTTTTCAGTTCCTCCACAACGGACCCGCTGACGTTGCATGCCCACAGGAATTCCTCAAAATCCAATGGGAACATCTCCACCTGATGTTCGTATCCGACAGGGTATGAGGAAACATCCTTATAGTTGATGCCTAACAGCGAACCGGATTCAATATAGTCAAAGCGGCCGTCCTCCACCAGGAATTTGATTGCGGTACGCGCTTGCGGGCAACTCTGGATTTCATCAAAGAAAATCAGCGTACTGCCCTTTTCAAAAGGGCCGAACCCCATGGAAGACAAATTCATGATGATGGTATTGGCATCCAAATCACCTTCAAACGCCTGTCTGGCTTTCCGGTTCTGCTCAAAGTTGATTTCAATGAAATTCCGGTAGTGGGTTTGCGCAAATTGGCGTACAGCTGTGGTCTTGCCCACTTGCCGCGCCCCTTTTATCAATAGGGCTTTCCGGTGCTGCTTTCCGCTCCATTCTTCAAAGTAATTGATAATCTTTCGTTTGAGCATTATTTACAACTTTTTGCAGTATTTTTGGGTGCAAAATTACAACTTTTTGCAATATGATGATACATAAAATTGCAACTTTTTGCAGGTTCAGACGAAAAAAAGCTGCCGTCCTCTTTTCCGTACCAGCCGGAATGGGAAATAGAGGATGTTGCTTACACCCGCTTTCCCTTGATCCATGTCCCGAGATCTGGCAGGCTGTCCGGATTGATGTCCGGCTTCATGAAATTCTGCTGGTAAGGATATGACCTGTCTATCTCAATCTCCTTTCTGCTTTCATTGACAAATTCGATCACCTCCTCTTCCGTCACACCCAAAATCTTCATGTTTGTGGCGTTGCTGTAGCGGATCACTTCTGCCAGATAGCGGTAGTAGGTGACCCGCTTGTGGATGTTCGACAGGCTTGTGCGGAACATTTCGTTATGAAGGAATTTGGAGTATGGGGTCTCGCCCGGGTGTTCTTCAGGATGTTTCAAGATTTCGGCCTCCAATCCTTCAAACTCGTGGATGAATTTGTCGTATTGTTCCGTAATGGTATGCATCATTGAGAAGCATGTGCCCACGTTGTCAATCAGTTTGATATACCCCATGTTTTTCCATGCCTCAATGGAGTTGGCGAAGATTGTTTCCGTTGTTTCGTCATAACTCAATACAGGAAAGCCCATGCTGTATGGCAAATAGCTGAGTGTCTGGCTGTAGGATGGGGCGTCAATGGAATCTTCCGGTATGGCCAGCAGATATGCGACAAGTGTGTCACGCCATGCGAGCTCATCGGAAATCTGCTCCAATTTTTGGGCGAACTTCTCCACATTGCCCATCAGCATCATGGCCGACAGCTGCCGCTCCTGCGCAAGACGCCTTTGCTGCAGCACCTGCCCGGTCCCAAAGGTGAGGATAATGGAGATGGTCGTGCCGAGGAATGTATAAAGCAGGTTTTTCCAAATTTTGTTGGATTTCTCTACAGGGTTGTTGTCCGGAATGTTAGGTAGGTTTTCTGTCATGGTTGAAAAAGTGTTACATTATAATAACGTTTTTCATGGGACTTTATTGCATGGCAAGTAACACATTTTTACCGCCCCCGTTTCCGTACCAGCCGGAACGAGAAATAAAGGATGTTGAGAAACAGCCCCATGAAAAGGGTCATGCCCCATGTTCTCGGGTGGCTGAACGGGTTGGCGAGCCTGTCCCCGATGTCATACATCAGCTGCAATGGTGATGTCAGGATGTCCCAACTGTTCCAGCGAAGGTATCTGCCGATGTAGATGCCGAAACTTCCTACAAACAGCAAAAGCACGGATATCGCTGTAACCCAGAATTTACTAAGGTATTTTTGAAGCATGTTCTCCATGTCCCAAAGGCTCAAAAAACCGAACATCAGTCCTGTCCAGGCAAAAGATAGGATGAGGATGAGGTCGAACCAGACCGGCATGGAAGAGGTGAGCCTCAAGTGGAACAGATCGGTCAGTATATATGGCGCATTCGGGAAAAATAGCAGCCAGACGGCAATCAGCAGTGCTAGCATTGTTTTTGACCGGCCCAATTTCCGGCACAGCACCATAAGGCTTGCGATGGCCCAGGGAACAAATGCCAGAAAAAGGTTCCAATTCAGGAACAGGAACACTTTGGTGTCTGTATAGTAAAATCGGAAAAGCGATGCACTGAAACAAAACAGTGTGAATATTCCCATGCAAACGGTTTCGTCAAGACGGTGTGTCTCTTTCAGTCGGTTTAACAGCATATCGACATGATTTTTGGAATGAATATGAAAAGTCCTACGGCCAGCGCGGCGATGGCGGAAAGCAGCACTGCCGCCGCCGCCAGATCCTTTATCTTTTTGATTCTTGCATCCCTTTCAGGGCATACGAAATCACAGATGTTCTCCACAGCGGAATTGACGGCCTCCATGCCGAACACCAGTCCGATGGCAAGGGCGACCGCCACCCATTCGGTGCAGGAAATCCTGAACAGTACTCCCATAACAATGACACAAACCGTTGCGAACAGGTGTATCCTTGCGTTGTGCTCCTCCCTCACCAGCACCCGCAACCCGCTGAATGCGTAACGGAAGCTCTTCAGTCTCCTTTTTATTGAGAAACGGTTGGTGTCCATGTTGTTCCCGTCGGGTCGCTATTCCTTCAGGGAATCCTCCACATATTGCCTGAGCGTGCCTTTCTTCTTCATTTTGATCAGTTTTTCCGCCATCTTGTTCTTGCCTATAAAATCCTTGTATTTGAGGTAATAGCTGATGACGGTTTCAATTCCGGCCATGGAGCCGTCCGCTTTGGATGCGTCCGGGTTGCTGATGCTGTGTCTGGCCCAACCTCCCATGTAAAGGACAAGGAGCTCCCCGTTGTTGAAATTGGCAGCATCTGCATTCACTTCAATGTGGACATCGGGCGAACCTATCATCCACCATAACACGAAGGCATTCACATCCTTGCGCTGTGTGGCGGAAGGTGCATGGCTTTCTAACCATTCCATGCAGCGGTTGAAATCCTGCACATAGTTGGCATACTCTGTTTCTTCAATCTCACCCGGAATAGCCGGAACGGTGAACTTCTGAGCCCATATCGCCTGCGAAAACATCAGGCAGAGCGCAATGACAAATAATCTTTTCATAATCGAGTGTTTTTAAGGCTGCCAATTGCAGCATGTTTCTGAAATGCAAAAATACAAAATTCTTGGCAATAATAACAAATATTGCCGAAAAATTGTTTTATAATCCTTAGTGTGTCGTTTTTTTGAGTTGTGCTTTAGACATGGTTTAAAGGTTCGTTTTGTGCTTCCAGTCAAATAACCGTCAAATAAAGATATTATTGATAATCAGTGATTTATGTTTAAAATTGGATGAAAATAAGATTTCCAGTCAAATAAAATCAAGCCCATATTGGAACATATCTAATGTATTTCTTGGAAGTGTTCTCGGGGTCCTCCTCTTTGATAAGATGTTCAGCCAAAGTGTCTCGAATAATGCGTGAGACCATTGATGAGTTGCTTGGGGATATTTTAAAGCGTTCTCGCAATGAGGTGTTGGTCATTTTTTCATTCATCACATAGCGAAGGCATGCATGTTGATAACAGGCCCTAACTTTATCGCCTTTGTCCATTTTGGCAAAGGGAAGATATGAATACAAAATGACTTTGGTGTGTGTTTCTTGAACCTGAATGTCGTATGCAGGTAGTTGGAATAGTTCGAGGCTTTCTACAACTTTGTCCAATCCGCTACCTTTTTCCTCGCAAATGCCAAAGCGTCGCATGAAGGAAGCGAGTGTCTCGTTTCGGCTTTGATACTCGTCGATGAATCGGTTGGGTTGGATAAGAGGATGCCCAGGGTTGGATATTTCTATGCGGTCGCTGAACAGTTCTATCATCGGCCCCGTTCCGGAAATGTCAAAATCCTGATGGATTAGGGCGTTGGCGACAAGTTCGCGAATGGCCAACTCTGGATACATGGTCACATCTTTTCTCAATGATTCCTTGATGATCTCATTGCTGGGTAGTATATCCATGATGTACTTGATCAGACCTTTAAATCCCACTATATATCCATACTTTCCTTCCTGGTCTTTCAGTGTTTCCATCTTGCTTTTTCCTTTGTATTGGATGACCCGGACCGATTTCCGTTTTAGCGTATCAAACCTTGACATGTCCTTGGCAAACAAAATCGCACCCAGGTTGGTTATTTCAAAACCAGACATCGTTCGTCTGACAAGTTTTTCTGTTATAAACTTTTCGGCTACCCCGTTTTGAGTCTTTGGATATGGAAGATTGAGCGAATCGAAATAGCAATGCGTGTCAAGAAGCGACATCACATCATCAAAGCTTTGGACGCATAAGGCTGTTTTGCTTTCAAACGGCGTTTTGTCAAGGCTCAACCATATCTTTCTCTCTTTTTCAGGGAAGTCCTTTAGCTTCCGTGTTATGCTGCCAACTTTAATATAGTCAATATTCATAAAGGCTATCGGTTGCCCATGTGCAGCAGGAATCTTGAATAATGCAACTTGCTTTCCTTGATATTGTGTCTCAAATATTTCCACGTCAATACGGGGCGACAATCTTTGCATTATCCAGTTTTCCAGCTCTTCGTTGCCAACCTTATGCGATTTTGGATGAAAAGAAGTGCCTTCAACAGTAATGGTTTTATCATCTACGCCAAACATCAGATAACCCAAAGGTTCTTTCTTTAAACATGCTCCGTTACTCAATGCGGAGATGTTCTCTCCAATTTCCTATTTGGAATGAAAGTTCAGCTTGAATTCGGCCCATTTACATTCTTTCGGAAGCTTTAGCAAGTTGTCGATAATCTGTTCTATCATGGTGTTTGTAAATTTTCAGTCAAATAAAACCTATGTTGATAATCAATTTGTTACGTTCAAAATTATATAAATAGTAAATTTCCAGTCAAATAAGATTCTTGATTTCGGTGTATAATTTTTTTTTGTTTTTCTCCCATTCCATCAACGATTGTTTCTGTGTTTCAGCTTTCACTTCCGTCATAATATGTATGACGAAGTTTTCCACTGCGTTTGTTTCGTTGAAAATCATTGTTATGTCGTGGATATATTTAAGTTGGATTCTAATAGTACTCCCTGGGTATTCAGGTGTGTCTCCGAAATGCAGGAAATTCGCCAAAGTTTCCATTTTTGACAAGTTTGGCGTTTTTGACAATATAAAATCATAGTATTCAAGAATTATATTAGCCTTTTATTTATGTTTTAGCATTGGATGCATGGCATAGTATTGTGCTTTGCCCAAAGCATCTGCCTCGTCCACCTTGCTGTGGTATTCTGGAGGAACAAGTTCACAAAAGGAATCCTCTATCTCGTCGGGAAAACCGTATCCACACGGCCAGCACCACGCCATGATTTGTACCAATCGTGGCATCATTGGCTCAAGCAAGTTGTTCTTAGTCAAAAATTTCAACATTGAACGGAAATTACTTACAGCTGAATCGTAGTATAGTTCCCACAGGTCACCGGCCTCGAACGAGAACTTGCAAACGAGTTCCACATAGTAAACCATCGCCTCTGCAAGCGTGTCAGTTGATGGAGCAAGTTTCTTAAAGTCCGACAATGCCTTACGACACACGCTAAATCGGCACTGTGGATTGCGGCTGATATCGTCGTCAAACTCCTTGAGGACAATCTTCTTGAACTTTTCAAGCTCCTTATTTTCATCATGGTTCAAATAAAACTCCAGATACTCTTTTGCATCTTTTCGGGCATCGTAGAGTTCCATCACCATTTCGATGATTTGTGGCTTCTCTAATGTGTTGAGGTGTTTTTTGAGTTGTGCTTTAGACATGGTGGTTAAATTTTTATACAAATAATCAGCTCCCTTTGGAAATTTCAGCATACAGTGCCAATCCTTTTTCGGTAAGGTAATAGGCTTGGTCGCGGCGTTTTGGTGCATCAGGATAAAGGCTCCTGACAAAACCGGAATCTATAGATGGATGTAGATGACGCTTTCGGAAATTGTCTTCTCCTTTTAATTGTAATGTTTTCATTATCTCATTAGCAGGAATCGTAGTTCCTCGAACGTGGAATGCATCCTGACGATTATAATCCGCTGTCCGTTTGCGTTCCGCCGCAAACTCGTTCTGCACATTACTGAGGAATATTTTGATACGGGTCATTTTGTTATTTCTAAAAAGATAATTCCAGCTGCAAAGATACTCAATTTTGGAATGTGAAATGTTGGCGTAATGAAAAAACAAAGGGCGCACTGTGCAATTTCTGCAGATGCGCCCCTGTAATATCATGAGACGATAAACAAATCAACTCTGCCTCAACGCCAACCTCGGCCAACGATAAGGTTTGAATTGCGTAAATCCGTGCAATCCAGCACACGCACCCCTTCCGGAAGTTTGCTCCAATCATCGTGAGAGAGGATTAAAATCGCTTTGACATCATTCATATCAACGTCCTTCAAAGGGTTGATTGCTGTTTCATCTGCTTGTACCACAGGGAAACACATTTCTCATCCGGCCCTCCTTGAACAGCGGCTGGAACAGGCTCTCGTCTATCTTGGAGGTCACCATGCGGTAGAACTGGTTCTGCCATGCCTTGGGATTATCGTATTTCTTCGCCGCACGCTTGCACATCATGTCGGACAGGTTGTCAAACAGGTTCATTGGGGGTTCTGTCTCACTTGCTCTGAACATCGGTGTCTTTATGTTATTTGTTATAAATACACTAAAAATCAGAATATAAAATGTGTTTTCAGGCTGTTTTTTCAACTTTTTTTAAAATAAATTTTTTTCAGGTTTGCACAATTTTCCACACAATCCAGCGTTACATTTGTGTATTATTTTTTTAAAGTAGATTTATATTTGCCAATTGATACATAACAACTTGACTGCTCAGATCAAGGCATCGCCCCGACTGCGGATGAATCTGAACTTTCATCAGAGTCTGGATGAGAAGTGCCACCGTTTTCTGAATGCCGTGGAACCGGGTGCCAACATCCCTATTCATCGCCATCCGGAGAAAGAGGAGTCTTTTGTTGTGTTGCGTGGCAGGATACGTGTCATCACCTACAACGACGACGGCACCATCATCGAAAACATGGTCCTCAACCCATTGGAAGGCCGCTACGGCGTGAACGTAGGAAAGAATGTCTGGCACACTGTAGAATCTCTGGAGCCGGGTCCCGTCATCTTCGAGTGCAAGGAAGGTCCGTATGTGGAGCATGAGGAGGATGGGATATTGATAGTTGACAGTTGATATTTTTGAAAGGTTTGAAAGTGTATGGTGGAGTTTGGTTGAGGGGAAAGTAATGAAGGAAGATATAAAAAACAATAATATGGATTATACAGAACTTTATAACATGCTTCGCTTTTTTGTGCCAGGTTTCTCACCAGAGATCCTTGCTAAGCGTTACAAGTTGTATTTTGATGAAACCAATAATGCAAAGAAGTTTCATATAAAGGATGATGATCGTTTGAACGTTCCTGTTGGTGTCAGGTTTGTGTTGGGTGGCGTTTCTTGTAGTAATGACCTTACTCAAGAGGAAATCAATAACACATTGGGATTACAAAAAACATCGAATGAACTGAAATTAGAAAAAATCTATTGTCATGCTACATGGAATGATTTTGTCCCTGTGCTAAAAAGCAGTAAACTTACCAAATATCTTGTCTTATTGGAAGAAAAGGGCGCTTTGGTGCATTTTAGTTCGGTAAATCTGTTCTATTATTCTTTGGTGGATATTATAGATTCACTCGACTATGATCTCAATTATTCTTTTGCTTTGAAGAGTGTTCTATATCAAGTGGCAATGCAATATCCTGATGTTTTTATTGATTTGTTCCGAGATAACACTTATCCTGATGTTAAGGATGTGAACAAGTTTATGGAAACATTGGTCATTATAGTTAATAGAACGACTATTTCAGACCCAATAGGAAAACAAGTACTGCTTGATATGCTGATAAGTAATATGGGAAAATCTGAACTGGCATTTATTCAAGATGAAAAACCGAGGGTCTTTATTGAATCATTTCTGCAATTTTATCAAGATCCGCTTTACAAATTTACGAATTCAATAATTGTATTTGATAACGAATTGGATATGATGGAAGGCCTTGGGGAAACACCAGTTGAAGTCAATGGGAAAAAGATTAATTATCGATTCGTGGATTCAAAGTCTGAACCATGGGTGCAAATGTCGGATGTGGCGGTAAGTCTTGTTGCGCGATACCTTTGCTTTGTTGAATCAGATGACTATTTGCAGAAAATAGAAGCATTTACAAAAACACAGATGGCAAACTTCAAAAAGTTGAACAGCATTCTTGCAGCATCAGAACATGAGAACAAACTTTTCTGGCATTTTGTGGACGATGGCAGGATTGTGCAAAGGTTTTCGGAATGTGTGAGGAAGTATCAATAGAATGACTGAATTCTTGAAAATTTGATGTAGCAAAAACAAGATTATCAATGGCGGCAATATCTGACTATTTCAATTTTGATACGAGTTTGTATCCTGCTTCTGGATTGTGCTTTTATGTATTTGACAACACAAAAACCGCAAGTTTTGTTCAGGATTGTTTAGTTCCATTCAGGGAGGCTTATATCGCAACAGACAAACTTAATCATATTGTCAGTCATTTTCCTACAACAAGAAAAGAAGCCATTTCTCGAAGGTTACCAAGAAATGGCAATGTGATGTCTGGTGATTTTGGGGAAATACTTTCTTTTTATATGGCATGTCAGATATGGTCGCCATCTGTAAATGTAATACCCATGAAGTGGCGATTTAAAGACAGCAAGAAGGATGCCAGTAAATATACTGATGTTATTTTGTTTGAACTGCATGATGCAGGCAACCCATCTGTTGATGATGCGATGTTTACATACGAAGTGAAAACCTGCGCTACGGGTTTAGGTGATGGGATATATAAAGTGCATGTAAAACCATCATATAAAAACTATAAGGATGGGAAACTTGAATGTACTATCATTGAGGCTGTGTTTGATGCCAATAAAGATGCAGTAGAAAGGGCGGCTGAAACTATCCCATATTTACTAACCCGATGTGAAGACGAGAATTTATATGATTTACACAAACAGATATACAGGTTTCGTGAAGCTGAGAAAACAACCTACAAGAAAGTATATAATGCTGTGGCAATAGTGGACAGCTCTACATTAGCCAAGCAGATGTCTAGGATGCCGGGTGACCTTTTAACGATGCATCCGAATGTAAAGAATGTGTACTGCATTCCCATGGATAATCTTCAAAACGTATATGAAAGTGTTTATGCTGAGATGCGCAAACAGGCAAAGTAACGAATAATGGCAAGGCTAACTGATTGGTTAACAGAATCGGAAAAGTATGAATTCTGCAGAAGCTATGGTGCGGATGTAGAAGGTGAGTTTGTGGAACGGCAAGATGATTACTATATTTCATTGCTCGGCACGCTCCACGATATACTGAAGATGTATTTCGAAACTAATAGCCAGGAAAAATATGAGCAGCTTAAACGAGCTTTGCAGGCTCTTGTGAAAGGTCTGTTGCTATACTCACAGAAAGAAACTGCTGATGCTTTTACTGGTGTGCGGATGTTGAACAATCAGCTTTATGTGGCATCCATTTATTACCTGTGTGACTATACTGCTGTGGCTTCATGGGTGATGTCAGATATTCGGATGGATGTATATGAAGATGAATCTGCACAACTTTTATCATTTATCGTCTCTGGCGGTAAGTCGGCAAGAGAGAAAGATGTGAGAAATCATTATTTTCCTGTATTCAAACCATTAGAAGGTTTTATAGTCAAGGGCAATGATGACTTATTAAATCAGGTTGTTAATGCTTACTACAAGAAATATGACGAGCGTGACTTCGATTCGCCAACGGATTTCTACATGACAAGTGTTCTACGTTGTGTGTTGAAGAAGTTCTGTCGTGATAACATTTGGCAGTCTTTGCGGAAGATAGATTTAGAATTTGATTGGAAAGCCTACGCAAGACATTCTTATTGGCAGCATATCTTTTCTTTTTTGCCATCGCAACAGGATGCAATTGATAAAGGACTTCTTTCATTCGAAGGCGCATTTAGCTTGAAGATGCCAACCAGCGCAGGAAAGTCGTATATCACGGAATTGCTGATACATTACGAAATAAAACGAAATCCACAGGCGCGAGTTCTTTACCTTGCCCCTTTGAGGGCTTTAAGCCGTGAATTGAGAGATCGGTTTCGTAAAATTCACAAAGGTTTAGGGTTCACATATGCCACAAAATATGGCGGTAGTGCCGCCTCCATAGTCGAGGATGGTTTGGAGGATGCCCAGTTGTTGGTGGCCACACCAGAGTCGTTTATGTCGATAGAATCCTATTCGCAAGAAACGCTGGATAGCTTTACTTTGGTAATCTGTGATGAAGGACAATTGTTGGAAGACAAAAGCAGAGGTATCAACTATGAGTTGTTGCTGTCGAGATTGAGACAAAGAAATACAGCGAGGTTCTTGTTTATTTCTGCCATTATCCCCAATATAGATGTTGTGAACCATTGGCTAAAGGGAACGGATGAGCATATAGGTGATAGTAGATACAGACCAAGTAAATTGTTGTTGGCCGAGGCTCTTGTGGGGGATAAAAATATAGATTTGAATTTGGAATATGGAGATGATGGCGGAACAAGCCATCAGATAACATCGTTTATCACTAAAGAGAATGCACAGGGTGATAACCTGAGAATTTTTGACGAGAAACAAAGGCGGTGGAAAGTGAATTATATCCCTGTTAGCTGTACCCTTGCGTTAAGATCACTTAAAGCAGGCTCGGTTCTGCTCTTTACAACAGGTAAGACGAAAGGTGTGAGTTGTACTGCACTTGCTAAACATTTGATGGGTATGGTGGATAAAGGTAGTTTTGATGCACCGCAGAATTATGTGGGAGACCAGTCTCAACTTAACAATCTGAAAGAATATGCATCCTATCAATTGGGTAATGACCACTTGTTATGTCGAGCTTTGGCTCATGCTTTTGCATATCATCACGGCGATGTACCGCAAGATTTGAGGGAAAAAATAGAGCGTGCTTATGATAAAGGTGTATTTAGGCTTATAATCAGCAACACCACACTTGCAGAAGGAATAAATCTCCCGATAAAAACCATTGTAATAGCCTTTGCGATGGATCAATCTAATCCGGGAAAATTTCTGCCAAATACTCGTTTAAAAAACATTGTTGGAAGAGTGGGGAGAGCAGGTAGAGAAAGATATGGAACGGTCATGGTGCCAGTGACATATAGAAACAGTCGGCTCATAAAAACAATCAAACAGTCATTGAATCCAGACGACAGTGAGTTGGAAAAGATGAAGGGTGCGTTATTCGTAATGATTGAAGACTTGGTTAATAGGAAAGTTATTAATAAAGATGCGAATATTAATGAGCTCTTGTCGGTAGCTAGTTTCTCAGATGCCATTGATGAAATGATAATCCGTAGTTCTGACGGGAATGTGAATGAAATGGATATGGATGCTTTGGTCTCTGAGTCATTGGCCTATACGTTGTCGGGTGTTGAAGAAAAGGATGTGCTGAAACAGGTGTTTACAACAAGACACAAAGTATTAAAGGAGAACTTTGAAAATGAGCGGTACCAATTGGCAAAAGCGACTGGTTTAAACCTTCGTGAATTGGAGGCTGTGGAAGGATATATTACAGACGAACATGTTGAAATGGCATCTGAATTATGGGCTGTTGACGATGATGCTTTTGTGTCAATGATGTTGAGTGGCATTTTTGCATTGCCTACTATACAAGAGGAGATAAGAGAGTCATCTACAAAGCAACGTCTTTTTGAGGATATAGATAAGTTGAAGAATGTGGCTATAATGTGGATGCAAGGCTATCAATATCATGAGATATCAGATGATTTGAATGTAAAGGTTGATGATGTTATCTTAATGGTGATGTTTTTACAAGGTTTGGTTCATGACAAGGCTGTTTCAATACTTTCTTATATGAATGAGGCCAAAGGCTTAGAAAGAGGAACTGCGACTTATTGGCCCGAGTATCTTAGATTGGGCATCAATGATAGATTGATGTATGAAGCTCATACGTTGAGGATTCCAGAGAGGATTCAATTACATGCAATTAAGCAATTCTACGAAGGTACAAAGTCTGGTTTGGGTGAGTATGTTTTTTTAGATTCGAGTTTAATTGCAAACAAGGGATTTATAGAACAGTTTATGATAGAAAAGGGTTATCCAACACTCTCCATAGAAGGATTATTGGATGTGATAGACCATATGGAAGAGAAGGTACGGGGTAATTGATAAAAAAATAAATAACAAAAATATGTTCTATATAGATAGTTTTATAACTGACTTGGTGACCTTCAGTTCTGAAAGCGTGTTTGAACCCGACGTCCAAGCAGATGCCGAATCTTTGGTTCGACAATATTATAAATGCGTTGCGTAAAGGTGGTGACATTCTGAACTTGTAGAAGGATGGAGGCCATCAAGGAGTTCTTCTCGAACTTCGAATATGAGGAGAAGAGCCTTGATAAAAAGATGATTTGGCTTACGGCTTATTAGGTTTTGCAGTTCATGAATAATGTTTTCAGGTCACACAGATAGTTCGGATGGTACAGATTTTCTTTCTAATTCAGATTCTTGTGTCGATTTGCTATATTGGCTTGTTTTTTACCTGATGGTGAGTTGTCGAGTGTTTGTGACGCAATAAAGAAAATAATACAAATCACAATGACTAGTCCTAAATAACCGTTACAGTTTTTTTAGGACTAGTCAGCGCAATGGAATCTAAATTTCGGAACATCGTTCTACTACAACCGGATTAATTTCTACAAAAAGCGTATGTAATGCACTACTTTTTCGGCAAAATCATTGTAGTCATTGTGTATCACTGCGGAAGAAAAGTTGCCGTATTGAATAGGTGACTCACAAACCATGAAATCATCTCGTTGTTCGTAATAATTGATATAGTCATATCTGTCGCAAACAGCTCGTTCTATATCAGGAAGATGCACTACAAACAATAGCGTTTTGGTAGGTGTATGCACAGAAGTCTGAATGTCATCTTTGGAAAGAGTCAGGTATTTGGTAGAATTGTGAACGGAAAACTCCTCCCATTTCTGAATAGTGCCATCATTTTTGTAATAGGGCAGTTTGTCCGGAATGATAAATATCTGAAAATATGGAATGTTTGCACAACGAATATTCGCCGTTTCGCCCAACATATTTTCAAAATAATTGTTGGAGTTCTGAGAATAGTTCTGCATCACGAACTTCACACCGATGCCTGCAATAGGTTTCCCATTTTTTAGAATCGTGATGTCAACCACTTTATCGATGTATCGACCGTCTAATTTCATTTCTTTGCCGTTTCCTACCCCCAAGGACTGCACATAATAGCCAGCTCCCAAACGTTCTTTCAAATCTTTGGCGATGGCACCGTGCAGAATCTTCAGTTTCTCATTACTGCGAGAACCTGTTTCTAGGAACTTTTTAAAAGAGTTCCCGACTACCGTTAGAAATTCTTGATTGTCCATATCTTTCAGATAATTTGTAATTCAAATATTGCTCTAAATCTTTTGATGCGAAAGTGTAATAGCCACCACTTTTATAATTTTTCAGAAGCTTTATGTAATTGATAAAATCCTCTGAATAAACAAGTTGCTCGATTGTCTCAAATTCAATGTCAGTAAGTATGTATAATCCGCTGTAAATACCCGAACCTTGTGGGACACATTCTAATTTGATGCTGCCTTTATCTTTAATAAGAGTATTTATAGCATATTTCACCTTTGAAACATCTTTCAGTGCTTGAGTTCGCCCAAAGAGATACCAGAACTTATCATCTTCAATATCTCTGCTTTTGGAAAGTTTGTCTTGATGAGACAACAAATGGTTATAAGCTTTTGTATTATTCATAAAAACCTCCAAAGGCAAAGGTTTTCCCCTTTTGTCATATGGATAAATACATTTGCTCCATTTCCCGGTAGATGCTTTCAAAATGTCAATGGTTCCTTCTGAGAAATCAAAGTCGCCTATAAAAACTTTATCGGCAAGTGTGGCAAAGCCATTTTTCACAGATACGTATGGATACCCGTATGTCGTCTTGATATTATTCAGAAGTGAAAGGCTTTCTTTTTTTGAAAAATAGAAGTTTTTACCTATCTGTATATCTGAATAAGAAAGTTTGTCGTGAAATTTCGCTTTGCTTTTTTCCCCATCAAAGGTGTAGTAATCTATTTGATTGATTTTCTCTGATTTATAGAATCGGGAAATGAAAGTGTATGTCGTGGCTTCGAATGGTTGAAAATGTTCCAAATCAATCACACCTGACAAATTCTGATGTGTGTGAATGTATTGACGAAGATGTGTCCCAGCCAAACTTCCTAACCATGAGCTCGGAGTAATCAGGCACATTAATCCGCCTTTTGCCAGCATATTAAATCCAATCTCGAAAAAGACGATGAACAAATCTGTCATTCCGCCTTCTGCAAACTTGAACTTCTTTACGGTTTCATAACTGTTTTCAAGATTATGGACGCGCACATAAGGCGGATTACCGAAGACATAATCCATTTTTCCATTGAAACGGTCAACGGTTAGCGTGTCGGCATTGACAATGTCCCATTTCATTTTGGATATACCGTATCCTTCCACTATAGTGTTGAGGTTTTGGATACATTTGTCACATTCCACAGCGTCTAATTCAATGCCATGGATGAATGTCTCTAACTCATGCCTCAACTTGGATAAATCCTGTTTCTGGGCAAGAAAAGATGTGCAATATCGCCGCACAATTTCTGTGAGGAAAGCACCGTCACCGCAACTATTGTCAATGACGTGTTTTTTGAGGATAGCCTGTTTGTGATATCCTCCGAAATCAAGGATTGCCTTGACCAAATAATCGGGCGTATAAACCCGCCCGTGTAGCTTGACTGCCTTTGCCATACGCTTTCATTTTGGCGTTTGGCAATTTGTCCCCTACGAATACAGTGCGTGGGCAATTTTGCCTTAACACTGCGGTCGTAGGAAACCGATTACACAGACAAAACGCCCACGCTGTGGGTGTTTACAATCTGTTCTCGGTGTAATTTTGAAATTTCCTACGTTTCAGTGTTACTCGAACAAATAGCAAACGCTTTGATTAATAATATGTTAATTTAATTTTCTTCTATAGTTTTCTCTTTTCGTTTTTACTTGATTTATTATTTCTATTACCTTTCCAACCTGTATTCGCTTTGGCTGTGAAAGAACAGCAGCTCCACGCCTTTGCCCCTAAAACGCTTTCGGAAACTTCCCAAAAACTCTAAAAGATGCGATTTTGAACCTTTCATATTTTTCCTGATTTCGTTGGTTCAAACCGTTTGAACTTGGCAGAATCGTTCAAAATATTCCTTGAGACGTTCTGCTTGTGTCTTGCTAATGTGATGAAAACGAGTACTCTGCTTTACCTTCTCCACGCCATATAATGCAACGGCTTTGCCAAATGATGCATTGAGAAAGATGGAGGGTAATGAAACAACACCTTCCAAATCAATTTCAACCTTGCTGTTATCTTTTATGGTCTTGCAAAGAATCTCATACAAAATCGCCCCGCTTTCGGGATATGCACGATTGTTCAAAATGTTCTTTAATTCTATCATAATTTATATGTTAAAGCTCAAACGTAGTAAGTATTTCTTCGTCTTCAAAACTATCAATGTGTATGGTCATGTATATGAGCGTACCTCCAAAATTGAAAGGCAATTCGTATATCTCATTATGACTATTGTATCGGTAGAGCATCACATTATTCGATACAATCCGCATCTCATCCAAAGATGTCATGGTTGAAATGATATTATGCATTCCAAAACCCATGTTGTGCCGTTGGCTCCCGGCTGATATTCCCTGTTGAAGACTCTTCTCCAAGGCTTCCTTTGGATCGGAATATTGCCGGCTCAATGTCGTTGGAATCCCTTTGCCGAAATCACAAACCGCTATATTAATCACCTTTTCCAACTCCATATACTCTATGAACGAAAATGCCGTACCACAAGCTTCTGCATGATCGAATACATTTTGGAAAAGTTCAGAAATGCAGTTGTTTAATCCAGACAAATCTTTACCAAAAAAATACCTGTTTTGAAAAAAATGATTGAGAGCAATTGTATAATTATAATACGAATTGTCATCTATTCGCCATAAATTGTAGGGACTCGGCTCGGGCCCGGTAAATTCTTGTGTGCCATCATTCATCCAATAAGATGAGAGACGAATATCCTTGGTGATAAAATTCAGCAATTGTTCGTTTTTTATGATCAATTGCACCTGACAGCCATTCTTTTTGATAAAATCAATGAGACATGACATCGTAACATAATGCAAGGGTTCTGTTGTGGACGGTGAAAGACTATCTGTCATGACAAAGCACAATCGTTTTTCCCCATTCACAATAGCAGAACGAGCCTTAATAATGTTTTCGATCCACGAACCTCTCGAGGGTGAAAACGTTATCGTTATATCTTTATCTTGTCCCATCATCGTTTTTTCAAAAAAGGGAGGTCGGTGAAGACCTCCCTTTAATAACATACATTAATAGAAGGTTTACTTCCCTTCGCTCAGCTTCTTGTAGCCTTCGTAGCGGAGTTTCGCGAACTGCTCGGTCTTGGCGAAGAGCTCCTTGGCCTCTTCGGGGAAGGTCTTCAGCAACGAGTTGTAGCGGACCTCGCCCATGATGAAGTTCTGGAACTTGCTCCAGTCGGGTTCCTTGCTGTCCAGGTGGAAGCCGTTTTGTCCGGCCTCTTCCTCGGCAGGGTTGAAACGCCACAGGTGCCAGTAACCGCAATCGACGGCGAGCTTCTCTTCCAGCTGGGAGTGGCCCATGCCGATCTTGATGCCGTGGTTGATACACGGAGCGTAGCAGATAATCAGGGACGGTCCGTGGTAGGCCTCGGCCTCCTTGATGGCTTTGAAGTACTGAGCCTGGTTGGCGCCCATTGCGACCTGTGCCACATACACATAGCCGTAACTCTTGGCAATCATGCCGAGGTCTTTTTTGCGCACCTTCTTGCCGGAGGCGGCAAATTTGGCGACAGCACCCGCCGGAGTGGCCTTGGAGCTCTGTCCGCCGGTGTTGGAGTACACCTCGGTGTCGAGCACCAGGACGTTCACATCCTCGCCGCTGGCCAGAACGTGGTCCAGACCGCCGAAACCGATGTCGTAGGCCCAGCCGTCACCGCCGAAGATCCACTGGCTGCGTTTGGCCAGGAAGTCCTTGTTGGCTAACAGCTCGCTCTCCAGTTCACAACCGTGACACGGGCAGATGGGGCTGCCGGCAGCCTTGGCGTCCTTGGCTTCCTGCAGTTTCTGTGCGGCAACCTCAGCACCGTAAAGCTCCTTGCCCTGGCCGTTCCAGAAGTCAATGCAACCATCAATGGGAAGGATGGCCTTCTCCAAAGCGGCGACGAATTCGTCCGTGGCAACGCTGTTGGAGATGGTGTCGTCGTAGGTGTCGAGCCACTTTTGGGTAGCTTCGCGCATCCAGTCGAAAGCGGTCACGCCGACCAGCTCCTCGGCTTTCTTGCGCAAGTCGCTGCGCAGCTTGCGGTAACCGGTGGCCATACCGAGACCGAACTCGGCGTTATCCTCGAACAGGGAGTTGGCCCATGCCACGCCCTTGCCGCTGCGGTAGTTCTTGCAGTATGGGGTTGCAGGAGCGGAACCGCCGTAGATGGAGGAGCATCCGGTGGCGTTGGCCACAATCATGCGTTCGCCGAACAGCTGGGTGATGGTCTTGATGTACGGGGTCTCGCCGCAGCCGGCGCAGGCACCGCTGAACTCAAACAGCGGCTGTGCGAACTGGCTGTTCTTCACGCTTGCGTATTTGTCGATAAGGTTGTCCTTGTAGGCGACCTTCTTCTGGCCATATTCCCAGTTTTCGGCTTCGCCGAGCTGGCTTTCGAACGGTTTCATCACAAGAGCCTTCTCCTTGGCGGGGCATACATCGGCGCAGTTGCCGCAGCCGGTGCAGTCCATGACGGAAACCTGCATGCGGAAGTGCATTCCGGCCAACTCCTTCGGAGCCTTCACATCGATGGCCTTCATGCTGGCGGGAGCGTTCTTCATCTCCTCGTCGGTCATGACCACAGGACGGATGGCGGCGTGAGGGCAGACCAGCGAGCACTGGTTGCACTGGATGCAGTTTGCAGGATTCCATTCGGGAACCACGGTGGCCACACCACGTTTTTCGTATGCGGTGGTGCCAGCTGGGAATGTGCCGTCGATGATTTCCTTGAAGGCGCTCACAGGCAGGTCGTTGCCGCACTGTGCCACCATCGGGCGCATCACATTCTTGATGAAGTCGGGATCGCCGGCCTGTGTGGGGACGGCAAAGTCGGTGCTGCAAGGCAGGTTGGCCCATTCGGCAGGGATGTCAATCTTGGTGATCTCACCGCCACGGTCAACGGCCGCATAGTTCTTGTTAACCACATCCTCACCCTTCTTGCCGTAGGATTTGACGATGAATTTCTTCATCTGCTCAACGGCCAGGTCGTAAGGAATAACGCCGGAAATCTTGAAGAAGGCGCTTTGCAGGATGGTGTTGGTGCGGTTGCCCAGACCAATCTCGGCGGCAATCTTCGTGGCGTCGATGATGTACATGTTGATATGGTGCATGGCCAGATATTTCTTCACGAAATCAGGCAGATGCTTCTTGGTGTCCTCCACACTCCACGGGGAGTTGTACAGGAAGGTGCCGTTGTCCTTCAGACCGCGCAGGCAGTCGTACTTGCTCAGATAGGAAGGCACGTGGACGGCCACAAAGTCAGGGGTTCCGACCAGATACGGGGCCAGGATGGGCTGGTCGCCGAAACGCAGGTGCGAGCAGGTGTAGCCGCCGGACTTCTTGGAGTCGTAGTCGAAATAGGCCTGGCTGTATTTATCGGTGTTGTCGCCGATAATCTTGATGGAGTTCTTGTTCGCTCCCACCGTTCCGTCGGCGCCGAGGCCGTAGAACTTGGCTTCGAAGGTGCCTTTCGGCAGGATGGAAATCTCCGGAAGCACCGGCAGGGAGAGGTTGGTAACATCGTCCACAATGCCGATAGTAAACTGGTTCATCGGTTTGGAGGAGGTGAGGTTGTTGAACACACTCAGGATGTGGGCGGGGGTGGTGTCCTTTGAAGACAAACCGTAGCGTCCGCCGATAATCATCGGTTTGTTGGCGGCGGGGATATCCTTGCAGTTGGCGAAGGCTTCGACAACATCCAGATACAGAGGTTCGCCGTTGGCGCCGATCTCCTTGGTGCGGTCAAGCACGCAGATGCGTTTCACAGTCTCAGGCAGCACTTCGCCGAGATACTTCACACTGAATGGACGGTACAGGTGGACATTCACCAGGCCGTATTTCTTGCCGGCGGCATTCTCCTTGTCAATCACGGTTTTCACCACATCGGTGATGGAGCCCATGGCGATGATGATGTCGGTGGCATCCTTTGCGCCGTAGTAGTCGAACGGACGGTATTCGCGTCCGGTGATGCGGCTCATCTCCTTCATGTACTTGGCCACGATGTCAGGGATGGCGTTGTAGTAGGCGTTCTGCGCCTCGCGGGTCTGGAAGTAGATGTCACCGTTCTGGGCAGTGCCGCGGGTCACAGGATGCTCAGGATTCAAAGCCCTTTCACGGTAGGCCTTCAAAGCGTCCCAATCAATCAGTTTGGCCACTTCGTCCTGGTCGGTGGCCTCCACCTTCTGGATTTCGTGGGAGGTGCGGAAACCGTCGAAGAAATGCAGGAACGGCACGCGGCCCTCAATGGCTGCCAGATGCGCCACGGGAGCGAGGTCCATGATTTCCTGTACGGAGCTGGTCGCCAGCATGGCGAAACCGGTCTGGCGGGTGCTCATCACGTCGGCATGGTCACCGAAGATGGAAAGAGCCTGGGCCGCCAAGGCGCGTGCGCTCACATGGAACACGCCCGGCAACAGCTCACCGGCAATCTTGTACATGTTGGGGATCATCAGCAACAGACCCTGGGAGGCGGTGTAGGTGGTGGTCAGCGCACCGGCCTGCAATGAGCCGTGCACGGCACCGGCAGCACCGGCTTCACTCTGCATTTCAACCACTTTCACGGTTTCCCCGAAAATGTTCTTTCTGCCGCCTGCGCTCCACTCGTCAATGTATTCTGCCATCGGGCTTGACGGGGTGATGGGGTAGATGGCGGCCACTTCGCTGAACATGTAGGCCACGTGCGCAGCCGCGCAGTTGCCGTCACATGTCATAAATTTTTTTTCTGCCATAATTATTTATAGTTTAATGGATGTTTATTGTTTTTTATTACTTTAATTTCCAATATATTACAAAACCCTATTGAAGGCAAGAACACTTTACCTCCAAACTTACAAAGGTACAACTTTTCCGAATACGTAGGCAGAAGTTTGAGGAAAAAAATCCGACCTTGAATACAGATGAACTGTCGGTTACTTTTTAATCAGTTTTGAAGGACGGATGCGGTCAACAATAACCATATCGTCTTCAATATGGAAAACATATACCCATCGCTTGTTATGGCTTATCAAATGGCGTGCATGTGCATGATACCTGCGAATTTCCGCATATCTGCTACATGGATACAAGTCGGCAAATATAGAAAGAGATAAAACTTCTTTCATCATCGCATTGATATAGCGATTCGCTCGTTCATTTGATCCAATGGTTATAAGAAATTCGAAAATCTCGTTCAGGTCCTGCACCGCACTACGATGCATCCTAACCTTGTAGATTTTCATAATGCTTGTTCACCCTTTCCCGTAAAGTGTCGAAATATTCTTCCACAGAAATCAATTCTCTGTCGGAAGTTTTTTTGTCCACTATGAGTGATTGCTCGCTCTTTCTTTTCATACTATGCTGGTTTGTGGCATATAAAACGGTCTGATTTTTCATTTCCTTCATGTTGAATACTCTGTTTATGTTTCGGCTGCAAAAGTAGTCAAAAATTGGATACGGATTTCAGTATTCTTACCATTTTTTATTTCAGCTGTTTCCTGTTTTCAGCCTCATCCAGCACGGTCATCTGCAGTATCATTTCTGCGGAAATATTCATTTTTGAGAATGCAAACAATTTCTTTCCAAGGTCTTTCAATGAAGCGCCAATATGGTACACCTCTTTGTCAATGATTAGGAATCGGTCGTGGATAAAATCACTATTTTTTATTTCTATTGGTGTATATTGTGCGTTATACTTTTCAATATCAAGTAGGGTTGTTCTTGAATTTGATTGTGTGATGATTGTTGCATGAACTTTCGCATTTCGTTTTGAAAGCATCAGTAAAACAGACTCGTCTATATAGTTGTCAATTAGTATGATGTCCTTTTTCGCGGTTTTTATCAAATCTGTGGCAAAAACGTAAGCATCAAATATCTGGCCGTTGTAAAACACTCCCTCAACAGGGGGTAATGCGGTGCGGACAAAGAAATCAATTTTTTCCTCAGTTTTTGTAACTCGTTGTTCCAATCTTTCAAGTCTATTGTTGACCGAGTATCCTTTTATCAGATAATCTTTCAGTACTTTAGTCGCCCATTTTCTGAATTGTGTGGCATTGAAGCTGTTTACACGGTAGCCGACAGCAAGAATTATATCAAGGTTGTAATACATTGTGGCGTATCGCTGTCTTTCTTCGTTGCCCATGTGTTCCAAAATGGAACATGTGCTCTCTTTGTCAAGTTCTCCACTTGAGTATATGTTTGAAATATGTTTTGTTATGGCAGGACGTTTCGTGCCAAACAACATAGATATTTGTTGTTGTGTGAGCCAGATTGTTTCATAAACAATACGTGCCTCAATACGAATATCCTCTGTCGGTTGATAAAGGATTATTTCCCCTTTTATTTGAGGTTGTTCATTTTTTTGAATACTATTGTGTATCTCCATTTAATCGTTTGTGTTTTCATTTTTTTTCAGAATTTGCAAAAGTAATCAAAATTCCGATACGAATCCGGGGGGTGGGCGGTTAAATCTCTATTTTCTCGCCCAGAAAATGCGGGTCATGCATGAACAACAGGTCGATTGCCATCTTGGTGCGGGCGAGCCATTCGCGCACGGTGAGGCGGATGGTTGTGAATCCTGTGCGGTCCTTCGCGTCAAAGGCATCGGCCTCCACTCCGATGCGGTGTGCAATGTAGAGTGCCCGTTCGTTGTGCCAGTGCTGCGACACCACAATCAGGCTGTCCTGTCCGAACACCTTTTTGGCGCGCACCATGGAATCGTAGGTGCGGAATCCGGCATAGTCCAATACAATGCAACTGTCAGGCACTCCTTTCGCAATGAGCGCATTACGCATATCCTCCGGTTCGTTGTAGCCTTTCCGGCGGTTGTCGCCGCTTATGAGTATCTTGCGGTTTTTTCCGCTATGGTACAGTTTTGCGGCAGCATCAATCCTGTAAACAAAATATGGGTTCAGGTTGCCGTGCCGTCCTAAGCGCGAGGTGCCGAGCAGCAGTGCAACCCTCCCCGAGGGAACGTTCTCCGTGTTGGTGTGGCATCTGCCGCGTGACCAATGGGAAACCGTCACGTTGGAAACTATTACGGTGATGACGGCCAATGCCAATAGGGTCGCAATCACCACTTTCCATTTGCGACGCTTTCTGCGTGGCGTGCCTTTGCGGTTTAAGCGGCTTTTTGATTTCATGCTAAAGTGATTTCAGATACCCTATAGTCTGTTATTCAAAAACTTATTTTTCAAAGTTCAAAGGAACCGCCTCATTTATCGCAGCCTGGAAATCAGTATCCAGATGCTCGAACTTCTTCCCGAATTTTTTTAGTGCAAGATCATCACGCAGCTCATTGATGGCTGTAGTTATTTCTTTCTGTACATCGCAATACAGTTTGTATAAAGCATTCCTTGAACTGCTGAAATTGATAACCCCTCTAGACACCGGATATTCTCCCAAATGCTTGATTTTTATGATCTCAGTTCCAGATGTGTCCATAAATGTTTTAACAACATCCTTCAATTGCTGTAGGCTGCAAGGTTTATCATTTACAAGAATTTCATTGTCGCTGCTAATATGGATGTTGAGGACTGGGTATGGTTTGTCCGGTTTAAGAAAATTACAGGTGCTTTGATAAAGCTGCCGGAACTCATCGGTAAGTGTCCGGCAGGTTTCTATTTGACGGAGCAGCACGGCTCTGTCGTTGTGCTCAGTGGCATAGCATAGGCTGTCTAAGGCATTTACCGTCAGTGTGGTGAGTGTCCCGCCGAAAGGATAGTGAACCTCCACTTTACGCGCATTATGGCAAAGATAGCATGTTGCACCGTCGGTTCCAATATCCATGTTTCTGGGTTTTGCCGTTTGTGTGGCCGCCTCCAACAGGTCAAGGATGGCACGCTGTTCGGTTTGGCGCAAGCTCATCTCGTAACGGAGTGTCTTCGGTTTCCAAAAACCGGTCAAAAGCCAGCTTTTCCAATCGTCCCGGAGGACACGGACATATACCAGCGTGCTGTCGTGCAGGCTGAGTGCGTATTTCTTATGCCATGAAAGTGCAGGATTGCAGAAATAGTAGCAATTGCTTCCTTCAAATACCGTCTGTTGCAGAAAAGGGTCGTCGTCAATCCAATCCGCATCTTTGGCAGGAATGAACAGATTCTGTGCCTGAACGGATGTTGCGGCAAGGGCAAACAGCAGTGTGCAGAAAGCGACTGCTGCGAAGTCTTTATTTGTATGTCTCTTTTTCATGCCAGAGTGTATTATGATTTGCAAAAATAGTCAAAATCTGAACACGTTCTCCATTTTTATAAAAAAATAGCCTCCGGCAAACGGTGTCACCGGAGGCGTGATAAGTATGAAACAAAACGTTATTTCAATTTCGCCAGTGCCTCCTTGATGCGGCGGATGGCCTCAATCAGGGCCTCCTTGGAGGTTGCATAGGAGAGGCGGATGCAGTTGTCGTCGCCGAAGGCGGAACCCATCACCGTGGCCACGTTGGCCTCATGCAGCAGGTACATGCAGAGGTCGGTGCTGTTCTTGATGCTGTATTCGCCGTAGGATTTGCCGAAATAGCTGCTCACCTCGGGGAAGAAATAGAATGCGCCCTGCGGCAGGCGGACCTTCAGGCCCGGAATCTCGCATAACAGCTTATAGACCAAATCGCGGCGCTCCTTGAACTGTTCGCGCATCCAGATGATGTCCTTGTCGGTGGCGGGGTCAAGCTCCATTGCACGCACGGTGGCCTTCTGGGCAATGGAGCAGGTGGCGGAGGTAATCTGTCCCTGCAGCTTGTTGCAGGCCTTGGCGATGAAGAGCGGCGCGGCGATGAAACCGATTCTCCAGCCGGTCATGGCGTAACCCTTGGCCACACCGTTGATGGTGATCACGCGCTCCTTGATTTCGGGGAACTGGGCGATGCTTTCGTGCTTGCCAACAAAGTTGATGTGCTCGTAGATTTCGTCGGCCATCACATAGACCTGCGGATGTTTCTGCAGCATGTCGGCAATCTTGCGGAGCTCCTCCTTGCTGTAGAGCATGCCGGTCGGGTTGGAGGGGCTGCTGAACATGATGAGCTTGGTCTTCGGCGTGATGGCCTTTTCCAGCTGTTCGGCGGTCACCTTGAAGTCGTTTTCGATTTCCGTCTTCACATATATGCATTCGCCGCCGGCCACCTTCACAATCTCGCGGTAGGAGACCCAGTAGGGGGTCGGAATCACCACTTCGTCACCCGGGTTGACAAGGCACTGCACCACCTGGTAGATGGACTGCTTTGCTCCTGTGGAGACAATAATCTGGTCGGGGGTGAAATCGAGGTTGTTGTCCCTCTTGAACTTTTTGCAGACGGCCTCCTTCAGGTCCGCGTAGCCCGGAACTGGGGGATAATGGCTGAAATTGTCGTCAATGGCCTTTTTTGCGGCCTCCTTGATGGTCTCCGGAGTGTTGAAGTCCGGTTCGCCGATGCTCAGGCTGATGACATCCTTTCCCTGCGCCTTGAGGTCCCTCGCGGCCTGTGTCATGGCCAGCGTTTCGGATGCGGCCATCTGTAATATCCTGTCAGATAATACTTCCATATAAATTATTTTTTAATGTTAATATTCTTTTAGAAAACGCAAAAATACTCATTATACTGATAGCTTTGCCGCTTCCCCTGAAATATTTTCCTTTGTCTCAGGTGGGGCGGCTATTGCAGGACAACCTTTCGGATGTCAGTGCCTTGTCTGCTGTTCAGTCTCAAAAAATAGATTCCCTTTGCCAGGTTTTCTGTCGCGATGGGCTGCACGCCGGGATTCAGCGGCATGCGCAGCAGCAGCCGTCCGTTCACATCGAAGATCTCGGCTGTGGCGGTGCCGTCACCCTGGAATGTCACGTAAAACTGTCCGCTGCTTGGGTTGGGAAAAACAGCATATCCTGCATGGTCGGTGCGGAAATCCTGGGTGCCGTTCATCTCCAAAGCCTTTTTGACCGCATCCAAGGCGTTGATTTTTCCATATCCGAACCGTTCCGGACCGTCGTGACGTGTGTCGTAGTCCTGCGTGGCGGTCGAAGTGATGATTCCCTTCACTTCAGCCGGGGTCAGATAGGGATTGGCCTGCAACATCAGGGCGACGACTCCGGAGACGAATGGAGAGGCCATTGATGTCCCGTTTAAGGCTGCGAACCCATAACTTCTCTCTTTGAAGGTGATGGTTTGGGTGTAGCTTCCATTATAGCGGGTGGTGAAGGAGGAGATGGCTGAAACCACGTTGGAGCCCGGTGCCGAAATCTCCGGTTTGACACTTCCGTCAACATTGGGGCCTGCCGATGAGAAGCTTGAAATCTCCCCGCCTCGGGTGGCTGCCCCCATCTTGTATTTGGCAAGGTGCGAGGCGACACTGATCAGACATGGGGTTGCGGCAGGGGTTCCCAGGCCGTAACCGTTGTCCCCTTCACTCCATCCTGTCAGAGGCGCCTTGAAATCGTCTCCCCAGTTTCCGATGCCGGTGGTGATCTCCACCACGTTCCAGGCATGGAACTGGCCGCTGTCCGCAATGACAAACAGTCCCATCTGGTAGCCGCTGGGCGGTGTCTTCACTTTGAGCAGCACCTGTGGCCGTTGGTTATAGGGATTGCTATGCTCGATTTTGGCATTGAAACGGAGGGTGTCCTGCCGCAGGCTGTCGCTATAGACCATGAAGGTGTCTATGAATCCGGCATCGTTCAAAGTGCTGAAAAATCCGGAAAAACAGCGTGTCTTATACTCCTTGTCCATGGCGGTGATGCCGAACTTGAAGTCACAACCCGGAGTTGTGAGCATGCTGATGGCCTGTCCATAGGTGTTGGGCTGGTTCAGGTTGTCAAACAGAAATTGGCTTTTCAATGTGTCGCTGTTGGTGGCAAAATCCCTGAACAGATGGAAATTGCAGTCCCCGTTGTTTCCGGCGGAGGTTACGAAGACCACACCGCTGTCGGTGAGGTTGCGGATGCAGTTGGCAATACGGCCGGTACCGTCGTTGTTCTCCATGTAGTAAACGCCCCAGCTCATATTGACAACCAGCCGTTTCTGCTCTTTTTTGGCCACGTTGTACAGCCATTGGAAAGCGTCCATGACCGCCTGTTCGTCCAATTGGATGGAGACAAACAGGAATTCGGCGTCGTTGGCGATGCCTCTGTATTTGGTGCCTGCACCGGCTCCTCCCGCAATGGAGGAGACATGGGTGCCGTGATAGCCGTACTGGTAGATGCTGAAGGTGTCACATTGGGCTTTCAGCAGAGCCTCCTTCCCCATGATTTCGGTGCCGTAGCTGAAACCTTCCGGCGCCGGTCCGGCAGTCCGGAACTGGTCCCATGCGCCAAGCACGCGGTAACGGGTCATGGATGTGTCGTAGAACACAGGGTGGGTGTAGTCAAAGCCCCAATCGGTGACACCAATGATGACCCCTTTTCCGGTAAAGCCCTGCGGAAGGTCGGTCCCTTTCCAGACATTGTCCACCTTTCCGTCCGGAACGGCCTTGTCCAGCCACTGCTGGGCGTTGGCGGCAGAATAGGATGCAATAATTGCGATGATGATCAGCAGTCGTTTCATTTTTATTAAATATTATTCAAGAATGACTCTTTTTTCCTTCGGATATTTCACGGTGTATGTGACGGTGAATGTGCGGCTTTCGCCTGCTTTCAGCTCAAAGTCCCAGGTGAGCACGCCGAGATCGCTGTTGTTGGTGCCGGCCTCCGGACTGTTTTCCGTCAGTTTAACCTCCATCTCCTTGTCGGTGGAGAGGGGATACTGCTCTTTGAGCCGCAGCGATACAGGGTGGTTCATGTTGCTCTTCACGGTGATGAGGTGGGAGCGGGTTGCGGTGGTGCTGCCGCCCAAAGTCTTGGTGGAAGAGAAGTCGGTGCGTTTCTCCCGTTTCACGACAATGCGCGGTTCGGTGGCGAGTGTCAGCGTGAGAGGTTCGGTGGTGCCGGTGTTAAGCCGTGTCTTGCCGGTATGGGTGCCGTTGAAGACAACGTTCGCCTCGCCGGGCAGCAGCCGGTACTGCTCCCAGTCGGATAGTGTGACCATAAGGTAGGTCTCGGAGGCAAGCTTGGGTGCGGCATAGTAATAGTAGTCAGCCTTTAATGTGTGGGTCTTCAGGTCGATGAGCTGCGCCTTGCCGTTTCCTGGAATGTTGTAGGGCAGGGCAATCGCGTATGAGGCCTCAATGTCGTTCTCCTGCAGTTCCACAAGGTCGTCCATCGATTTCGGGGCTTTCACCTCCTGGATTTCATCACTGGCATCCTCATCAACTTCCGCCTCTGCGGTCTTGTAACTGACCAAGGTGTTTGAGTATGCGGCGCTTTTTCTGGAAAATGCGGAGCCTGGGCTCTGCAACCGCAGGAACCATGCGGAGAAGAGCGGGGCCTGGTTGGACTGGTTGGGGTGCGCATTGGAGAGGTTCAGTTTCACCTGTTTCCAGTCCAGTCCTGTGGTCTGGCGCACCTGCGCCTTCACCATCAGCGAAACCGGTTTGCCCACGGCAGGCACCTGTATGTCGTAGCATGGTGTCCAGGAGGCTTTTGCGGTGTAGTAGGTGATGGTGATGTCAGCTTTGGCCGCAACCGGTGCGGAGACTGCGAGCGTCACCACGCCGCTGTGCTGCCTCTCCCTGGATTCGTCCTGCTTGATCTGTTTCTGCAGTCTGGAGATATGTTGGTTTATGGCTTCCTGCTGCTCCTTGAGCTCGTTCTGCTGTTTCATCAGGGCCGGAGCTTTTGCCTTGTACAGGTCCATGTTGTCAGAAAGTTCTGTGCTGCTGATGATCTTGTCCTTCTGTTGGGTGTTGTTGGTGATGCCGTCGGAAAGGATTTTCAACAGCTTGTTATTTACGCTGAGACTGTTGTTGATTTCCTGCCATTTCTTCTGGTGGAGTTTGAGCGAGTCGCGCAGCTGCTGTATCTTGGCGCTTTCGCTTTTCACAGTGACGTAGTCGTTGGAGAATTCGGCGGAGGAGAGGATGTTGTTGCCCGAAACCGTAACCTTAAGGCTTGCAATTTCAATTTCAGGGCTCAACCCATTTACCACCACGGTCTGTGCTCCGCTCTTTAACTGGACGGATGCGGTGTGGGTCAGGGTGGCTCCCCGCAGATACACGGAGGCGTCGGTCAGCTTGGCGGTAACGGTTTGTGTATGGTTCTGGGCGTGAAGTGCTGGAATGGCCAGTGCCAGCAGGATGAGTGTGGGGAACAGGTGTTGTCTTTTCATGTTGAATAAGTTTTTATGTTTTGTCGTACAGCCGTTTTACCAGCTGTTTGCTTTTGAATCCAATGAAATGTATGTGAAGAGCATGCATGTGTATGCAATAAGTGAGGAGCCTCCATAACTGATGAAAGGCAGCGGGATTCCGATAACGGGGAGAAGCCCCAATGTCATGCCGATGTTGATCATCAGGTGGGAGAAGAAGATGCAGGAGATGCAGTAACCGTAAATGCGGATGAACGGGTCCCGCTGCATTTCGGAACGGTTGATTATGCGGTAGATTAGCCAGGCATAGAGCAGTAGCAGCAGGGCAGACCCAACAAATCCCCATTCCTCCCCGATGGTGCAGAATATGAAGTCGGTGCTCTGTTCAGGCACGAAGTTCATGGTGGTCTGAGTGCCCTTCATGAAGCCCTGTCCGAACAGGCCGCCGGAGCCGATAGCGATTTTGGACTGGTTCACATTGTAGCCGATGCCCTTTGTGTCGTGGTTCAGTCCAAGCACCACCTCGATGCGGGCCTTCTGGTATGGTTTCAGCGCATGTTCGTACAGGCCGTGTACGCAAACGGCGTACAGTACGGCAATGCAGTAGGCGGTGATGATCCCTGCGCGGTATTTGCGGTGTTTGTGCTGTTTCCAATATATCCACCCGAAAACGGCTGTAATTATCAGAATTATGATCCATTGCGGGATGAGGATGGAAAGTATCAGCAGCACAATCAGGGTTATTCCAATGGTAAGCACCCAGCCGGTAAGTCCTTCCCGGTAAAGTACCAGCACCAAAAATACAAAGGGCAGGGCAGAACCCACATCGTTCTGCAGTACAATCAGAAGTATGGGGATGCAGATGATGATGACGGCAGTCCATAACTGCTTTGCAGTTGCGGCGATATGCGTCTTGATGTCGGAAAGATATCGGGCCAATAGCAGACAGGTGGCGTATTTGCCGAATTCGGCCGGTTGGATGCCGAAACCGCCGACCATAAGCCATGAACTGGCTCCATTGGTCTTTTTGCCGACAAATGCCGCCAAACCGACAAGCACCATTGTAATAATGTAGAGCGGCATGGTCGCATTGCGGAAAAACTGGCTGTTAAGCAGTATGAGGAACAATGCCGCAAGTCCTGAAATGCATATCCAGATCAGTTGCCTCCCATAGTTTGCTGAAAGTGAGAAACCGTCGGTGTATGTGGTGGAAAATATGTTGAGCCAGCCGAAGCCGACAAACAGCAGGAAAAGCAGCACCAGAATCACATCAATCTTATATTTTTTCTGTTCCATGGCCTATCGGATGACTGCTGTTTTGATTCGTTGCTCCAAATCGGGACGTTTGATGGTGTCCGTCAGATATTTCTCTATCATAAGGCCTGCGATGGGGCCGGCCCAGGTTGCTCCGAACCCCGCATTCTCCACAATTACCGAGATGGCGATTTTCGGGTTTTCCGTAGGGCCGTAGCAGACCAGGATGGAGTGGTCCTTCCCATGCGGGTTCTGTGCTGTTCCGGTCTTTCCTCCCAATGAGAATCCGGGAACTGCTGCGGTACGGGCGGTGCCTGCCAGACATGCCCGTTTCATGCCTTCGATTACAGGTTCGAAGTTTTGCGGACTGACTGCAACCGTGTGCCGTGTGTTGAAGCGGCTGTTCAGCGAATCCCTGCTGCCGATGGCCTTCACCAGGTGCGGCGGATAGTAATACCCTTTGTTCGCGATTATGGCGACCAGGTTGGCCAACTGGACCGGAGTTACCATTATTTCCCCCTGTCCGATTGATATGGAGATGATTGTTGTGGCCCGCCAGCGGCCTTCGCCGTAATAGCGGTCGTAGTAGGCGGAGGTGGGGATGTTCCCTGTCTTCTCATAGGCGAGGTCGCTGTTGAACGGTGCCCCGAAGCCGAAACTGCATACCTTTTGCCGCCATGCGTCGTAGGCCTCTTTTGTGGTCTTGTATTTTTTCCTGTTCTCCATCATGGCCTTGAAGTCGTAGCAGAACCATGCGTTGCAAGATGTCTGGATTGCCGAAGGCATGTCAAGGGGGGAGCCGTGGGAGTGGCAGCCCAGTTTGTGCCCGCCGCCGTAAGGGAATCCGGCGTAGCAGGGGAAACGGCTGGCCGGTGTTACCGCACCCTCCTCAAGCCCTACCAGCGCCTGCACCAGCTTGAATGTGGAACCTGGCGGGTACATGGCCATGAGTGCGCGGTTGAACAGCGGCTTTTCAATGGAATCGTCATTTAGACGTGCGTAGTTCGCACCCCGTTCACGACCCACAAGCAGGGCGGGGTCGTATGATGGGGATGTGACAAGGCATAGGATTTCTCCTGTCGATGGTTCGATGGCGACGATGCTGCCGCGCTTGCCCTGCATGAGCATCTCGCCATATTCCTGCAGATCCTTGTCCAATGTGGTCCAGAGGTCTTTGCCTGGAATGGCTGCGGTGTCATATTTCCCGTTCTCATATGCGCCCTTTTCCTGGTTCAGGTTGTTCACCAGTTTGATTTTGAATCCTTTTTTGCCGCGCAGCTCTGTCTCGTATGAGCGTTCGATTCCCGATTTCCCGATGTAGTCGCCCATCTTGTAGTAGGGGTCCCTCTCCATGTCGTTGTAGTTCACCTCTGCAATGTATCCGAGGGTGTGTGCGGCCGCGTGGGTCTGGTAGTTGCGGGTGGTGCGTGCCTGCATGTAGAATCCGGTGTACTGGTACATGCGCTCCTCCATGTAGTTGTGCTGCTCTTCCGTAAGCTGGCGCATGAATATTGAGGCGGCGTAGGTTGAATATTTCCTGGCTTTTTCCATCCGTGCGTTATAGTCGGAGTCGGAAATCCCCAGAATCCGGCAGATCTCCGTCTGTTGGGGCGGCTCCATCTTTGCCAGTCTCGGGATGACCATCAGGTCGTAGGAGATTGTGTTGTTCACCAGCAGCTGGCCGTTACGGTCGTAAATCAGCCCCCGGGGCGGAAAGTCATCCACGTAGCGCAAGGCGTTTTTACGCGCCTTTATGTCCCATTGCTCATCCAGCAGCTGCAGTTGGAAAAGGCGGAGCTCATACACCGCAATCACGATGCCGAACAGCAGCAGGATAATCCATTTCCTATTTGTGTAGACTGACGTTTCACCCATTCTGGAGCGGTTTAGAACTCCCTGTACATCAATCTTTTGGTAAACTCATGAAGTTCCGTGGTCTGTTCCGGTTTCAGTTCAAGTGTATCCAGAATCTGGAAAGCCTTAGCGTAATGTTCCTTGACCTGCTCTGTCGCCGTCTCTTTGATGTGGCAGGAATCATACAGTTTTTTGACCCCCTCGAATTTTTCCTGACGTTTGAAGTCCTTTTTTGTGAAATAGTGTTTGAGGGCGGCCAGCTCCTCACCTTGAAGCAGCTCCATCGCCTTGGTGGAAAGGTATGTCTTTTTGTTGGTGGCGATGTCGTCACCTATCGCTTTGCCTAATTTGTCCGTCTGGCTGTATACGTCAAGCATGTCGTCCTGAATCTGGAAGGCCAGTCCGATTTGAATGCCGAAGTCGTAAAAGGCGTTCTGTATTTCGGGGGAGGCGTGTGCGGATATTGCGCCGGCTTTCATGCAGGCACCCAGCAGCACAGATGTCTTCAGGCGGATCATCTCCATGTATTCCTCCACGGGAACCACTTTGCGGCGTTCAAAATCCATGTCCATCTGCTGTCCTTCGCAAATTTGGATGAAGGTGGTGGTCATCAGACTGTAGCATTTGTTCGATCCGATGGTGGAGTATTTAAGCATCAGGTCGTAGGCCATTCCTAACAATGTGTCTCCGGCAAGTATGGCTGTGTTGGTCCCCCATTTCTTGTATACGGATTCCTGACCGCGCCGCAATTCGGACTGGTCCATGATGTCGTCATGGATGAGGGTGAAGTTGTGCAGCAGTTCAAGAGCCACGGCAGGATACAGCGCCTGTTTCGGGTTGCCTCCCAAAGTGTGGCAGGCGATAAGGCATAGTTCGGGACGCAGCCGTTTGCCCCCTTGGGACATGGTGTAGCGGATCGGGTCGTA
>CACYHG010000009.1 GCA_902774175.1 uncultured Bacteroidota bacterium
GGATGCGGAGGTTGCTCTGACGATAATGGGTGTGAACGGCCAGCTGCTGCATCGCGAAATTGTCGCCGCCACGGCTGGTGCGAACCGCGTGACGCTGCAAACCGGAACACTGCCGTCTGGGCTGTATTATTACGGTGTTGAATACAAAGGGCAACAGATTGTTAGGAAAATGAATGTTGTCCGGTAATGACGATGTTTTGTAGAGACGGTGCATGCACCGTCTCTACAAAAAAAACAGGTTGCCCGAAGGCAGCCTGTTTTTTTTGGTTTTTTATAACCATATATGACCTGTTTAAAAGCGTCGGCTACCGTTTTTTCTGATTGGCGGTATTTTTCCCGAAATCACTCCTCCCCTTCGGGCAGCACCTTGGCATCGGCATCCTCAATTGGTGCAAGATAATCAGAGGCTTTGGAAGGGGAAATGACACTTCGGCCAAGCTGCTTTTCCAATTGCACACGCGCCACTTTCGCCACATCACCGCCATCCTGCGCGGTGCGCTTGCTGGCTTCAAAACCTTTGGGGTTACGCTGGCGTGACAACTCGCGTGTGGAGGCTTCAGCCAATGTATTGAGTGCCACCTCAACACTGGTCATGTTGTCGCGCAAATTCTCTTTGATCAGCCCCTTGAACTGCTTATACTGTTTGGTGCTCATACCACTCCAGGCCTTGGTGAGGATGTTGGTGAGGACGGCAAACTCCTGCTGCCCCTTGACACCGACACGCTCCCATTCGTCAGTGAGCGCCTTGCGCGTCATGATGGACTTCATGCGTTCGATAATCCATTGCTCGCTGTAACCCTGACGACGGTAGTCCTCAACAGCCATCTGAAACGTCAGTTCAGGATCAATCATCTGGTCAATGCGTTGGCTGCCCACCTTGGCAAGCCACTGTTTCAACGGCTCTGCCTTCTTCGAGGGAATGGACTGGATGATACGTAAAACACCCTCCATATTGGCTGCTTGGGTGTTGTAAAACTTTCCATCAGAAGCTTTCATACGAGTAGGGGTACAAATTGTACCCCACCTGGAATCAAGTTCCGGATCACGGCTACGCATCCTCTTTATATACTGTTTGACATCTGTGCTATCGGTGAGCACCTGCACAATATCCGCCACAGAGAAGAAATATTCCTCCTTTTCCTCGTCCCACACCATGCGGACATTTACGCCATCAAAGGCCTGAATAAGTGATTCATTAGACATAAAATCAAATTTTAATGATACATTTTTTTCTTTTAATTGAAAACGGGGGGTCAATGGTAATATTGCATACATCTGAAAATATTTTTGTAGAGACGGTGCATGCACCGTCTCTACAAAAAAAACAGGCCGCCCGAAGGCGGCCTGTTTTTTTTCTGCCCTTTCCCTGCCATCTGTATCCATTTTTTTTGGAAATTTGTATCTTTCGCTGAAAAATAAAAGGATATTCGCATGGAATACAATTTCAATGAGATAGAAAAGAAATGGCAGCGGTTTTGGGCCGAAAACAGGACATTTGGGGCCGAAAACCGGTCATCGAAACCGAAATACTACATTCTGGACATGTTCCCCTACCCGTCTGGGGCGGGACTGCATGTGGGACATCCGCTCGGCTACATTGCGAGCGACATCTATGCGAGATACAAGCGTTTGAAGGGATTCAACGTGCTGCATCCCATGGGCTACGACGCCTATGGGCTTCCGGCGGAGCAGTACGCCATCCAGACCGGCCAGCATCCCGCAAAGACCACGGAGCAGAACATTAACCGCTACCGCGAGCAGCTGGACAAACTGGGGCTCTCATTTGACTGGGACCGCGAGGTGCGCACCTGCGACCCCCGCTACTACAAATGGACCCAATGGACCTTCATCCAGCTCTTCAAGCACTATTACGACAACAACGCACAAAAGGCGATGCCCATCAGTAAATTGGTTGAAAGCTTTGAAAAAGAGGGGAATGCTAATGTGAACGCCGCCTGCGACGAGAAAACGCCGCAGTTCACCGCAGCAGAATGGAGCAACTTCTCCGAAAAGGAACGGCAGGAGATTCTGATGCACTACCGCATCGCCTACCTCTCCGACAGCATGGTGAACTGGTGCGCCGGACTGGGAACCGTATTGGCCAACGACGAGGTGGTCAACGGGGTTTCGGTGCGTGGCGGATATCCGGTGGAACGGAAGCTGATGCGGCAATGGTCGCTGCGTGTGACCGCCTACGCCGAGCGGCTGCTGAAAGGGTTGGACGAGGTGGAATGGTCCGAGTCGCTGAAGGAGATCCAGCGCAACTGGATCGGACGCAGCGAAGGCGCCTCCGTCTTTTTCCCGATTGAGGGAGACAACCGTTCGTTTGAAATTTTCACCACCCGTCCCGACACCATTTTCGGGGTCACCTTCATGGTGCTATGCCCGGAACATGAAATGATAGCTGAAATCACCACGCCGGAACAGAAGTCCGAAGTGGAGGCATACGTCACCTGGGCCAAAAACCGCAGCGAGCGCGAGCGGCAGGCGGAGGTGAAAAAGGTGAGCGGAGTCTTCACCGGCGCCTTTGCCGTAAATCCGCTGACCAAAGAGCGCATCCCTATTTGGGTTTCCGACTATGTGCTGGCCGGTTACGGCACAGGAGCCATCATGGCGGTGCCGGCACACGACAGCCGTGACTTCGCATTTGCACGGCATTTCAACCTTCCGATTATTCAGGTGGTGGTGCCTGACGGCGAACAGCCGGAGGACACGGACAGCTGGAGCGAATCAAAGGACAGCAAGTCCGGCACCTGCATCAATTCGGACTTCATTGACGGGATGCCGGTCAAAAAGGCGATCACCGCCGTTATCGACCGGTTAGTGGAGATGGGCATCGGACAGCGCAAGATAAACTATCGGCTGCGCGACGCCATCTTCAGCCGCCAGCGGTACTGGGGCGAACCGTTCCCCGTCTACTACAAGGACGGCATCCCCTACATCATGGATGAGAGCGAGCTCCCGCTCATGCTGCCGGAGGTGGAGTCATACCTGCCGACCTCCACGGGCGAGCCTCCCCTGGCCCGCGCCAAAAACTGGACCTATAAAGGCTGCCCCATCGACTACAACACCATGCCCGGCTTCGCAGGATCCAACGGCTACTACCTGCGCTACATGGACCCGCACAACGACAAGGAATACTTTTCAGCGGAGGCTGCCGGTTACTGGCAGTGCGTTGACCTTTACGTGGGCGGCATCGAACATGCCACCGGTCACCTGCTCTATTCCCGGTTCTGGAACAAATTCCTCCATGACATCGGCAAGTCCTGTGTGGAGGAGCCTTTCCGCCGGTTGGTGAACCAGGGCATGATCCAGGGACGCTCCAACTTTGTCTACCGCATCAAGGGAAGCAACAAATATGTCTCGCTGCACCTGAAGGATAATTACGAGACCGACCCCATCCATGTGGACATCAACATTGTGGACAACGATGTGCTGGATCTGGAGAAATTCCGCCAGTGGCGCCCCGAGTTCGCAGATGCCGAGTTCATACTGGAGGATGGGAAATACATCTGCGGATATGAGATAGAAAAGATGTCCAAATCGATGTTCAATGTGCAGAATCCGGACGACATTGTGGAAAAGTACGGTGCGGACACGCTGCGCATGTACGAGATGTTCCTCGGCCCCATCGAGCAGTCCAAGCCATGGGACACCAAAGGCATCGAAGGGGTGTCGCGCTTCCTGAAGAAATGCTGGAAACTCTACCACAACACCGACAACAATTTCTGCGTCAGCGATGAGGAGCCGACCGCCGAAGAGCTGAAAATCCTGCATCGCACCATCAAAAAGGTGAGCGAGGATATTGAAAAGATGGCCTACAACACATCGGTCAGCACCTTCATGATTTGTGTGAACGAACTTACCGACCTGAAATGCGGCAAACGGAAAATCTTGGAACCGCTCTGCATACTGCTGTCTCCATTCGCCCCGCACATCTGCGAGGAGCTGTGGCAGCTTCTCGGCCATACGGAGAGCGTAACCTTCGCCACATTCCCCACATGGGATGAGAAATATCTTGCGGAGAACAACTGCAACTATGCGGTCTCCTTCAACGGGAAGACCCGCTTTGTGGTGTCGCTGCCCTCCGACATGCCCAAGGAGGAGGTGGAGCGGCAGGTGCTGCAGATGCCGGATACGCAGAAATGGCTGCAGGGCAACACACCCAAAAAGGTGATTGTGGTGCCACGTAAAATTGTCAATATTGTAATTTAATTAACCATTTATAATTTTAAATTAACGCAAATGAAGAAGTTAGCATTAATGATTTTCAGCGTGGCGATGCTGCTTAACGCGGCTGTCGTCCGGGCGGATGAAGGCATGTGGCTGCTGATGCTCCTTAACAAGAACATGGAGCAGATGCATAAACAGGGTCTAAAACTGACTGCCGAAGACATCTACAATGTCAACCACTCCTGCCTTAAGGATGCCATAATCGGCCTTGGCAACGACGGGCAGCCCTTCTGGCACTTCTGCACCGGTGAGATTGTCTCCGGCGAAGGGCTTGTGTTCACCAACCACCACTGCGGCTACGGCAGCATCCAGGAGCATTCCTCCGTGGAGCATGACTACCTGACCAACGGTTTCTGGGCCTACGACAAGAGCCAGGAGCTGCCGAACGAGGGCATGACCGCCTCAATACTGGTCCGCATGGAGGATGTGACCAGCCGCGTGCTTGCGGAGGTCAACAACGACATGGGCGAAGTGGAGCGCACCACCGCCATCAATAAGATCTCAAAGGAGATTTCAGCGGAAGCGGTCAAGGGGACCAACTACAACGCCTACGTTACCGATGTCTTCAACGGCAACCAGTTCTTCCTGTTTGTCTATATTATTTATAAAGATGTCCGCCTTGTGGGCGCTCCCCCATCATCAATGGGAAAATATGGTGGCGACACCGACAACTGGATGTGGCCGCGCCATACCGACGACTTCTCGGTGATGCGCATCTACACCGCCCCCGACGGGACACCCGCATCCTATTCCAAGGAGAACATACCGTTAAAACCCAAGCACTTCCTTCCTGTCAGCATCAAGGGTATGCAGGACGGTGACTTCGCCATGGTGATGGGATTCCCCGGTACCACAAACCGCTACATCACCTCCTACGGACTGGAGGAGACAATGGATGTGACCAACCGCCTGCGCCACGACATCCGTGACGTCAAGCTGAACGTATGGAAGGCCGAGATGGCCGCCGACCCCAAGGTCCGCATCCAGTACGCCTCCAAATATGCCTCCTGCGCCAACTACTGGAAATACTCCTTTGAGCAGAACAAGGCCCTGAAGGCGCTGAACACCATGGGTGTGAAAAAGCAGATTGAGGCCGACTACCTGAAATGGGCCAACAACAAGGATGCCCGCTACCGTGAGGCGCTGCCAGGCCTGGAGAACGCCTATAAGGCCCGCCGCAAATATTCGGAGGCCTTCCAGTACATTTACGAAGGGCTGCTGACTGGCCCGGAGCTGCCGCTGTTCGCATACCAGTGCTCCGGTATCAAGACCACGCTGGACATCGGTAACAGCGACCAGATCAAAAGTTTGGGCGAAAGGCTGAAAGCCAGGGGCAAGGAATTCTTCAAGGACTACGACAAGGAGACCGACCGCAAGACCATGATCGCCCTGTTCGAATATGTCTATAAAAACCTTGACCCCACCTTCCACCCCGATTTCTTCACCACTGTCCAGAAAAAATACAAGGGCAATTTTGAAAAGTATGTGAACGCCGTGATGAAGAACACCGTCTTTGCCGACCAGGACAAATTCAACGCCTTCTGCGACAATCCCCAAAAGAAAGTATTAGACAAGGACATGGGTATGGAGCTCGGTCTGAGCGTCCTCCGCATCTACCGCGATGTGTTGCAGTCCCGTCAGGATGCAGGCAAGGACATTGCCAGGAACAACCGCCTCTTTGTGGACGGCCTGCTGCAGATGAACCCGGGCAAGCTCTTCGCACCGGATGCCAACTCCACCATCCGTCTGACCTCCGGCAACGTCAAGTCCTACATTCCGCGCGATGCCGTCAGCTACAGCTATTACACCACCATCGAGGGTGTGATGGAGAAGGAGGATCCGACCAATCCCGAATTTGAGGTGCCCGTGCGGCTGAAGGAACTCTACAAAGCCAAAAACTACGGACAGTACGCCAATGAAAAGGGCGAGCTTGTAACCTGCTTCATCACCGACAACGACATCACCGGCGGCAATTCCGGATCGCCGGTCATCAACGCCAACGGGGAGCTTATAGGCTTAGCCTTTGACGGCAACAGCGAGGCGATGTCCGGTGACATTGACTTTGAGGAGAACCTGCAGCGCTGCATCTGCGTGGATGTGCGCTACGTGCTTTTCACCATCGATGTGTATGCCGGCGCAACGAATTTGATAAAGGAGATGAAAATTGTAAAATAAACATCGTACCGACCATTACAAAATGTAGGGTTGCCATAATGACAACCCTACATTTTTTTTATAACCCGCGGATTGGGAATGCCGCATCACCGTACCCGCAGACGCTGCCCGATCTGCAGCAGCGTGGTTTTCTTAATACGGTTCAGCCTGCAAAGCGCGGCGACCGAGGTATGATATTTACGGGCAATGGCACCGAGCGTATCGCCCTTGCGGACCGTATGATATACCGCCGCGGCCTGCGGTTGCGGATCCGCCGCACGGACAACACTGTCGGCATCCCCCGCACCCTGGACGGACGAATCCCGCTCCTGCCGGTAGTTCCGCACAACCAATTTGTTGGCCGAACGGTCAATATTCCTATAAGCCTTGTCAAGCTCCGCCATGCCGATTGTCACCTGCCGGTTTACGCAACGGCCCGAATCGGCCAGCGAATGGGCGAAAAGCCACTGGTAGGTCTCCGGAATATAGAAGGCCTTGGCAAGGTGGGCATGCCCCGCCCCCTTCAGACGTGTGAAAAGCAGCCTTGAGGTGTCCCCGCAAGCAACCATCGCATTCACCACCTTGAGCGACTGGCTGATGCCGACAGCGCGGTCCGCAGTGCCGTGCATAATCCAAAACGGCACGCGGGTGAGGCCGCAATAGTCCGTCAGCCAGCCGCCGCCGCATAACGCCATGGCCGCCGCCACCTTGTCCGGATAGCTGCCGACAAAATTCACAGTGCCGTATCCGCCCAAACTCATGCCTATGACATAAAGCCGGTTGCTGTCGCCCGGATAGTGTTCCATCGCCCATTGCAGCGTGTGCCAGACCTTTTCAGCGTTCCATGGGCCGCCGGGATTCTGCGGTGCGACTATGACGGCATCTATCTGCCTGCCCATCGCCTGCGCATGCAGCGGGCCGTACCTGCGCACACGCTCCAAATCACGGCCACACAAACTGTTGCCATGCAAAAACAGAATTATTGGCTTTGCCGCATACGACGAATCGTAGTCCGGCGGTGTGGAGACCCAGAACGAATAGCCGTCAGGCACCACATTCCGGTGCGCAACCAGCGTCTGGGAAAAACCGCATTGCAGGCAGATGCCGCAAAAAAACAAAAAAGAAAGTAACCTCCGCATCCTAAAACTGTTTTGAGCGGAGCACATCGGCCACCTCCTGCATCAGCCACATCGGGGTGGAGGTGGCGCCGCATATTCCGACCGAATCATCCGGAGCGAACGGGATGTCGTCCAACTGCTGGAGGCGGGAGACAAACCAGGACTGCGGGTTAATCCGACGGCAGAGGTCGAAAAGGTACAGCCCGTTCGAGCTTTTTTCACCGGAAACAAATATAACCTTGTCATACTGGACGGCAAACTCCTGTATCTGCCGTGCGCGGTTGGCCACACGTCGGCAGATTGTGTCGTGGCATTCAAAGAGCGCCTCACCGCCGCCATTACGGTAGCGCCGCCGCATCTCCGCAATGATTTTGCCGTATTCCTCCACACTTTGCGTTGTCTGGGAGTATAGCACCGACGTCCGTGTGAAATCCACCTGATCCAGATCGCCGATGGAGGAGACCACAATCCCCTCCTGGTTTGTCTGTCCCAGCAGCCCCACAACCTCCGCATGGCCCTTTTTTCCGTAAATGACAATCTGCCCGCCAATCCGCTTCATCTGCAGATAGCTTGCGGCAATGTCCCGCTGCAGTTTCAGCACCACCTGGCAGGTGGCGTCAATCAGTTCGATGCGGTTACGCGCGGCAACGGCATAGGTCTTCGGCGGTTCGCCGTGCGCACGTATCAGCACCCGCGAATCATTCAGACGGTTGAACTCATCCTCGTTTATTATCTGCAAACCCTTGTTCTCAAGGCGGCGCACCTCCTCATTGTTGTGCACAATGTCGCCCAGACAGAAAAGGTGCCCCTCCTCACGCAAAGCCTTCTCCGCCGCCTCGATGGCATGCACCACACCGAAGCAGAAGCCGGAATCCTTATCAATGGTAACCTGCATTATACGCCTTCAAAAAGTGTTTCAACAAAAGCCTCGCGGTTGAAAACCTGCAGCTGCTCCATCTTCTCCCCGACACCGATGTAGCGGACGGGAATCCGGAACTGGTCAGAAATGCCGATGACCACACCGCCCTTGGCGGTGCCGTCCAGCTTGGTGACGGCGAGTGCGGAGACATCGGTTGCCGCGCTGAACTGCCGCGCCTGCTCTATGGCGTTCTGTCCGGTTGTGGCGTCCAGCACCAGCAGCACCTCCTGCGGTGCCTCCGGCATCACCTTTTTCAGCACGTTGCGGATTTTCCCAAGCTCGTTCATGAGGTTGACACGGTTATGCAGACGTCCGGCCGTATCGATAATCACAACATCAGCCTTACGTGCGACCGCAGACTTCACCGTGTCGTATGCCACTGCGGCAGGGTCCGCGCCGCTCCCCTGGCTGATGACCGGCACACCGACCCTGTCACCCCATATCTGGAGCTGCTCGACAGCAGCCGCACGGAAAGTGTCCGCAGCACCCAACAGCACCTGGTTGCCAGCCTTTTTGAACTGGTAGGCCAGCTTGCCGATAGTGGTGGTTTTGCCGACGCCGTTGACCCCGACAACCAGTATCACATACGGACGCTTGACCCCTTCCGGAAGCGTGAAGTCATCCGGCATGTTGTCGCCAGTCTGCAGCAGGGCGGCCATCTCCTCCTTGAGGATTCTGTTCAGCTCCTTGGTACCCAGGTATTTGTCCTTCGCCACACGCTGCTGGATATGATCTATGATCTTCAATGTGGTCTCCACACCGACATCCGAACTCACCAGCGTCTCCTCCAAGGCGTCCAAAACATCGTCATCCACTGTGGATTTGCCGGCGATGGCGCGCGATAGCCGGGTGAAAAAAGCCTCCTTTGTCTTTGAGAGACCCTGATTCAAATCCTCCTTTTTTTCCCTGCTGAAAAAAGAAAACAAGCCCATGATAACATATTTTGATTGTGAGTTGCAAAGGTATGCAAAATATGGATACGTTTTTCACAAACCTGTCCGAAAAATGATTATTTTTGCATTTTTCACCATAAAATGCTCTTAAAATGCAATATGATTTTGAAAAATGTTGGGACAGGCGCGGCACATCATGCGTGAAATACGACCTTATGGAACCCTTTTTCGGCAGTGACGAACTGCTGCCGATGTGGGTGGCCGACATGGATATCGCCACTCCCGACTTTATTCTGGATGACCTGCGGAAACGGCTGGAGCATCCGTTTTTGGGATACACCTTCGGCGGCGCCTCATACAGGGAGGCGGTGCTGCAATGGCTGGAGAAACGCTACGCTGTCCATGCCAGGGAGGATGAAATCCACTACATCCCCGGCATAGTGGCGGGCATCGCCTTCTGCCTGCAGGCCTTCACCCGCGAAGGGGATGCGGTGGTGGTGACCACACCTGTGTACCCGCCCTTCCTGAACCTGCCGCAGCACGGGCACCGCGAGCTGAGGTGCAGCCCGCTACAGATACGTAACGGCCGGTTTGCCATCGATTATGAGGATTTTGAACAGCGGCTGCAGGGGGCAAAACTGCTGATACTCTCCAACCCGCACAATCCGGGCGGAACCGTCTGGAGTCCGGATGAGCTGCAACGGATTGCAGCACTGTGTGAAAAGCACCATGTCACGGTCATTTCCGATGAGATCCATGCCGACCTCACGCTGCCCGGGCACCGCCACACATCATATTCCACCGTTTCCGAAGCGGCACGGAGCCACTCCATAACCTTCATCGCACCAAGCAAAACCTTCAACATTGCAGGGCTATCATCTTCCGTGGCCTATATTCCGGACCCCTCTCTCCGTCAGACACTTTTCAGTTACATTGACGGGTACGAGCTGGCCAACGGCAATGTTTTTGCCTACACAGGCGCGGAATCGGCCTTCCGCCACGGTGAACCATGGTTGGTACAGCTGCTTGAATATCTGGAGGGAAATATTGGTTACGCCATCGGTTATCTGCAACAGCACATTCCGGAGGTGAAAATCATTTGGCCGGAGGCCTCCTACCTGCTATGGATGGACTTTTCGGCACTTGGGCTTACGCATGAGGAACTGCGCCGGCGCCTCATTGAAAAGGCGCATGTCGCACTGAACGACGGCACCGCTTTCGGCGGAAAAGACTACGAATGCCATTTCCGCATGAACATCGGCTGCCCGCGACCGATGCTGGAGGAGGGGCTGCGGCGGATTTGCAGCGTGCTTTAGCCCTACAGCTTTTTACGCCGCCAGTCCGCATTACGGATGTACCCGTATGCTATCAGGCCTATCAGCACATTGTACACCCATTCTGCCGCCCAAACCCATTGGATTTCCAAATATCTGGAAGTGAAATAGATGTATAGTACATATAATACCAAAACACCTATCTCCAGCAACATGGCCATAAGGGTGTTACCCGTACCGGAAACAGCCTCGAAAAAGAGCATGGAGACTGCGGAGACCATTGTTGCCACCGCAATCACATTGATTACAGGAATCGCGGAAAGGACCAGGGAGACATCCTCCGTAAATATGCGGACAATGGCTGTCGGGAAGAATATGACCAGCAGCACCGGCAGGAGGGAGCAAAAAACACTGTTGAACGATATTTTCCATAGCACCGGTATCACCTTGTCGCCATTCCCCTCACCAATCAGACGGCTGGTCAGGGTGTTGGCCGTGGCCGCAAAAGCGAAACCGGGAATTATCAGAACCATGTAGACACTCCGCACTAACGAGGAGACACCTATGGCCGTCTCCCCCATCTTCTCAATCAGCACGAAAAAGACAAACCACGCACCGAAAGAGAATAGCCTCTGCAGCATGCTTGGAAAAGCCACACCCAGTATGTTCCCCAACAGACGGAAATCGGTCCTGTGCCGGACAAACAGCCCATAGTTTTTGGGGACTGTAAGCCATGTGTATATCCAGAAAAAGGTGAAGGCGCAGATTTCAGCCGACAGTGAAGCGACCGCCGCACCGCCAACACCCATGTCAGGAAAACCGAAATTGCCGAATATCAGTCCGTAATCCAAAAAAATGTTGACAACTGCCATGATAATGGTGGAGTAGGTTATGGCATTTGTATGGGATATTCCGACAAAAAATGAGCGAAAAAGATAGTTAAACACAACGAAGAATATGCCGAACTGCCTGTATTTCAAATATTCAAAGGCAGATGAAAGTATCTGGTCGGATTGGATGAAATGCGGAAGCAGCATACCGCTGAGACAGAAGAGCATGCTGAAGAGCAATATGCCCAATGCCAGCACAAACAACACCCCGTGAAAGAAAACGTTTCCGATTTGGCCAAACCTTCCCTCACCATAGCGCCGTGCGACAAAAATCTGGATTCCGACGGCAAACCCCATGGCAATGGTGGTGAAGACAAAATAATACAATCCCGCCATCATGGAGGCGCTGAGCTCCACCGTGCCCAAATGACCCAGAAAGGCGGTATCGGTGAAAGTTATGACAGTCTGCGCCATGTTGCCCAGCATTATGGGGACCGCAATACGCCATATCTCCCTGTGCGAAACCGGTAATTCTCCTAATTTTTTTAACATATATGCCAATAACGTAACAAAAGAATAAAAATTATACAATATATCCGATATTTTGCCGTTATCATACATAATTATCTTAAACCATACAAGACATGATGAAGCATCACTTTCTATTTTCCGCATTAATGGTACTGCTGTGCCTGCCAGCTTTCTCCCAATACCAGATCGACTACTGGGAAAACGGCAAAAAGAAACAGGAGGGGAAACTGGTCAACGGCGAACCGGACAGCGTCTGGACCTACTACCATGCCAACGGCAACAAATCCAGTGAGGGTGCATACCGGCAAGGGGAAAAAACCGGCGTATGGCACTCCTGGCACTACAACGGCTCCCCCGCCACCACGATGGACTACCAGAGCGGCAGTTTCCGGAGTTTCTACAAAAACGGCGGGCCTGAATGTGAAGGAACTGTTTACAATGACAAGCGGGAAGGACGCTGGACCTTCTACCATACCAACGGAAAAGTCAGCAAATCCTGCAGTTACCTGCACGACTCGCTGAACGGGAAATGCGAGGAGTTCTACGACAACGGCATCAAGATGTTCGAAGGCAACTACATCAACAACGCGCTTATCGGACTGGGAACATGGTGGTATGGCAACGGAAAAATCGAGATGCAGGGCTATTCCAAAGAGGGACTGCAGGACAGCGTATGGAACTTCTACTACGCCAACGGCCAGCTGGGCAGCACCGGCAGATTCAGCAAAGGGTTGCAGGAGGGCCGCTGGACCTACTACTACGAAACCGGTGAAAAATGGAAGGAGGGCTCCTTCACCAACGGCAAGCGGGAAGGTAAATGGATCGCATGGTTTGAGGACGGCAAAAAACAGCGCGAAGGCAACTTCCTGAACGACAAGGAGGAAGGCATCTGGATTTCGTGGTATCATAACGGACGCAAGGAGGACATGGGCCATTTCAGTGCCGGAAAAATGAACGGAGACTGGACAGGATGGCATGAGAACGGCAACCTGCGCTACAACGCCAGCTACTCCAACGACCAGAAGCACGGCAACTACGTCTACTATTGGGAAAACGGCGTGGTGAACCAGCGCGGCGTCTTCAAAAAGGGGTTGCGTAGCGGCAAATGGGAATTCTTTTCACAAAGCGGGAACCCGTTGGAGACAGGAAACTACAAATTCGGAAAGAAAGACGGGACCTGGAGCTACTACGGCCAGCGCGGAAATCTGGTGCGCACCCAATCGTTCAAGGAGGATCTTCCGGACGGCAAATGGGTGGAATATGACAACCAGGGGGAAAAACTGGCGGAAGGCAGTTACAAAAAGGCTGCGAAAAGTGGCACCTGGAACTACTACGACAAAGGGCAGGTCATTCACCAGGTGGTATACAAGAACGGACTGAAAAGCTCCGAATCCAAAAAAGGGACCAAATAAGAACCACCCACCCGCATGGCAATACTGAACCAATTTGTGCTTCGTGCCCCGAAACCACTCCAACCGCTTCCGGAAATGGAAGAGAATGTGAACATCCTGACTCTCGGATGTGACAAGAACAGGGTGGACTCCGAACGGCTGGCCGCCCAATTGCAGGCGGCAGGCTACACGGTGCATCTGGATGACCATATGCCGCATCCCATCACCATCATCAACACATGCGGATTCATCAACGATGCGAAAGAGGAATCAATTGAAGTCATCCTGGATTGCGTAAAAGGGAAACAAAGCGGGGAAATCCGCCAGCTGATTGTCTTCGGCTGCCTCTCTCAACGCTATCAGGAGGATTTGCGCAGCGAAATACCCGAAGTGGACGCCTGGTTCGGAACCGATGCCATGGAACAGATACTTCATCACCTGCGGGCGAAAAAGAGGCCGGAACTGCTTAACCGGCGGATTCTGAGCACCCCATCCCACTACGCCTACCTGAAAATTTCCGAAGGATGCAACCATGGCTGCGCATATTGCGCCATTCCGCTCATTCGTGGCCGGCACCGCTCCAAACCGGCAGAACAGCTGTTGGAGGAGGCACGCCTGCTGGCGGACAAAGGGGTCAGGGAACTTATATTAGTGGCACAGGACCTTACCTCCTACGGCATCGACCTCTACCACAGACGGGAACTGGCCGGACTGCTGGAAGGATTGGCCCGCATTCCACAGCTGCACTGGATCAGGCTGCATTACGCCTATCCGAACCATTTTCCGATGGAGGTACTGGATGTCATGCGCGACAATCCGCAGATATGCCATTATCTGGACATCCCCATCCAGCACATCGATGATGAAATATTGAAACGGATGAACCGGAACATAACGGAAAAGGAGATCCGACAATTGCTGGAAACCATCCGCACCCGTGTGCCGGACATTGCCCTACGCACCACACTGATGGTCGGCTTTCCCGGAGAAACCCGGAAAAAATTTGAAAAGCTATACGCCTTTGCGGAGGAAATCCGCTTTGACCGCATGGGGGTCTTTACCTATTCCCATGAAGAGGACACTCATGCCTATACTCTGAAAGACAGCATTTCCCATTTGGAAAAGAATCGGCGGAAAGATGAAATCATGTTTCTGCAGCAGGAAATCTCCCTCGAAAAAAACAGGGAAATGCTTGGGAAAACATTTGAGGTGCTCATCGACAGCAAAGAAGCCGGCTATTACATAGGCCGCACCCAATATGATTCGCCGGAAGTGGACAACTGTGTGATTCTCCGCCAGCAGGCCAACCGCTGCGAAATCGGGAAGTTCTATCAGGTCCGCATCACACGCGCACGGGAATATGAAACCAACGGAAAAGTAATTACTGACACACAACCATCATGACATCACAAGAACAATCACAGATCATCCGGCTTATCCGGCAGGAGGTGGTGCCGGCAATAGGTTGCACGGAGCCGGTTGCTGTAGCGCTGGCGGCAGCAAAGGCAAAGGAGATGCTTGGAACGGTACCCGACAAGATTTTTGTCAACCTGAGCACCAACATGCTGAAAAACACCATGGGGGTCGGAATTCCCGGCACCGGCATGTACGGACTGCCTATCGCCGTGGCGTTAGGCGTGCTTATCGGCAAATCCGAATACCAGCTGGAGGTTCTGAAAGATACCAGACCGGAGTCAGTTGCCAAGGCAAAAAAATATGTGGATGAGAAGCATATCCGCATCCTGCACAAACCAGACGCGCCGCACAAGCTTTACATTGAGGTGATCTGCTGCAAGGATGAGGAGAGCGTCAAGGTGGTGATAAGCGGCATGCACACCCATTTCAGCCATATATCCAAAAACGGAAAAGTGCTGCTTGAAGATAACACTGAGGTTCAGGACGAACCGGAAAAGGAGACTGTCAGCCTGACCTTCCGGCAGGTGTATGACTTTTCAATGACCACACCGATCAGCGACCTGCAGTTCATCATGCAAACCGCCAACCTGAACAAAAAGGCGGCGGAAACCGCGCTGAAAGGGCATTACGGACACGAACTGGGTAAAACCATCCAAGGGCTGCACCGGAGGGATTATTTCGGAAAAAGCCTGTACGCCAAAATTATCGCATTCACCTCCGCCGCATGCGACGCCCGCATGGCCGGTGCACAGATTCCGGTCATGAGCAATTCCGGCAGCGGCAATCAGGGCATTGTCGCCACATTGCCCATTTGGGTCTACGCACACCGCAAGAAAATCAGGAAGGAACTGCTCATCCGCGCTCTGGTGCTAAGCCACCTGACCGTAATTTACATCAAACAGAGCTTCGGACGGCTTTCGCCGCTGTGCGGCTGCGTGGTGGCCGCCACCGGCTCGGCCTGCGGCCTCACCTACCTCATGGGTGGAAATTACGAACAGATAACCTACGCCATCAAAAACATGATTGCCAACATCACCGGCATGCTCTGCGACGGTGCCAAACCCAGCTGCTCGCTGAAGGTCTCCACCGGAGTCTCCACGGCGGTGTTTGCCGCCATTATGGCCATGGAGGGGAAATTTGTCACGGCTGGGGAGGGCATCATAGACGACGATGTGGACCAATGCATCCGCAACCTTGTCAACATCGGCACCCAAGGCATGAAGGAAACCGACCGCTGCATTCTGGACATAATGACAGGAAAATGATAATCAATTTCTCCGGAACAGCATCCGCAACACAATCCGAAAATCGGTATAGGTGCTGTAATCTTTCGCATAGAGGCTGTTCGCCCGCATCGCCATTTCAGGTGTGACCAGCTGGCGGACCGCCGAAACCGTATGGTATACCCCATCCCGCAATGGCGGCAGGGTCCCTGAACCGGACTCCGGCTGCGGCGCATAGCCGACCCAACTCCTGCGTCCGGACAATACCTGAAAGAGATTCCTGTAAAAGGAGGATTTGCCGGGAACAAACCAGACCAACAGCGGCGAAAGAAGCAGCAGCGCCATTGATGAGCAGACATCGAACAGCCGTTTGCGGTGGCGGTTCTCCTTTTTACCGATACTGTTGGCCGACAGGGTGTAGACATCCCCCTCGACATGGATTGAACGGCTCCCGATTATGTAAAGGCTTTCCGGCGGTGCAATCTTGTATTCCAACGGGAAATCCTGCAACTGTGACATCACCGTCATGATTTCGGTGGTGGGTATATCCTTGCCACAGAATATTATTTCATTAACATTATATATTTCAATAATTTCCTTTATCTGTGAAAGATTGCCGACATAATTGCTCCCCTTTTCGGGCCGGTAGTCCTTGTCGGGATGCACGCAGCCGACAAGCACCTGCCGGATGGACATCATCGGCAGAAGGCGGGAGACACGCTCCGTCTCCGCTTCACCTCCAATAATCACCAGACGTTTTACGGACATCTCCCCAACCGGATAGCTTTTCAGGCGCATCTTTCCGATAATCCAACGTACAAGGTTAAGAATCAGAAACACATACGCAATGCCTATCAGAAGCACCGCACGCGAGAAGCGCAGCTGCTCGCCCAACAGGGCATAGACCAGCAGCAGCACCACACCGCCCAACAACACCCCCTGATTGAGCCGCTTGAAGGAGACCGGCACACGGTAGGCATTCTGTATCCGGATGCAGCCGACCCAGACCAGGGCATAGAGCGGCAGCACCAGATGCCGGTATTCGCTGGGGAACATCACCCCGCGCGACATAAGCACCGTTTTTTCCCAATAGGCGGCAATAGCCGTCAGACCTCCGCCAATAAGCAGGAAATCTAACAGCGGCATCCAGATTTTCAGGAAAATCCTCTTGACAATCGCCAAAAATGCGCGGAACCAGATGGCCATGTTTATCATTCCGTCGAAGATTCTGGCATTGTTCTTTGAAAAATGCTTCTTGGCGAAAATCCGCATCGCCTGGTAAAAGACCAGCACATAGTTCACACTGCTCTTTTTGGTGCTTTCGCCCTTATAATGGATAATGCGTGTCAGCGGGAAATAATAATTTTTGTAGCCGCCCAATGTCACGCGGTATGAGAGGTCGATGTCCTCTCCGTACATGAAGAAGGTTTCATCAAGCAGACCGATCCGGTCCAGGACCGACTTGCGCATCAGCATGAAAGCGCCGGGCAGAACATCCACCTCATGGATTTCGTCCGGGTCGAGATAGGTCAGATGGTAGCGTCCGAACCGTTTTGATTTCCTGAAAATTTTTGACAGGCCGAAAATCTTGTAGAAAGCCACCGACGGCAGCGGCAGTCCGCGCTTGGATTCCGGCAGATAATGGCCCTGTCCGTCTATCATTTTTACGCCCAATGCACCGGCATCCGGCGTTTTGTCCATGAAATCGAGCGTCTTTACAAAGGTGTCGGCCTGCACGATAGTGTCCGGATTCAGCAGCAGGATGTACTCCCCTGTGGCAATCCGGATTGCCTGGTTGTTGGCTTTGGCAAAGCCGACATTCTCCTCATTGGCGATAACCTTAACCTCCGGAAAATTGTTGCGCAGCATCTCCAGGGACTTGTCGACCGAATGGTTGTCCACCACAAAGATTTCAACCGGAATCCCCTTGGCAGCCTCATATACGGAGTGCAGGCACTGCTCCAGAAAGTAGGCTACATTATAATTTACGATGACAACGCTCAGTTTGGCCATATGAAATAACTATGCGAAATAAACTCCCTTTTTTCTGTTTTATTGTACGGTTCCGGAAAAATCAATATGGATCCACATCATACGACACAAATACGGAACGGTATGCCGGCTCCGAAAGTATGGCTTCGGCCGACTGGCGGATCAATTGCTTGGCCTCCGGCAGATGTCCATTTTTACCTATTTTTAATATAATGTCTTTCATGTACAAATTTTTCACCCGAGGAATTGAGGGGTATGCAGGCCCAAGCACCTCCGGACCGAATCTTCTGCGGAGAAGCTGTGCCAGCTGCAGCGCGGCAGCATCCAGCACCGTCGCGTTCCTGTGCTTGAGGGTGATTTTTACAAAACGGCAGAAAGGCGGATAGACAAACTGGCTGCGCTCCGCCATGACATGCCGGTACATGGTCTGGTAATCATTGTCCATAACCCACTTGAACAACGGATGCTCCGGAAAATAGGTCTGTATCAGCACCACGCCGCGCCGATGCCTGCGTCCCGCACGGCCGCTCACCTGTGAAAGCACCTGAAAGGCACGCTCGTAGGCACGGAAATCAGGGAAATGGAGCAGGTTGTCGGCGTTCAGAATCCCGACCGTGCTTACATGCTCAAAGTCAAGCCCCTTTGTAACCATTTGGGTCCCCACCAGCACCTGGATGTTCCGTAACTCAAAATCCTGTATTATCTTCTGATAGGCCGTGCGGCTGCGGGTGGTGTCGTAATCCAGCCGAGCGATGCGGGCCTTCGGGAAAAAGACTGCCAGCTCCTCCTCCACCTTTTCTGTGCCGAAACCGCGCATCTGCAGGTTCGGGCTCTTGCACTGCGGACAGTCGTGCGGCAGCTTTTCGGTGTAGCCGCAATAATGGCAGCGGAGCTGGTGCTTCGCCTTATGGTAGGTTAGCGCCACATCACAGTGCCTGCAAACCGGGATGTAATGGCAGACACCGCACTCCAGATGTGGGGAGAAACCGCGCCTGTTCTGGAACAGGATCACCTGCTCCCCCGCATCCAGCGCATCGGAAATTTGTGACAGCAGCTCTTCGGAGTAGGGTGCCATCCCACGGGGGCTGCGCAACGGCAGGCGCAAATCCACCGGACGGATTTCAGGCAAGGCCATGCCGGAATAGCGCTGCGAAAGGGTTACCAGCCCGTATTTGCCACGCTGGGTGTTTGCATAACTCTCCACCGACGGGGTTGCAGAGCCCAACAGTACCTTTGCCTGATGCTGCTGCGCAAGCACCATTGCCGCATCGCGGGCATGATAGCGCGGTGAAGGGTCATATTGCTTGAAGGAGCTGTCATGCTCCTCGTCGATGACGATGAGTCCAAGTTGCCTGAACGGCAGGAAAAGCGCCGAACGGGCACCTATCACCACCTGATAGGCCGAAGCATCCTCCGCCTTGACCCTGTTCCATATCTCCACCCGCTCCTGCTCGTTGAAGCGCGAATGATAGACCCCGACCTTGTCGCCGAAATAGCATTGCAGTCGATGGATGATTTGTGTGGTGAGGGCAATTTCAGGCAACAGGTAAAGAACCTGTTTGCCCTGTTCCAGCACCCGCTGTATCAGCCTAATGTAAATCTCTGTCTTGCCGCTGCCAGTCACACCGTGCAGCAGAACGGTCTGGAAACGGCCCCACTGCCGGACAATCTCATCCATGGCTGTCTGCTGGGCTTCCGTCAGAACGATGCTCTCCACCGCCTTTTCCGGTTTGAAGGAGGACAACCGGCTCACCTCAATCTCCTCCTGGCAGAGCACCCCCTTCTTGATAAGCTGCTTCAGCGAACTCTCGCTTGCCTTTTCCGAAGCCATCAGGCTGCGTTTGGGCACCATCGGCTGGCGAAGGCTCCGCGAAAGGCTCAAAAAGAGCAGCAGGGTGTCCGACTGCCGCTGCAGTCGGCTGTTTTTTTCCAATTCGTCAAAAAGGCCGGACAATGCCGCCTCATCATCCCTATATTTTTCTGCCAGCGACAGATAGGTCTCACGACGCGGGATGTATCTCTCCTCAACCTCCTCATAGCGAATCAGAATGTTATTGTCCAGCATGTTCCGCACCAGCATAGCCACGTTGGAGATGGAAAGCTCCTCTCCTATATTGCGGAGTGTCATGCATTTTTTTTCCGAAAGCAGGTTCAGCAGCCTTATCTCCAAGGCTGACAATTGGGAGACCTCTCCAGAAAAGTCGGGATGAATCGCAACCTTGCCCTCACTTTCCAGTTTGAAACCTGACGGCAATGCGGCCGCCATAACCTCACCCTCGGTCGAAAGGTAATAGGAGGCCATCCACTCCCAGAAAGCCAGCTGCCGCGCATCGGCCACCGGCTTTTCATCCAGCAGCTGCAGCGCATCCCTGACCGCATATCCCTCCGGCCTGCAGCCATGGAGACGCTTCACCACCGCCGCATAGAACTTGTGCTTGCCCAACGGCACCAGCACGCGGTGTCCGACCTGGACTTCACCCCAGTCCGCCGGCACATGGTAGGTCAGCGGGCGCGGCAGCGCCAATGGAAGCAGCACATCTATATATCGTTCCTGTTCCGCCATCGCCTATCGGTATGTGACCCCCAACCTGCTTTCTATGACAGAAATCATCTGGTTGATTTTTTGGATGTTGCCGATGAGTGCATCACACATTGGCCCCTCCTTCTCATTTTTCAGGGCCTCAACGCAATCCTCCCTGATTTTACGCAGCCGCAACAGCCGGATGTTCTGCAGGACATTGCGTATGTCATCCAGCAGCAGGCCGCCATGTGTGTCATCGATGGTGTGGATGTAGCTTTTGCGTTTTTTCCACCCCGGACTGAAAGAGGGCTTCATATCCTGCAAATCGGTATACAATTGGAGTATCTCCTCGTCCTGCGAGTACTGCAGCTGCTGCAACACCGTTTCCGGCTGGCGAAGGAATGCCTCCTTATACATATTATAAAATTTATGGTACAACGGGGTCTCCAGCTCCAGCTGGTCCTGCTCCAGATCATTGAACACCATCTCATCCAGACGCATGATGCGCGGCTCCTCACCCTCCTGCTCCAAAACAAGCATCCGGTCTCCGTAATTTACAAGCCGGAAAAGAAGCGCCCTCTCCACATCGGCGATGGTAAGGAATGCCGGTGTGTCCGGCACAGGCTTTTCACGGGAAGGTTCCGGAACAAGGGCCTCCGCAGCCTCCGCGGCCTCCTGTTCCGCCGGAGCGCTCTGCCGCTGCTTTTCCTCAACATAGCGTCTGACCCTTATCTTGTTCACCGCCGACAGCAGCACATCTTCGGAAACTTCAAGCATTTCGCTGCTCTGCCTGACAAAAACGCTCAAGGTGATGGAATCGGGAATCAGCGCGAGGTCTTCGGCAACCGCACGGATGAACGCAGCCTTTTTCAGCGGATCGTCATGGTCGGGCTGCTGCAGGAAACGGTCAATCCTGAACTTCAGGAAATCCCTTTCCCCGTTGGCAATGTATTCCTCAATCTCCTGCAGGGAGTGTGAACGGGCGAAACTGTCGGGGTCGTCCTCCGGAGGCAGCGTCACAATGCGGATGTCAAGCCCCTCCTTCAGCATCATGCCGACAGCCCGTTCCGCCGCATGGATTCCCGCCGCATCCCCGTCGTACACTACCGTGACATTGTTTGTAAGCTTGCGGATAAGTCTGACCTGGTTTGCGGTCAGGGATGTCCCGGATGAGGCGACCACATTTTCTATACCGGCCTGGTGCATGGAGATGACATCGGCGTAACCCTCCACCAGCAGGCACTTGTCAGCCTTCCGTATTGCGTTCCTGGCCTGGAAGATGCCGTACAGCGTATCGCTCTTGTGGTAAATCTCCGTTTCGGGCGAATTCACATACTTTGCGATTTTCTTGTCACCGGAACGGAGCGTGCGCCCGCCGAAGGCAATGACCCTTCCGGAAAAGTTCTGGATAGGGAACATCACCCGTTCATAAAAACGGTCCGAACGCCGGTCGTCCTCACCCTGACGTGGAGGCAGCACCAGACCGGCCTTCTCAAGGTTATCAGCCGTATATCCCTCGTTCACTGCCTTGTCGAGCAAGGCGGTGCGGTTTGAAAGGCTGTATCCGAGCCGAAATTTCATGATGGTTTCGTCGGTGAAACCCCTTTCGTGGAAATAGCTCAACCCGATATTCCGGCCCTCCGTGCTCTTCCACAGGTTGTCGGAAAAGAAGGAAGCCGCAAACTCCGACACCGCCATGAGCGCCTCCCGCTCGTTCATCTGCCGGATGGCCTCCGGTGTCCGTTCCGTCTCCTCCACCGTAATGCCATACTTTTTTGCCAGATAGCGAAGCGCCTCCACATAAGAGCACTTTTCATACTGCATTACAAAGCGTATGGCATTGCCCGCCTCCCCGCAGCCGAAGCATTTGTAGATGCCCCTGGCCGGACTGACATTGAAGGAGGGGGTTTTTTCGTCATGGAAGGGGCAAAGGCCTATAAGGTTGACCCCACGTTTGGTCAAATGGACAAAATCTCCCACCACCTCCTCGATGCGACAGGCAGAAACAATAGCGTCTATAGTCTCTCTCTTAATCATTTATATATTATTATCCCCATTCGGAAATGGTTTTCAAAAGTACTAAAAAAGGGAACAGAAAAAATTAATTTGCATTTTTTTTGATTTTTTTATTGGCAAAGGTACGATTTCTGTTTAAAAAATAACTACTTTTGCATTTTGAAAGCAAAAATTGTAAGTATTAATTATTAAATAGTATCAACATGAGAAAACTTGCTTTACTCTTTGTTATGGCGGTCTTTGTCTCAGGACTTTCCGCCCAGAATTTCACGCCTGTCAAGTCGCTGAAGGAAAACCCAAAAAGCAACGCGATTGGCCTGATGCCCCAAACGCCTCCCATGAAAAAGGCATACGAATCTGTCGGATGGCTGAATCCGTTGGCCTACCTGCAGTACCTGCTGCCCAGTTCCTACGAAATCAACAGCAAACGGACCAGCATGGAAATCTTTCCGGACAGCTGCGTGAACTTTGTGTGGGACAAACCGGAAGGTCTTGATGAATTCAGCATCTGGCGTCATGCCATCGGCAGCAGTTTCGACCCCTATTCCGAATCGTTCGACAAGGTGTTCCAGGCCGGTATTTTCCCGACCCCGGATTCCCCCGCAGTGGTGACCTACCCCTATACCATCGACACCGTCATGCTCTACGGACTGTACCATTGGGGTGCGAAGGACGGCTACAAAGCCAGCTCCCCCGACACGTTGCGCCTGTTCTTCACCTACTATAAGGTATACGAACGCATCGGTATTCAAAAAGAATGGTATGCGCTGCACTACACCAGCGATGTCCATCAGGACACCGCCATGTTCTCGCCCATCATCACCTTTGATGCGGAGAAGATGAAACTCTCCAAAAACGGCCTTCTGAAACCGGTTGCCGCCAACACCATCACCGTTGACTACATCCTGCAGGAAAATGACACCAACCGCTACTGGGATTCCGTGATTGAAGGACAAACCCATCAGTATTACAGCTACAGAGGATACAAAATCCCCGTTAATCTGACCAACGGATTCGAGGTGCCTGCCGGCGCAATCGTCAGCTGCATTGTAAACTTTGTGCCCGGATACCAGTACAGCCTGGGCGACACCCTTGTATTTGGAAAAGTTAACGCTGACAACACCATTGATGGCGGACTCCACTACAACCACAACACTTTCAGCCTGATGGTTTACAATGAAAGCAACAATGCCAAAGCCTTCTGCGACCCTTACGGATACAACGCCAGTTTCTATGACCATAAGTATACCCACTACCAGATGTGGAAAAGCGGCGACAAACCGAACACACTTTACAACAGCATGTACTATCCTACCCACGCCTTAGTGCCGTTCATACAATACCATTTCGCCTATGACAGCCTTGGAGCGGTCGAGGTGGCTGATTCCTCCAGATTTCGTAAACCAGACGGAGTTAATGAAGCTTCCCAGATTATTGAGTCTGTATATCCAAATCCTGCCAAAGATTATGTTGTTGTCAACCTGAAAAACAACGACCAGGCCACCATCCGCATCGTCAATGTCATGGGACAGGTGATTAAGACCGTCTGCACCAACGAGGAGAGAAACATCATCAGCACCAAGGATTTGAGCGCTGGTATCTATTTCCTCAGCGTGGAACAGAAAGGAAGACGCTATAGCACGAAACTGACAGTCCAGTAAACGGACCGAATCAGATAATATGAAGGGGTCGGAAATTCCGGCCCCTTTTTTTTTGCTCCAACTGCATTTCCAATTGTATTTTCCATTATCTTTGCATTTTGAAATTTTCATTATTCATCTAATTAATAAGCACCATGAAAAAAATCCTGCTTTTCAGTATGGCCATTGGGCTCTCAATCTGCATTAACGCACAGTCAATCATGCCTATAGCAACACTCCCCAACAGTCCGAAGGACAACGCCGTGGCACTGATGCCCAAAAACATGCCCGCAATGATGAAAAGTTATCAGAATGTGGGATGGGTCTCTTCGGAAGCCTATATGAAGTATCTGGTTCCCTCCAGCTACAACATCAGCTCGAAACGGACCAGCTTCGACATCTTCCCCGATTCCAGCCTCTTCAACGTCTTTGACCAAGGGGATACCGTTAAAAAGTACAGCACCTACATGCACGCCATCGGCAACAGTTTCGACCCCTATTCCGAATCGTATGACAAAATGTGCATGTCAGGCCTCTTCCCCACCCCCTCCTGGCCCGCCATACAGACATTCGGCTACAACATCGACACCATTTCCGTCTATGGGGTCTACTATTGGGGAGACCTGGACCGCTACAACCCGAACTCTCCGGACACCCTGCGCATTTTCCTTGCATATCACAAGGTATATGAGCAGATTGGGAACAAAACCGAATGGACAAACCTGCATTGGGTGAGCGACAAGGCCAACGACACCGACCTGTTCGCCCCCATGATCAAAGTGGACACCCTGAAAGTCAAGCAGCAGTGCGGATCGGCCATCACCCCTGCGGCGGCAAACTACATCACCATCGACTATCTGCTGGCCGCCAACGACACCACTTTGTTCTGGGATTCGGTCAATGCCAGCGGAGACACCGTCAGGTACTACCGCGCCAAAAACTATATGATCCCCACCACCCTGAACGGGGTGACTGAAGAGGGGTTCATTGTGCCGGCGGGCGCTGTCACCAGCTGCATCGTCAAATACATTCCCGGATATGCCTACCAGCCGGGCGATTCGCTTGAATACGGCAAAATCACCCCCGACAACAAATACCTGCCCACCTATCCGCGGCACCGGCACAACTGCTTTGCCGTCATGGCCTACAACGAATCGAACAGCAAGGCCTATTGTGACCCCTACGGTTTCAATTTCAATTTTTATGAACATACCAATACGCGGTATCAAACTTGGATGACCAACGACACCACGCCCAACACTCTGTACAACAGCATGTATTATCCGAACGCCCACATCCTTCCGCTGTTAACATACCACATGTCTGTGGACAGCAGCAACATGGTGGAGGTATGCGACTCGCTGCTCTACAAGAAGGAGCACAAGACCGACTCCACCTCAATACGCGAGGCCGAAATCCTCATCAAATCCGTATATCCCAATCCGGCCAAAGACTATGTTGTTGTAAGCCTGAAAAACAACGACCCGGCAACAATCCGTGTCATCAACGTGATGGGACAGGTGATGAAGACCGTCTACACCACTGAAGAGAAAAACCGCATCAGCACCAAGGATTTGAGCGCGGGCATCTACTTCCTCAGCGTGGAGCAGAACGGCAGACGGTTCACCACGAAATTCTCGAAACAATAACAGATATTCATGAAAAAAACGCTTTTTCTTCCGCTATTTCTGATGTTGGCACTGGGTTTACAGGCCCAGGTGCGCTACAAAATTTTCCTGAACTATCACGGAATGGCGCTGCCAGACTTCACAACGCTTGGCGAGCCGGACCGGACCGGCACCAACAGCTGCTTCGACCTGGAGGGCATACCGGAAGAAAACAGCGACTATTACGCCCTGCTGCTCGAATACGACATGCAGGTAAGGAAGGCGGACACCCACACCTTCCGTCTCTGCAGCGACGACGGCAGCCGGCTCTACATTGACGGCAAAAGGCTGCTTGACATCGACAGCACCCACGGACCCATCAGCAAGGAGGTGAGCCTCCTGCTGGATAAAGGAACCCATCTGGTCAAAGTGGAATATTTTGAGCACTGGAAATCCCAAACTCTGAACCTCTCGTACCGGAATTCCTCAACCGGCGGTTTCATTACAGTTGGGGAAAATCCCACAACATCCCAGCCGCGCTTCGTGAAAAGGCAGGCAAAAGAGACCGCCAGACGGATGAAGGCCTGGATAGGAAAGGACGAGGTGGTGGTGTTCCCCCTGATTACGGACGTGCACACCACCAACCGCGAAACCTACCGCCATATCGGATATATAGTGGGGCTGGACAACATGTTCCACTATGACTTCATGGCCAATCTGGGCGACATCGGGCTGAACGTCGAGCCGGCGCACAGCTCCGCAGAGATTGCGGACATGATCCTGCAGAACACTCTCACAGAAATGGCAAAATACAAGGGAGTTTTCCTGTATGCACCCGGCAACCACGACTATGACGGCGGGGCGGAGCGCCACCTCTCATCGGCAAGGCTATGCGAACTGTTCCAGCAGCCTTCGCTGCAATACGCCGACGGCAACCTCCACCTGACCGGACACAACTGCTGGAGCTATTACGACCTGCCTGAAAAGCGGCTCAGAATAATCACGCTGAACAGCCAGAACAGCGAGACGCAGGGCGACTACTACTACACCTACGGCGAGGAGCAGCTGGCCTGGCTCATGGGGCTGCTCCTGCAGACCCCCGACAGCACCGGCGTGGTGATTCTCTCCCACTACATGCCGCATCCGGTCGGCCACTGGCCCAGCGTCAAAAGCCGGTGCGACCCGTCCATAGAGGGCCTGATGCGGATGCTGGAATCCTACGTGTACAAGACAAGCGGCGGCACGGCAGGGCTGCAATGGGACTTCACCGGAGCCAAAGGGCGGCTGGTCGGACTTTTGACCGGAGACTCGCACATAAACAGCTACATACAGCTGAACGGTGTGAATTATTTTGTTTCCCAGGGCTACGGAAAGATGGAAAACACCCAGTTGGAACCCGGGCAGCGGCGGGCCTGGTTCAATTCGCGGGAAAGCCTCTGCTGCGACATCGTGGTCATAAAGCCTGCCACCGGTGAGGTTCACACCTTCCGGCTCGGCGCAGGCGGCGCAGCGATGGACTATCTGTTCAAGTACTGATTTTTTAAAAAGATTCCATACAATATTATTCCGGAAGGTGCGTTATACGCATAAATCAAGTATGCACTGAAACCGACCGGATGAAACAACTCTACATTGAAACCTACGGGTGCCAGATGAATTTCGCCGACAGCGAGGTGGTGGCATCCATCCTGTCTGATGAATACCGACTGTGCCAGACCGCACAGGAGGCTGATGTCATCCTTTTGAACACCTGCTCCATCCGCGAGAATGCCGAACAGCGGGTACTCAAACGGCTGGAGGAGCTGCGTGCGCTGCGCAAGAAGGGCAAATCTCTGAAAATCGGACTTATAGGCTGCATGGCCTCCCGCTATCAGGACAATTGGGTGGAATCGCACCTGGTGGATTTCATCGCCGGACCGGACTCCTACCGCTTCCTGCCCGAAATACTTTCCGATGCGGAGGCACCGCAAATCCGCACCGAACTCTCCACCGATGAAACCTACAGCGGGATAATCCCGAAGAGATACCAGACAAACGGCATCTCGGCCTTTGTCTCCATAATGCGCGGATGCAACAATTTCTGCACCTATTGTGTGGTGCCCTACACCCGCGGAAGGGAGCGCAGCCGCAATCCGGAGGATATCCTGCAGGAGATCCGCACGCTCAGCGAAAAAGGATATAAGGAGGTCACACTTCTCGGACAAAACGTCAACTCCTACCTGTGGGGAGGCGGCTATGGCTTTCCGCAACTGATGGCGGATGTCGCAAAAACCGGCCATGAAATGCGTGTCCGCTTCACCACCTCCCACCCGAAAGACCTTTCGGACGAACTGTTGGAGACAATGGCCGCCCACCCTAACATCTGCAAGAACATACACCTGCCGGCCCAATCAGGCAGTTCGGAGGTGCTTAGGCGGATGAACCGCAAATACACCCGCGAGGACTACCTGGAACGGATTGGTTCCATCCGACGCATCCTGCCCGAAGCCACCATTTCAACCGATCTCATCAGCGGATTCTGCGGCGAGACCCCACAGGACCACGAAGCCACCCTTTCACTGATGCGCGAGGCACGCTTCGACTATGCCTTCATGTTCAAGTATTCGGAGCGCAGCGGGACATACGCGGCCAAACATCTGAAGGATGATGTTCCGGACGAGGTTAAGACGGCGCGGCTGGAGGAGGTCATCGCACTGCAGCGGGAGCTCTCCTACGAAAGCCACCGCCGCGACATCGGGAAAACATTCGAGGTTTTGGCCGAAGGCCCCTCCAAACGGTCGGACGAGCACTTTTTCGGCCGCAACAGCCAGAACAAGGTCATCGTATTCCCGAAAGAGGGGACGCAGCCCGGCCAGATGCTCAATGTCACAGTCAACAATTGCACAACTGCCACCCTGCTTGGCAAAATCACAAGATAAATCCACATTATGAAAGCAATATACAAGAAACAGACCACATACGAACGCATCCACACCTACAACGACCAGGTGGAGGAGAACACCAGACTGCTCTCCTACATGGAAACCGACGACCGCGGCAACCTCGTGCTCGACCGTAGCTTCAACCCCGATGACGGCAGCATGAACACCATCCGGCGGCAGTTCGACACGGAGAACCGCGTCACAGAAGAGGTTTTTATGGACGGGGAGGATGAGGAGACCTATGAGACCCGCCACTACTTCTATTCGGAGGGAGAGCGTGTGGAGCGGTGCGAAATCCGCTATCTTGAGGATTTCGTGACAGAACGCTACCATTACGATGGGAACGGAAAACTGACGAAAAAGGAGATTGTATACGAGGACGGCTCCTCATACGTGGAGAACGAATGCAGATGGGACGGCAACCTGCTTCTGGAAGAGAAGGAATACTCCGACACCGATGAGCTGCAGTCTCACAAGGAATACCAATATGACGACCAGGGACGCCTTGTAAAACTTGTGCTTTACGAACCGGAACCGGACAGCAGCATCGTCAACAAAACCACCGAGGTGCTGACATACGGGCCGCACGGTGTGGAGACCCAGGAGACATATAACATAAGCGACCAGCTGGTGGTGCGCCGCCAATTCTCATACAATGCCGAAGGAAGGCGTGAGGCCGCCACTATCGAAAGCTCCTCATCCTTTTTCAAGCACCTGTACGGCTATGATGAAAACGGCCGCTGCAACCTTGACCAGATGCTGAACAGGGACAATGTTGTGCTGAATGAAAAAAAGACCTCCTATGACGCGGAGGGGCACGAAACCCGCATCGACGTCTATTCAAAAAACATTGTGGACCAGACGGATGAAATGATGTTAATAGAGAGTTACACAACAGAATACCAAGACATTTGACGGTAGAACTTTTTTTCTGTAAAAAAGATGATTCATATTGGTATTCTTAGTACTTTTGCAAATCCGTTTGCCCGAGTGGCGGAATTGGTAGACGCGTCGGTCTCAAAAACCGATGAGGTTAAACTCGTGCCAGTTCGATCCTGGCCTCGGGTACAAATTCAAGGCCTTGAAAATTAATAGTTCAAGGCTTTTTTACTATCCTTTCAATGATTGGATGCCATGAAACGAGGATTCGGTAGCGACAACCACTCCGGCATCAGTCCGGAGGTGCTTGAGGCCATTGCACAGGCAAACAACGGCCATGCGTTAGCCTACGGTGATGACGAATACAGCGGAATGACCCGCAAGCTGTTCAAACAACAGTTCGGTGAGGCGGCGGAGGTGTATCCGGTTTTCAACGGAACCGGAGCAAACACCCTCTGCATTGATGCAATGGTCCGCTCGCACGAGGCGGTCATCTGCGCCGAAACCGCCCACATCAACGTGGACGAGTGCGGCTCCATCCAGCGGGTGGTCGGCTGCAGGCTGCTCCCCGTCCCCACACCGGAGGGGAAACTCACGCCGGAACTCATCAGGACACAGATGCACGGCTTCGGATTCCAGCACCATTCCCAGCCCAAGGTCATAAGCATAACCCAGCCCACCGAACTGGGCACACTATACACCTTGGAGGAGATAAGGGCAATTGCTGATCTGGCGCACGCACACAACATGTTCCTGCACATGGACGGGGCGCGGCTGGCGAACGCGGCCGTGGCCTTGGGGAAAAGTTTCATGGAAATCACTACGGGCATCGGGGTGGACGCCCTCTCCTTCGGCGGCACCAAAAACGGCCTTATGACGGGTGAGTCGGTGGTGATCCTGAATCCGGCCCTGAACAACAACTTCCTCTACCGCCGCAAGCAGGCGATGCAGCTCTGCAGCAAAATGCGCTTCATGGCCGTGCAGTTCCAGGCCTATTTCAAAAACGACCTTTGGCGGAGGAACGCGGAGCACTCAAACCGGATGGCTCAGCTGCTTTACGAGTCGGTTAAGGGGCTGCCGCAGGTTAAGGTGGTGTATCCCGTTCAGGCCAACGCGGTTTTCGCGCAGCTTCCGCGCCGCATCTGGCAGCAGCTCCAGCAACATTACTTTTTCTACGAATGGGACGAATCGGCCGACATTGTCCGTTGGATGTGCTCCTTCGACACCACTGAAGAGGATATCGCCGCCTTTGCGGAGACACTTGAAAAAATTATAACCAACAATAACATTAACAATTAAATTATGGGAATTATGAAAAAAGTCACTTTAGGAAGTACAAAGATTGAGGTTCCAAAAAACGGTTTCGGCGCGCTGCCGATCCAGCGCATCAGTGAAAAGGATGCCGTCTACCTGCTGCAAAAGGCGCTGGCGCACGGAATGTACTATTTCGACACCGCCCGCTTCTACACCGACAGCGAGGCCAAACTGGGAGCCGCCTTCCACGACCGGCGGGAGCAGATCATAATCAGCTCCAAAACCGGCGCAACAAAAGTGCCCGATTTCTGGAAGGATCTGGAGACGAGCCTCAGCCTGCTGAAAACCGACCATATCGACATCTACCAGTTCCACAACCCTGCGTTCTGCCCAAAGCCCGATGACGGTACCGGCCTGTACGAGGCCATGTTAGAGGCGAAAAAACAGGGGAAAATCCTCCACATCGGCATCTCCAACCACCGTCTGGCAGTTGCACAGGAGGCCATTGACAGCGGCCTGTACGAGACCCTGCAGTTTCCCCTCTCCTACCTCTCCAACGGCGATGACATGGCGCTTGTAAGGTTCTGTATGGAGGCCGACATGGGCTTCATAGCGATGAAGGCTCTTGCCGGCGGGCTCATCACCTGTGCCTCTGCGGCCTACGCATTCCTTGACATGTTCAAAAATGTTGTGCCGATCTGGGGCATACAGCGGGAAAGCGAACTGGACGAATTCATCGGTTTCCAGGAGAATCCGCCGACGCTGACCGACGAAAACATTGCCATTATCCGGAAAGACCGCGAGGAGCTTATCGGCAACTTCTGCCGCGGCTGCGGCTATTGCGAGCCCTGCCCTGTCGGGATCGAGATCAACAACTGCAACCGCATGAGCCTCTTTCTGAAACGCGCCCCACTGAGCGTATACCTGACAGCGGAATGGGCGGAGAAGATGAAGAAGATAGAAAATTGCCTGCATTGCGGGCAGTGCGCGAAAAAATGCCCCTACGGACTTAACACGCCCGAACTGCTCCAACAGAATTACGAAGACTTCAAGAAAATGTGGAAATATTAATCTGAACAGTTATGAATATTAAAAAACTGATGATCTGTATGACAGCCCTCGCCTTAACCCTTGCCTCATGTAAGAAGAAGACCGAACCCGCAGAACCGGCCCCATCCGTAATTGAAAAGCCGCAAGTGACCGTTGAAAACGGACGCTTCACACCGGAGGTGATGTGGGCTCTCGGCAAAATGGGCGAGACCGCCCTCAGCCCCGACGGGACGCAGCTGGTGTATGCCAACACCTACTACTCCATGGAGGAGAACAAGGGCAATGCCGAACTCTACCTGCTCCCGACCCAGAACGAAGGTGCCGCCGTGCGCCTGACCGTAACGCCGCAGAACGAGTACAACCCCGTCTGGAAAGACGACAGCACACTGCTCTTTGCCCGCGGCAATGAGATTGTGAGCATGAATATCGCGAGCAAGGCCGAAAAGGTGCTTGCCACCGTCGAAGACGGACTGGAAGGCTTCAAGCTCTCCCCCGACGGAAAGCAGATACTCTACATCTCCGACATAAAGGTGAAACGTCCGGAGAATCTTGACAAGCTCTATGCCGGACTTGACAAGACCACAGGCCGCATCAACGAGGATTTGATGTACCGCCATTGGGACAACTGGGTGGACGAATATCCGCAGATTTTCCTCGCCGACATGAAAGAGAACGGGATCGACATCGCCAACGCCGTTCCGGTGCTGGGAAGCGAACCCTACGAATGCCCGATGCGCCCGTGGGGCGGCGTGGAGCAGTTCAACTTCTCGCCCGACGGGAAGCAGATCGCCTACACCTGCCGCAAAAAAACAGGCAAGGAGTATGCCCTTTCCACCAACTCCGACATCTTCCTGTACGACATCGCCACCAAACAGACCACCAACCTCAGCGAAGGCATCATGGGCTACGACCAGAACCCCGTCTTCAGCCACAACGGCAAAAAAATCGCCTGGGAGAGCATGGAGCGCGACGGCTATGAAAGCGACAAGCTACGCCTGATGGTCTATGACTTTGAAACCAAGGAGCTCACCGACTACACGGCCGATTTCGACTACGGCGTGAGCGGCATCAGCTGGAGCAATGACGACAGCCGGCTGCTGGCAGTTGTGATGTACCGCGGCACACAGGAGATCTTCTCGTTCGGTGTCGCCGACAGGAGCATCCGCCAGGTGACCAAAGGCTGCCACGACATCAACGGATTCCTGCTTGCCGGCAACGACATCTACGCCACCGAGGTGAGCATGCAGCATCCCGCCGAGGTTTTCCGCTACACTGCGGACGGCACGGAACAGCAGGGCTCCCAATTCACCAATATCAACACCGAAGTGCTCAAACAGTGCAGGATGGGCAAGACCGAAGAGCGCTGGATAAAGACCACGGACGGCAAGGATATGATGGTCTGGGTCATCTACCCCTACGACTACGACAGCAGCAAAACATATCCCGCCCTGCTCTTCTGCGAAGGCGGACCGCAGAGCATGGTCGGCCAGTTCTGGAGCACCCGCTGGAATTTTGAGGTGATGAGCGGCGCAGGCTACTTCATCATCGCCCCGAACCGCAGGGGATGTCCGGGATTCGGCACCGCCTGGTGTGAGGAGATCAGCGGCGACTACGGCGGACTGTGCATGAAGGACTACATGCAGGCCACCGACGTTATCGCCAAGGAGATGCCGCAGATTGACGCAGAACGCATCGGCGCATGCGGGGCATCGTTCGGAGCCTACAGCATCTACTGGCTTGCAGGCCACAACTACGGGGCGAAAGAATATAATGAAGGCCGCCGCTTCAAGGCCTTCCTCGCCCACAACGGCATGTTCAACTTCGAGCAGCAGTGCCTCGAGACTGAGGAATACTGGTTCACCAACTGGGATTTGGGCGGACCCTACTGGGAAAAGAACGCAAAGACCGCCCATTCCTACGCCAACTCCCCGCACCTCTTCGTGGACAAGTGGAACACCCCGATCTGTGTCATCCACAGCGAGTACGACTACCGTATAGTGGCCTCGCAGGGCATGGCCGCCTACAACGCCGCAAAGCTGCGCGGCCTGGATGCGCGCTACCTCTACTTCCCCGACGAGAGCCACTGGGTGCTGAAACCGCAGAACAGCCTGCTCTGGCACCGCAACTTCATCGACTGGTTTGACCGCTGGCTTAAATAACCATGGTCAGGATCATACTTATCACCGTAATATACCTCTTCTTCCCCATCCTGATTGTCTCGGCCTTCCACAAATGGAAGCCGCTGCAGAAAATCGGGACTGTGATGATGGCCTATACCGTGGGCATCATCCTCTCACTTACCGGAATGGTGCAGTTTGAGATAGGGAGCGCGGAGGCGGACGCCTTCGGCCAGGTGCAGACATGGATCATGAACCTGGCCGTTCCCATCGCCATCCCGCTCATGCTCTTCAACTGCGACTTCAAACTGTGGACAAAATCGCTCCCAAAAACCTTCGGCACGCTGATTGGCGGACTGGCCTCCGTGCTGATTGCCGTCATTTCGGCCTTCTTCATCTTCCGGAATACCGGCATCGAAAACTTTCACAATGTGGCCGGAATGATGACCGGAATCTACACCGGAGGGACCATGAACTTTTTCGCACTCGGCTCCGCCCTCAAGGTGGATCCTAACGTCATCATGTTCATATACACCTTTGAGATGGTTGTGACCTTCCCGCTGATACTCTTCATTACCGGCGGCGGCTACCGCCTTTTCAGGAAAATACTGCCTTACAAGGATTCCAGTTTTTTCCAATCCAAAGATGGAAACGCGAACGGTATGGAGGAAAACGGCGTGGAGGATTACCGCCGGATGCTGCACCGCAAGGTTTTTCCGAAAACGATGTGCGGACTTGGCCTCTCATTGCTCTTCCTGGCTGTAGGGGCGGGCCTCTCCCTGCTGATTACAGGCAAGCTGAACGAACTGGTGATCATCATGACCATCACAACCTTGGCCATAGCGGCCTCATTTTCGGAAAAGGTGCGCAACCTGCCGAAAACCTTTGAGCTGGGAATGATATTCATTCTTGTTTTCAGCATTGTGGTGGCTTCACAGTTCAATATAAACAACATTCAGGCCTCCGCATTCACCCTGCTCTATTTTGTGCTGTACGTCATGCTTGTTTCCGTGCTGCTGCACCTGCTTTTCTGCCGTTTCGGCAAGATAAGCGGCGACCTTTTCACCGTAGCGCATGTGGGACTGCTCTGTTCGCCTCCCTTCATTCCTCCGGTAGTCGGTGCGATGGGGAACAGGAAAGTGCTTATAAGCGGCATTGTCATCGGACTGGTCGGCTACGCGGTCGGCACCTATCTCGGCATAGCAGTGGCTTTTCTGCTTAACCTTTTCTGAATGACGGTACCATTTTTTTTAAAATTTTTTGGCAGATGGGCTATTTGTTTTAAAAAAATGGTTACTTTTGCATATTTGTTTCCCTGCTATGCTGTAAAAAGACCTCGCAGGACGGTCAGGAAACAAAAAATGTTGAATTTATTTGTTTTAGAGGTCTCATTAATACCATGAGAGTCATTATCAGAAACAACTACGAAAACATGTCCAAATGGACAGCGGACTATATTGTTGAAAAAATCAACAAATTTAACCCCACTTCCGAGAATCCGTTTGTCCTGGGACTGCCCACCGGTTCAACTCCGCTGGGAACCTACAGGGAACTCATCAACAGATACAAGGAGGGGAAGGTAAGTTTTAAGAATGTGGTGACATTCAACATGGACGAATATGTCGGACTGCCGGAAGAGCATCCCGAAAGCTACCATTCGTTCATGTTCAACAATTTCTTCAACCACATTGACATCCCAAAAGAGAACATCAATATTCTGAACGGAAACGCCACAAACCTGGAAGAGGAATGCCAGCGTTACGAGGACAAGATTAAGAGCTACGGCGGCATCCACCTGTTCATGGGCGGTATCGGACCGGACGGCCACATCGCATTCAACGAGCCCGGTTCATCCCTCACCTCCCGCACCCGCAAGAAAAACCTCACAACCGACACAATCATCGCCAACTCCCGCTTTTTCGACAACGATATCAACAAAGTGCCGAAAACCGCTTTGACAGTCGGAGTTGGAACCGTGATGGACGCCAAGGAGGTCATAATCCTTGTCAACGGACACAACAAGGCAAGGGCACTCTACCATGCCATCGAAGGCGCCGTCAACCACATGTGGACCGTCAGCATACTGCAGACACATCCGAAAGGGATTATAGTTTGTGACGACGCGGCCACCGACGAACTGAAGGTTGGCACCGTCAATTATTTCAAAGACATTGAGAAAGAAAAATAATATTAACTTTTTAAAAAATTACAACATGAAAAAATTAGCCAGTTTATTAGTTGTTGCAGGAATGCTTTTCCTCTCCTGCGGAAACAAGAACGTACAAGAGGAAGAGGTCGCTCCGGAAGAGGAGCCGGTAGTTGTTGAAGAGGAGCCGGTAGTGGAAGACACCATTGCAGCTGAAGCCGTCCAGACTGAGGAGGCAGCTCCAGCAGCTGAAACAAAAACAACGGCCAAGAAAGCCACGACCAAGAAAAACACCGTCACCACCGCTAAAGTTGGGGATGATTCCAAGACAAAAAACATTGGAAGCCCCAAGGACATTGACACCAAGTCCACAATCACTCTCCAACCGGTTGACAACAGCAAAAAGAGCAGCGAACCTGCCACTCCTGCCGTAAGCGGAGGAAAAGAGATTAAATTTTAATTTTTCATATCATTTAGTATTACGACGGGACAACGGGGAGCCTTCCCCGTTGTCCTCTTTTAACAAGCCATGCCGTTGCCTCTGAAAAAGGGAAAAAAAAACACCTCTTCACCATCCGTTTATTCCTTGACATGGAAAAAACTGAGAAAAAACAGATTCGGAATGGGATGGCTGGTTTTTCTGTTCCTGATGGTTTTTATAGCCATTCTGGGATATCTTATAACTCCTGACCATACACCCTACTGTAACGGACAGATTCTGGAAATCCGGCTGCTCAAACCAGGCACACAAATGGATTTTCTGGCAGTAAGGAACGAACAGTCCGCACAAATACAAAAAAAAGGATGGTTCCATACCATGCTTTTCGGAAAACCTGACCCCTATCAGCTTGTTCCCTTCAGCCATATACAATATACCAATGATTCAGTAACAGTCCATGTATATAACGAAACTGCCCCTTTTAACCGCAAGTCATTCTGTAAAGATGAGGTGGTTAAGGTGGTGCACCGGACATTTCTTTTAGGGACTGACAGATATGGCAGGGATATGCTGAGCCAGCTCATCATAGGTGCCAGAGTCAGCCTTTCGATCGGTTTCGTCGCCGTCTGTATAGCCTTGCTTTTAGGTGTTTCCATAGGAGCAGTGGCCGGTTATTTCGGCGGCAGGACAGATTCTGTCATCCTTTGGTTCATAAATGTGGTCTGGTCCGTTCCCTCACTTCTGCTGGTGATAGCCATCAGTTTTGTGTTGGGAAGCGGTTTCTGGCAGGTTTTCATCGCCATAGGGCTTACAATGTGGGTGGATATCGCAAGGGTTGTGCGCGGCCAATTTGTAAGTCTGCGTGAAAAAGAATATGTTGAAGCATCCAAAGCATTGGGATTCCGCAATTTCACAATTATGTTCAAACATATTCTCCCTAACATAACAGGTACGCTTACAGTTATTTCAGCCTCAAATTTCGCATCTGCAATCCTTATGGAGGCCGGATTGAGCTTTTTGGGAATCGGGGTACAGCCTCCAATGCCATCGTGGGGTAACATGATCAAGGAAAACTACGGATACATCATACTTGACTACGCATATCTGGCGTTAATTCCAGGTATAGCAATTGTCCTTCTTGTACTTGCATTCATGATTTTGGGTAACAGCCTACGTGACGCCATGGATGTGATGGATGTTGATTATTAAATGTAACAAACTATTATATAATGAATTATAAATTATCATACATTTTTTGTGAATACCTGTGTTTAAAGGAATCGGAAAAAGTTCATAAAAGTATTCCAAAAATATTTTTAAACAAAAAAAGGAAGATAATTAATCGGTTTGTAACCGGACAAGATGCCAAAAGTTAAAAAAATTATTTTTCAACATTAATTAACATGAATGTAATAATGTGTAAAACAATAAAATATTTTTATATAAACACACAGGCTGATGGAAAATTCCTATTTATAAACCATATTAACACTTCTAATCATAAAAGAATAAAAAATTAAAAAAGAAATATATCAAATAAATGATAAGCCATAATTTGCTACTTTTGCATTATTAAAGAAAAAGGAAAATGGATTTTGTAAAGGAGATAGAAGTACTTAAAAAAGAGAAGAAAGCGGTAATTTTAGCGCATTATTACACTTTGCCGGAGGTACAGGAAATTGCGGATTGTCTCGGAGACAGCCTTGCATTGGCGCAATATGCGGAAAAGACAGATGCGGAAACCATAGTCTTTGCAGGAGTGCATTTCATGGCTGAGACGGCAAAAATACTTAATCCGGAAAAAAGGGTGTTCATTCCTGACATGGGTTCCCGCTGTTCGTTGGCAGACACGTGCCCTGCAAAGGAGTTTGCGGAATTTTTGAAGGAAAATCCTGATCATAAGGTTATTTCCTATATCAATTGCAGCGCTGAGGTGAAGGCAATGTCGGATGTTATATGCACTTCGGGAAATGCGGAGAGGATAGTAGGCAGTTTCGGTGAAGGTGATAAACTCATATTCGCTCCTGATGAGAATCTTGGAAGTTTTCTTGTTAAAAAGACAGGCCGTCAGATGTTGCTTTGGAATGGAGGATGCCATGTGCATTTCAAGTTGGATGAGGAGGATTATAAGGAGGCTGCAAAGGCATATCCTGAGGCAGTTTTCATTGCACATCCTGAATGCAGGGAATCACTGTTGAAGCATGCGGCCTTTGTTGGTTCCACAACTGCTCTTATAAAATATGTGGAAAATAATGATGCTCCGATGTTTATAGTTGCTACGGAGGAGGGTATAATGCATGAGCTGTCAAGGAGGTGCCCTTCAAAAAAGATTATGATTCTTAAAAAGAGGGAAAGGAAGGTTTATAATTGTGCCTATATGAAACTCAATAACCTGCAGAAGATACATGCATGCCTTAAGGATGAGGTGAATGAGATAATCATGGATAGGGAAATCATGGAAAAGGCAAGAAAGCCCATCATGAGGATGCTTTCTTTGTCATAAAGGGGGATCAGGAAGATGTATTCATTGTTTTTGAAAGAGATAAAAGGTTTCTTAAGCTCCATCACAGGATATATTGTGATGGGGGTGTTCCTGGTGCTTACCGGTCTTTTCCTCTGGGTTTTCCCTATACAGGAAAACATTCTTTCACGCGGATTTGCTGACATAAACGGTCTGTTCAATATAGCTCCGATTGTGTTTTTGTTTCTGATCCCTGCAATAACAATGCGTTCTTTTGCCGAGGAGAGGAAAACAGGCACTATAGAACTGCTTTTCACTTATCCTCTCTCGGATATGCAGATTATCATGGCCAAATATTTCGCATCGGTGTTCCTGATGGTCATTTCACTCATTCCTACCTTTGTATATATTGTGACTGTTTATAAGTTGGGATATCCTGAAGGGAATATGGATATGGGGGCGATGTGGGGTTCATATCTGGGACTTTTGTTTCTGGGAGCCGTTTTCTCCTCCATCGGAGTATTCATGTCAACTGTTACCGACAACCAGATTGTGGCCTTTATTTTTTCCGTCCTGCTCTGTTTTCTGATGTGGCTCTCATTTGATTTCATCTATTCGTTCCACATTTTCGGAAAGTTAGGGTATGTGATTAAGAATCTTGGCATCAGCCAGCATTACGCCTCAATAAGCCGTGGTGTGGTTGATTCCAGGGATATTGTCTATTTCTTGAGTGTCATAGTTATTTTTCTATATATGGCACGACTTCGTTTGCAAAGCAGAAACTGGTAACCATGGGAAAGAAGCGGGAAAACATATTAGTATTTTTTGGAATAGCGGTGCTCATTGTGGCATTTAATATCATCTGTTCCTTTTTCTTTTTCCGGATAGATTTGACCGCGGAGAAGCGCTACACACTCTCCCCTTCGACCAGGACGCTGCTGAAGGGCTTGGAGGATGTGGTTTATGTAAAGGTCTATCTGGACGGTAACCTGCCTCCTGATTTTTCGGAATTATCGCTGAAGACAAAGGAGTTTTTGGACGAATGCAGGGTATATTCCCCGCAAATCCAGTATGAGTTCATTGATCCTGCCAAAGGGAAGGGCCCGCAGGAACTTGGTGCGGTGTACAGCGAACTGTACCAGAAGGGTCTGAACCCGCAGCCTATCCAGGACATGACTGCCGACGGTGTGAACACACGGTATGTTGTGCCAGGTGCGCTCATCTCCTATCAGCAGAGGGAAATACCGGTACAGTTGCTGGATGCGGATCATGGGATACTCTACAATAGGGATGAAATCATAAACTATTCCATGGAAAAACTGGAATATAACATCGGTAATGCAATCCGCCGGCTTACACTCCAGCAGAAGGCAAATGTTGCCTTTCTGAAAGGTCATGGGGAACTGGATAACATGCATGTGTTCGGGGCTGCAGTCGGCATTGCCGATTTCTATGCTGTCGATTCCGTTGTCTTTGACCAAAAAATCAGCAGGTTGTTCGATGTCAAGATAACTGATTCCACCACCGGTGATTTCACCATTGAGGGCATCAAATATGATTTGCTTATTATTGCCAAACCGACGCTCCCTTTCAGCAACTATGAGAAATTCATGCTTGACCAGTTTGTTATGCGTGGAGGGCGGATTCTCTGGTTCGTCGACCCTGTAATGGCTGAACTTGACAGTCTGATGAGGTATCCTGAGATGCCCGCGCTTGCACGCGAGCTGAATCTGGAAGACATGTTTTTCCGGTATGGTGTAAGACTAAATGCCGATTTGCTGCAGGATGTGAATGCGCTGCCTATTCCTGTCCGTTCAGGCGAGCTTGCGGGACAGGCGCAGTACAAGATGATTCCCTGGTATTATTTTCCGCTTATAACGCCAAAAAGCAGCCATCCTGTGGTGAAAAACCTGAATGTTGTAAAGACTGAATTTGTAAGTTCAATTGATACCGTCGGGAGCCGTTCCGGATTGCGCAAGACCGTGCTGCTTTCCACCTCCCCTACCACAAAAACTGTCAGCACCCCTGCAATCATCAGTCTTGAAACGTTACGCAAACGGGCCAACATGATGGAGTTTGACAGGAGTAATCTGCCGGTTGCAGTTTTGGTGGAGGGTGTTTTTTCATCGCTCTTTTCAGGTTATGAGAATCTGAATGCCGAAAAATTGGGATTTTACGACAAAAGCAAGCCGACAAAAATGATTTTTGTTTCGGACGGGGATATGATCAAGAACCAGATCAGCGAAAAGCACTATCCCCTTCCGCTTGGATATGATCGTTTTACGGACAAAGCCTATGGAAACCTGAATTTCCTGCTTAACGCTGTAAATTACCTCTGTGACGATGAAGAGATTCTTCAGGTCCGTTCCAAGGATTTCAAAATGCGTTTGCTGGACGGCAACAGGGTGCTGAAGGAAAAAACATTCTGGCAAGTGCTGAATGTGGCTTTGCCATTGGCTCTGGTCCTGCTGCTCGGCATTGTCATGTTCCTTGTCCGCCGGTTCCGTTATCACACTAAGAAACAATCACAACAATCAATGTAACATTATTATATGGGAAAAAATAATAGAAAAACGTTTTGGCTGCTTTCAGCGGCCGCTCTGGTGACTGTTGTTGCAGTTGTTCTGCTGTTGGGAAGAAACTCCTCGACCAACCGCAGTTCCGCTGTGGATTTCTCCATAGCCGACACCTCCTCCATACATACTGTGTTTATGGCGGACCGCAGTGGCGGCAAGGTGCTGCTTGAACGCCAGCCGGACGGCACATGGCTGTTGAACGGAAAAAGCGCTGCAATGCGCGAAAATGTTAACGATCTGCTCTCTGTCCTCCATAACATGAGGGTAAAGATGCCAGTCGGGAAGGCTGCCACGGAAAATGTTGTGAAATGGCTCGCCACCGGTGCAACCAAGGTGCAGATAACATATACCGGTAACCGGATTAATTTGGGCCGCCTCCATTTTTGGAAGGGAGAACGCACCAAAACCTTTTACATGGGCAACCCCACACCTGACAATTTGGGTAACTACGCCATTATGGATAAGTCAAAACAACCTTATATTGTGTATGTTCCCGGATTCCGTGGATTCATTTCCCCCTATTTCACCACGATTGAGGGGGATTGGAAAAGCCACCAGCTGCTGAATCTCCGTATCTCTGAAATTGAGGAGGTCCGGCTTACCGATTTTGAACATCCTGAGGCATCCCTGCTTATCAGAAAGCATGGCGAAAAGCATTTCGACATGGTCAGCCTTACCGACGGCCGCATGCTCCCCTCCTATGACACTCTCAAGCTTTACGACCATTTGTCCTCATACCGAAAGCTTAACTTCGAGTTTTTTATGGAAAAGCCGACCCCTGAAAAGCGTGATTCCATACTTTCTGCGAAGTTCAAGGAGCTTGTGGTTACAGACACCCGTGGCTCCAAGCTTAAAATCACCATGTATCATATCTACAACGAATATAATACCGAGGAATATGAATACCAGCCCGAATTCATGGAACTTTACAATCGGGACAAGTTTTATGTGACATTGGATGACAACACAGAGGATTTCTACATCTGCCAATTTTTCGTTTTCGACCGTATTATACAGCCTATAAGTTATTATTTCGTTGATAATGACGAACATGCGATTCCACGATAATTTTTGTCGCTTTGCTGTCGTTTCGTATCAATTTTTTGTGGATATTTGCAAAATATAATTAACCTTTACATTAACCTTAAAAATTTCAAGTTATGGCTGGAATTAACAAAGTTATCCTTGTTGGAAACCTGGGCAGGGACCCGGAAGTGAAAACCCTGGAAGGCGGTGCCAAAGTCGCCAGATTCACGGTTGCGACAACCGAGAGTTACAAAGACCGCACCACCGGTGAACGGAAAGATGTCACGGAGTGGCATAACGTTGTCTGCTGGAGAAATCTTGCGGAAATTGCGGAAAAGTTCCTGGTTAAGGGCAAACAGGTGTATGTTGAGGGCCGTCTTCGTACCCGTTCTTGGGACGACAACGGCACCAAACGCTATGTCACTGAAATCAACGCCGACAATTTCCAGATGTTGGGCAGGGTTGAAAATGGTGCTGAACATGCTGCCATGCCAGCTCCTTCCGCTAACGCTCCGCAGCAGCCGGAAATGCCACCGTTTGTCTCTTCTCCAGAGGAGGATGAACTTCCCTTCTGATGATTTCTGACGCCATTTTCCGGAGGGAGAGCTGTTTTTCCCTCCGGAAAAATTTAATTTGAAATTAATTGTTTTTGTAATAAATTTATGTTTTGTTAAACTATTAAATTATTGAGTATGAAAAAATTTTTTTCTTTCCTGTTTTTGTTTGCCGCCATCGGGTCGGCTTCTTCCGCTGTCGTTCTGAGAGAGGATTTTGAAGGCGGCAAGCTTCCTGATGGCTGGACCATCTATTCAAATGTCGACCAGAACTCCCGTTGGCGTGTCGCGGAGGCCATCCGTAACGGCAAAAAGAGCATTCCCGCCTACGAATTCTCTTCCGGCACCCATTATCTCGCTGGAGTTCCGAATGTTTCAAAAGGCAACTACAACGAATGGCTTGTCTCCCCTGAGATCACCATTCCTGTTTCCCAGCAAAAGAATGTCATCTCCTTTGAAACCTATTATAAGGATGCCGGCGCTGAAATGACTCTCCGCTGGTTTGAGTCAGACACCTCAAAAGCGGTGATTTTGTGGACCGCCACCGGTGTCAATGAGTATGACAAGACCGTTGAGGTTGATATTTCAAAATACAACGGCAAAAAGGGCCATTTTGCATGGGTCTTCCGTCGTGAGGTTGTTTCCGACATTGACGGTTCCGGCTGGGGCATCGACATCATCAAGGCTGAAACCGTTATCAATGGTGTTGATTTGGAGCCGGTTGAGTTTGTCTCTCCTTTGGAGCACCTCGATTTGCACATGTATTCCGTCGGCAAGGAGATTCCTGTTGAGGTAAAAGTCTATAACAATGGCCGTACCAAGGCTGTCGGATATAAGATTTCCTATACCTTCAATGGAAATACTGTCACGGAAGCCATGCCTGATATTGATTCTGCCGACAACATCTCCTTCAAGTTCTCAAAGGGCTTCACCGTTTCCAAGGCCAGCAACAACAATACGATTTCTGTTTCGGTCCAAAACGAAAAGGATGAGGTTGTTAGCAACAATACTTTGAAAATTAACTGTTTCTGGGTTTCCGGACCTGCTTCCGTAACTCAGGAGTTTGAGAATGTGTCTCCCGGTGAATGGTCCATTGCTGGTTTTGTCACCTATAATGTGGACAATGTCACAGAGTTCAGAAATGTTTCTGACGGTAACTTCTTCCGTACTGATGCCTGGACAGCCGGTACTGCCGGTGGTACTGTCGCCAAGGACATTTGGGGATTCCGTCTTGCTTTCACTAGCTCTGACTTCGCCACCACAGTTACAGCCTGTGACCGTTGGCTTGTTTTCCCCAAAGTCAGGATCAGCTCTGACCCCACTTTCCTGCAATGGGACGCTGCCTCTGCCAACACCATGTCCGGTACCGGTACTGAGAATTACGAGATTCTGATCTCCACCAAAACCAATGCCATGGCCGACTTTAAGAAGGTTCATGAGGTTACAAAGGAGAAAAAGGTCAACCCGAACGACAAGAACCAGAAGCCTTCCACCCGTTACATTGACCTTTCATCTTACAAAGGAAAGGATATCTACATTGCCTTCCGTGATGTCACTGGCGGTAATGAAAGGGGAATGTTGTTGTTGGACAACGTTAAATTCCTCGGTGAGAATGTCATTTATAGCGATGTTAAGGAGATTTCCTCCATCAAAACACGTCTCTATCCGAATCCCGCAAATGACGTCATCAATATTGAGTCTGAAGAGCCGATCATTTCGGTGACCGTCTATAATGCACTTGGACAAAAGGTATACGTCAACAATTCCGTGAATATGGATTTGTTCCAGGTTCCGACCTCCTCTTTTGTCAACGGTGTCTATTTTATCCGTGTCAACACTTCCACCGGAAGCGCCATGGAAAAAATCAGTGTTGCCCGTTAACGGCATCCCTCTTTCCGTAACAAAAAAGGCATCTTTTGGATGCCTTTTTTTATTTTTCTTATTTTTAGTGGTTTATGTGAAATCTCCTTTCTAAGCCACTTTTTTCTTTTTTTAGTGATTTGCATTCAAATCGCAGGTGTCGTCATTAATATCCAATATTTTTAATAATTTATTGAATAACAGAATGTTATTACCTTCCTAAAAGCACAAGCAGAACCGAAATGTCGGAAGGGGAGATGCCGCTTATCCGTGATGCCTGCCCCAATGTCTCCGGACGGATGCGGGTCAGTTTTTGGCGTGCTTCGGTCGATAGGGACTGGATGGAGAAATAGTCCATATCAGGTTTCAGACGGATGTTTTCCAAATAGGCGATTTTTTCCGCGGTCTCCTTTTCCTTTTCGATGTAGTTTTTATATTTTACAGATATCTCACTTTGTTCCCATTCCTTTTTTTCAATATGCTCATCTGTGATGTATTGTCTTAACGTCGGTATCCACTCTATGAGCTGTTCCAGCCGTATTTCCGGTCGGAGCAGCAGTTGGGATAGTTTTGTCTTTTGGGGAATAGGGGAGGAGTCCGCTTTTTCCAAAGCCGGATTGATTGATGCGGGGTCAACGGCCTGTGTGGTCAGAAATCGGATTGTCTTTTCCACCTGTTCCCTCTTTTTAAGCAGGGATTGGTAGCGTTCAGCTCCAATCAGTCCGATTTCATATCCAATCGGAGTCAGGCGCAGGTCGGCGTTGTCCTGTCGCAGCAGTATGCGGTGTTCTGCCCTTGAGGTGAACATCCGGTACGGTTCGTCAACCCCTTTTGTGACCAAATCGTCAATCAGAACTCCGATATACGCCTCGTCCCGATGCAGGACTACCGGTTTTTCCCCGGTTGTTTTCCGATGGGCATTTATACCAGCCATCAGTCCCTGGCAGGCCGCCTCTTCGTAGCCTGTTGTCCCATTGATTTGGCCGGCAAAAAAGAGGTTTGCGATTTTTTTCGTCTCTAGGTCCGCCTTCAGTTGGGTAGGGGGGAAGTAGTCATATTCGATAGCATATCCCGGTTTGAGTATTTTTGCCTGTTGCAGCCCCGGGATGTGGTGTAATGCCTCAACCTGCACCTCCTCCGGAAGCGAGGATGAAAATCCGTTCAGATAATAACTGATGCCGTTTTCGCTTTCCGGTTCAAGAAACAGCTGATGCTGCTCCTTGCCCGCAAACCGTTCAATTTTGTCCTCAATCGAAGGGCAGTAGCGTGGCCCCACACCCTTAATCCTGCCTTGGAACAGTGGGGATTTGTCAAAACCCTTGCGCAAAATTTCATGAACTTTTGCGTTTGTATAGGTGATCCAGCAACTTTTTTGCTGCAAAGGTCGTGGGGTAGGGGTGAAGGAGAATCCTTCCGGCTCATTGTCCCCCATTTGCTCCTCCATTTGTGAAAAATCTATGCTTCTCCGGTCTATTCGCACCGGTGTGCCGGTCTTCAGACGTCCGGTTTCAAACCCCAATTGCTGCAGTTGCTCCGTCAGACCGTATGCGGCCATCTCTCCGATGCGTCCCCCAGGGAAATTATGCTCTCCGATGTGGATTTTTCCGTTCAAAAATGTGCCGTTGGTCAAAATCACCGTTTTTGAGCCGATATTTGCCCCCATTTTTGTTGTCACACCTTTTACCTGGCCGTTTTCAACCTTCAATCCTGTCACGGAATCTTCCCTAAATTCCAAATTGTCTGTTTCGGAAAGGATTCTCTTCCATGTTTCAGAAAAGCGATATTTGTCGTTTTGCGATCGAGGGCTCCACATTGCAGCCCCTTTGGAACGGTTCAGCATGCGGAATTGCAGGGTGGTTTGGTCTGCAACAATTCCGGTCATGCCGCCCAATGCGTCAATTTCACGTACAATTTGCCCCTTTGCTATGCCGCCAATTGCCGGATTACAGGACATTGCTGCAAACAAATCCAGATTCATGCTTATCAGCAGCGTTTTTGAGCCAAGTCGTGCTGCTGCCGATGCCGCTTCGCAGCCCGCATGTCCGCCTCCAACCACAATCACATCATAGGTTGTATTGTCTGCTCTCCCTGTTTCGCCATGTTTCATGTGAAACAATTTTACAAATATTTGATTTACAAATTATTGTTGTAATATTTCTGAAGGCACGACTCCTCTTTGGAGCGCATGACAGCCGCCTCCTTTTTGGTTTTGTCCTTGTAGCCGCACAGGTGTAATATGCCGTGGATTATCACCCGCAGCAATTCGTTTTCCATGCTAACGCCAAACTGTTTCGCATTGTCTTTCACACGGTCGATGCTGATAATGACATCTCCTTGTAACACACCCCCTTCGCTATAGTCAAATGTAAGAATGTCTGTCAGATAGTCGTGATTAAGGTATTGGCGGTTTGCCGACAGGACGTAATCGTCGTTGCCGAACAGGTAGGTGACTTCTCCTATTTCACGCTGTTCCGCAGCCGCGCAACTGTTGATCCATTGGCGGATTTTTGTTTTATTTTTTAATGTGAAATTGATTTCTTCGTTGTAGAAGTTGATCTTATTTGGCATGTAACAGTATGGGTTACAATGTGTTTAAAACAGAGGTCTCCATGGTTTGCAGGTCAATGTGGTGCTGTGGCACCGGCTGCCGTGTCCTGATAGGGATGGTGAAGGCGATGACTGAGCCGTTTTGCTGGAAACGGACCTCCTCACAGATGGCGAAAATGGCCGAAAGCCCGTGTGTCTCCAAATGCCGTCCGTTTTCCTTGTAGGTGTTGAATGGGAATCCATTCCCTTCGTCCGCAACGGAGAAGACAAGTTTGTCCTGCTCCTGCTGACAGGCTATGCGGACCTTTTTTCGTTTGTCGTTCCCATTTCCGTGCACAATTGCATTTCTGACCGCCTCCATCAGCGGAACGCTCAAAACGCCCCTATACTGTTCCTGTAGGGAGCAGTCGGCCATGATGCATTCAATAAAATCCTCTACTTCAATTAATTTTGAAATATCAGATGGAATTTCAACCCGTGTACAAAACATAGAAATCGTTCCTCAATAAGTCCTTTTTTTGTGACAAACAAAAATAGAAAAAAAACACATTGGAAATGCAATTTCGTAAAAAAAAAATGGCTACTTTTGCAAAAAAATGAACGGAAATGATTGTCAAAACTTTCGGATCTTGCATTTATGGCATCAGTGCCATCACAATCACTGTTGAAGTCAGTGTGGAAGTGGGTGTTAACTTCTTTTTGGTCGGCCTGCCTGACAGCGCGGTCAAGGAGAGCCAGCAGCGTATAGCCTCCGCTTTGGGCTGTTATGGATACCGCATTCCCGGCAAACGTATCATCATCAACATGGCTCCGGCCGACCTGCGGAAGGAGGGTTCCGCCTACGACCTTACCATTGCCATCGGGATTCTGGCGGCTTCGGGAAAGGTGAACGCGGACGCCTTGGGGCGGTTCATCATCATGGGTGAGCTTTCGCTTGATGGCGAATTAAAACCAATCCGTGGTGCGCTGCCCATCACTATTGAGGCAAAAAAAAGGGGTTTTAAGGGGATTATCCTGCCCAATGCCAATGCGCCGGAGGCGGCGGTTGTGGACGGTATCGACGTCTATGGGGCGCATACCATCAAGGAGGTGATCGATTTTTTCAACGGCACGCCGCTTGAGCCTGTCAATGTTAATGCGATGGACTATTTCCGCAAGATGGAATATGCCTACGGGATGGATTTTTCGGAGGTGCGCGGACAGGAGAATGCCAAACGTGCGCTGGAAATCGCCGCTGCTGGCGGGCATAATGTGATTATGATAGGCTCCCCAGGTTCCGGTAAAACCATGCTGGCCAAGCGGATGCCAACAATTTTGCCGCCGCTGACCTTGGAGGAGGCTTTGGAGACCACAAAGATTCATTCTGTGTCGGGAAAACTGCCGCGAAACGTGCCGTTAATGACCACCCGTCCTTTCCGCGCGCCGCATCATACCATTTCGGATGTGGCCCTGGTTGGGGGCGGGAGCAATCCCATGCCCGGGGAGATTTCCTTGGCGCACCACGGTGTGCTTTTCCTGGATGAATTGCCAGAGTTCAAGCGTTCGGTGCTGGAGGTGCTACGGCAGCCGTTGGAGGATCGTTGCGTTACCATCTCCAGGGCAAAAATGTCGGTGGATTATCCCGCATCCTTCATGTTTATTGCCGCCATGAACCCTTGTCCTTGCGGATATTACGGGCATCCAGAAAAGAAGTGCACCTGCAGGCCGGACAGCATCCGCCAGTATATGAACAAAATATCAGGTCCTTTGTTGGACAGGATCGACATGCACATCTGTCCCTATCCTATCCGTCAGGATGAGCTGATGGGCAAGGCCACGGGGGAATCCAGTGCGCAAATACGCGAAAGGGTGGAGGCGGCCCGTCGGATACAGGCGCGAAGGTTCGCATTGGAGCATGGTGTCTATTGCAACGCCCAGATGAATGCAAAACAGTTCGAACAGTACTGTATGCCTGATGCCGCCGGAAACCGGCTGCTTAAAATGGCGATGGAGAAGCTGGGGCTTTCAGCCCGTGCCTACACGCGGATATTGAAGGTGGCCCGGACAATTGCCGATTTGGACGGTAAGGAGCGGATTGGTGTGGAGCATCTTTCCGAGGCCATAAATTACCGCAGTCTGGACCGTGACAATTGGGGAAAATAAAAAAAATTCTGCTAAAATCCGATTGGAGGCGATACTAATTTATTTTTTGATTATTTTTGCATTTTTTTTCGGTGCCACAGGTTGCGTGCCGGAAAAGTGAAACAATAATTAAAAAGCATGTATCATGTGCGGAATAGTAGGATATATCGGTAATCAGGATGCCTATCCGATTTTGATTAAAGGGCTTCATCGTTTGGAATACAGAGGCTATGACAGTGCCGGCGTGGCGCTGATAAATCCTCACGGACAGCTTAACATCTATAAGGCGAAGGGTAAGGTCTCCGAATTGGAGAAATTTGCCGAGGACAAGGATATCAGCGGCCATATCGGCATTGCGCATACCCGCTGGGCCACCCACGGGGAACCGAACCAGGTGAATGCGCATCCCCATTTTTCGGAATCGGAGCAGCTGGCAATAATCCATAACGGCATCATTGAGAACTATGCCCTGCTGAAAGAGGGTCTGATGCAGCACGGATACACATTCCGCTCCACCACCGACACGGAGGTGCTTATCCAGCTGATAGAGTATACGCAGCGCACCTCAAAGACCGATTTGCGGACGGCGGTGCAGCTGGCGTTGAACCAGGTTGTCGGAGCCTATGCCATCGCGGTTCTGGACAAGCAGCATCCCGATACCATTGTGGCGGCCCGCAAGGGGAGTCCGCTGGTGGTCGGCGTGGGGGACAACGAATATTTCCTTGCCTCTGACGCGACGCCTATCGTGGAGTATACCGATAAGGTGATTTATATTGAGGATGAAGAGATTGTTCTGCTGAAAAAGGGGGAGGAGCCACAGATCACCACCATTTCAAACGTAAGCAAGACCCCTGAAATCAAAAAGTTGGAAATCACCCTGAACCAGTTGGAGAAGGGCGGATATGCCCATTTCATGCTCAAGGAGATTTTTGAGCAGCCGCAGACGCTGCGGGTTTCAATGCGCGGCCGCGTGAACATCGACCGCGACTGCATCGCCCTTTCCGGATTCATTGACAACAGGGAGCGTTTCCTGAACGCCAAGCGTATCATCATCACAGCATGCGGAACATCATGGCATGCCGGACTGATTGCCATGTACTGCATTGAGGAGTTCGCCCGTATTCCGGTCGAGGTGGAGTACAGCAGCGAGTTCCGTTACCGCAAGCCGGTCATAAACAAGGATGATGTTGTGATTGCAATTTCCCAGTCCGGTGAGACTGCCGACACTTTGGCCGCCATCAGGCTGGCCAAGGATGCGGGAGCCTTCATCTTTTCCATCTGCAATGTGGTCGGGGCCTCCATTCCGCGTCTGTCGGACAGCGGCTGCTACACCCATGTCGGGCCGGAAATCGGCGTGGCTTCCACCAAGGCTTTTACGGCACAGGTTACTGCGCTGATAATGCTTTCGCTTTGCATCGGAAAGGAGAAGGGTACTCTTGATAATGAATCCTATTTGCGCATTTTGAGGGAGTTGGGTAACATCCCCGATCATATTTCAAAGGTTCTGCAGCAGAACGACCGTCTTGCACGGTTTGCCCAGATGTTCACATACGCGCAGAATTTCATTTATTTGGGACGTGGCTACAATTATCCGGTTGCCTTGGAGGGTGCTTTGAAATTAAAGGAAATCAGCTATATACATGCAGAAGGGTATCCTGCTGCGGAGATGAAGCACGGCCCCATCGCCCTGATTTCGCAGGAGATGCCTGTGGTGGTGATAGCACCTCACGGCAGCACCTACGACAAGATTGTCAGCAATATCCAGGAAATCAAGGCACGGCAGGGCAAAATAATCTCCATTGTCACCGAAGGGGACACCCAGGTGACCGAAATGTCGGATTTCTGCATTCCCATTCCCAAGACCGAGGAATGCCTTACACCGATTTTGTCGGTCATACCTCTGCAGCTGCTGGCCTATCATATTGCCGTGGCCAAGGAGCGGGATGTGGACCAGCCGCGTAATCTGGCAAAATCCGTCACTGTGGAATAGTCGTTAATTATCAATATAAAAACATTCAGACATGAAAAACAACAATGGTAATCTGCTTAAAGTGGCCGTCATAGGTTACGGCAACATCGGTAAGGCGTGTGAGGCGGCGTTGCTGTCGGCCCCGGACATGGAATTGGCCGGAATTTATCATCATTCGGGCGTGCCGGATGCGTTGCAGGCGGATGTGGCATTGTTGTGCACACCGACCCGCGAGGTGCCGAAGTATGCTGAAAAGATGCTGCGCCAGGGAATCTGCACTGTGGATTCCTTCGATATTCACGGCCAGGTGTATGATTTGCGGAAGTCCTTGTCGGTAATGGCGCGTGAAAACGGCTGTGTGAGCATCCTTTCCGCCGGTTGGGACCCGGGTTCCGACTCGATGGTGCGCGCACTGATGCTGGCTATGGCCCCCAACGGGCTCACTTATACCGATTTCGGCCCCGGACGTTCCATGGGTCATACCGTTGCGGTAAAGGCAATAGCCGGAGTGAAGGATGCCTTGTCGATGACCATTCCGCTTGGCACCGGCATCCATCGCAGGATGGTTTATGTTGAATTGGAGGATGGTGCGGATTTCCATACAGTTGAGAAGGCCATCCTTTCGGATGACTATTTTGCGCATGACGAGACGCATGTGACGCAGGTTCCGGATGTCTCCGCGCTGAACAATGTGGCGCACGGGGTCCGGCTCACTCGTTCAGGCGTGAGCGGTGCGACCCATAACCAGCGGTTCGAGTTCCGCATGGCCATCAACAATCCTGCACTGACCGGCCAGGTGATGGTCGCGTGCGCACGCGCGGCGGCGCGGTTCCGTTCTGAGGGGCGGTGCGGCGCCTATACCATGATAGAGATTCCGCCGATCTACCTGCTGCCCGGAAGCGAGGAGGAGCTTATCCGTTCGCTGGTGTAACCGGCAATAGATATGTTCCATATTTTTAGTTTATAGTTAATAGTTAAGAGTTTATAGTTATATATCTTTCTTCAACGATGCCGTATCCCACACGCCACCAACTCTAATCTATTAACTATTAATTATTAACTATTAATTTTCCCTTCCGCCTCACCCTCCGGAATTCCCGTGGACTGGGAAATCTGCTCAGCCGGAATCCCCAGCTGTTTCATTTTTGCGGCAATCGCGGTGCGCTCTTCGGCTCTTCCTTCGGCTCTTCCTTTCGCGAACCCCTCCTGCAAACCTTCTGCTCTTCCTTTGGCTTCCCCTTCATGGTAGCCCTCCACAACACCCTTGGTGCGGCTGGTGTTGAGCACATCCTCCCTGTAGAACTTGTTGTACAGGTAATTGTCGTAGATTTTCTGTTCCGCCACCGTCATTTTCAGGTAGTCCAGACGGCGTTGC
>CACYHG010000010.1 GCA_902774175.1 uncultured Bacteroidota bacterium
GTTGAAGGAGGCAATCATCCAGTTGCGGGAATCCGCCTTCAATGACGACGAACTGGCTGCATACGATTACTTCTGGGACGCGGTGAGACTGGAAAACGCCTTCGGAAAAAATGCCGAGGAAAGAGGACGTGCAAAAGGCCTCGCGGAAGGACGTGCGGAAGGACTTGCCGAGGGGATTGAACAGGGCAGGATGGTGGAGAAACAGTCCATTGCCCGGAAACTGAAGGCTCATGGCCTCTCCGAAGAGGATATTCAGCGCATAATAGGGTTGGAACCGTAACCAACAAACCGGTATTCCGGTTTCTACCGATAGTCGTTGCAGGTTTGTGACACAAAATACAGTAAAATAGCGACATGGATCGCAGATTGCAAAAAATTATCCAGCCGCAAAGATACAATTTTCCGTCCAAACGGCTGGATAATTTTCATTTTTTTTTTCACTCACTCCGCAATGCGTATCGCCGTTAAAAAAAATCACATGCAGGCGGGGTGTCGTGCCGTTTTTTTTGGGACATTTGCAGATTAATTTCATTTCGCATATATTATGAGACAATGGTATAGAAATCAGAAGTTTCTGACAAGGCGCAGTATCGAGGCGGGCATATTTCTTGTGATTTTCCTGCTGTTTTTCGGGTTTATGGCGCATGTCATGGGCCTGCCCAACATGCTGAACACCCTCATGCAGACCTCCTACAGCCTGCTCATGGAGACCGTCTTCTATATCATGGCAATTGCTGTGCTGTCGGGGGCACTGGGCGCGCTTCTGACGGAATTCGGTGTGGTCCGGCTGGTGGAGGTGGCGCTGCGTCCGCTGATGAAGCCGCTTTACAACCTGCCCGGGGTTGCCGCATTGGGCGGCATATTGACATTCCTGTCCGATAATCCGGCCATTATCAGCCTTTCCAAGGATCATTACTTTACCCGTTATTTCAAGAAATATCAGCTGGTCTCCCTGACCAATTTCGGGACGGCCTTCGGTATGGGGCTGGTGGTTGTGGTTTTCATGATGGGAAAAGGCTTTTTGAAGCCGGCTCTTGTGGGTTTGGCGGGTGCTGTTGTGGGCAGCATCATCTCAACGCGGCTGATGCAGCGTTCCATCCTGAAACATCATCCCGAACTGGATGTGAAGGACGAGGAGGAGGGCGATGAGCAGCAGATCTCCTTCAAGTCGGAAGGGGGCGTTTTCCTGCGCTTTCTGAATGCCATCCTGAACGGCGGCAAAAGCGGTGTGGAGATAGGGCTTGCCATCATACCGGGTGTGCTTATCATTTCCACAGTGGTGATGATGCTGACCTTCGGGCCTGCTGCAAACGGTTATACCGGAGGTGCTTACGAAGGCGTTGCAGTGCTGCCGTGGTTGGCGGGGAAAGTCGATTTTGTCTTTGACTGGCTCTTCGGATTCCAGTTTCCCGAACTGGTTGCATTCCCCATCACATCCTTGGGAGCAGTGGGTGCCGCTTTGGGTCTGATTCCGAAATTCCAGGCGCTCGGCCTGCTGGACGGGAACGCCATCGCCGTCTTCACCGCGATGGGCATGTGCTGGAGCGGGTATCTGAGCACGCATACCGCCATGCTCGATTCGTTGGGTTACCGCAACCTGATTTCAAAGGCGATTGGAGCGCACACTCTGGGCGGTCTTGCCGCCGGCATTGCGGCACATTGGCTCTATGTGCTGCTGGCGTTGATTTTCTGACGGTTCAGCGCAGACTGAAATTTGTTCCGAGGTAGACTTTCCGTACCATGGGGTCGTTGGCCAATTCTTCGGCGGTGCCGGAGCGGAACACCTTGCCCTCAAGCAGCAGGTATGCCCTGTTGGTGATGGCCAATGTCTCATGTACGTTATGGTCGGTGATCAGGATGCCGATATTTTTGTCCTTCAGTTTTGAGACTATATTCTGGATGTCCTCCACGGCAATGGGGTCCACACCGGCGAATGGTTCGTCCAGCAGGATGAATTTTGGGTCGGCGGCGAGGCATCTGGCTATTTCTGTCCTTCTCCTTTCACCTCCTGAGAGTTGTATGCCCTTGTTCCTCCGTATTTTCTGCAATCCGAACTCATCCAGGAGCGATTCCAGCCGCTCCTTCTGTTCCGCTGTGGTTTTTTTTGTGAACTCCAATACTGAGCGGATATTGTCCTCGACCGACAGCTGGCGGAAGACGGAGGCCTCCTGTGCAAGATAACCTATTCCTTTGCGGGCCCGTTTGTACATGGCGTCGCCGGTGATGGATACATCGTTCAGGAAAATGTCACCGCTGTTCGGGCGTATAAGTCCTACAATCATGTAGAATGTGGTGGTCTTGCCGGCGCCGTTGGGTCCCAGCAGCCCCACAATCTCCCCCTGCTCAAGCTGCACGGAGACTTGGCTGACCACCGTACGCTTGTGGTATGTTTTCACCAGGTTTTCGGTACGCAGGATGTCTCCCATCTCAGAAAAGTTTTATGATGTCGTTGCCGATAATCAGGATCATCAGAATCAGCAGCAGAAGCATGCCGATGGTCTGGGCATATTGCAGGAACCGTTCCGGGATTTTCCTGCCGGTGACCAGTTCTGCAAGGCAGAACAGGGCGTGTCCGCCGTCCAGTCCGGGGATGGGGATCACGTTCATGAAGGCGAGGATGAGCGAGAGCAGTCCTGTGATGTACCAGAATCGGCTCCAATCCCACACCTTGCCGTAAATTTGGGCGATGCCGATGGGACCGGCCACCGAATCGCGCGCCTTGTCCTCTCCCGAAAAGACTTTGCCCAACCCCTTGATGTTGAGGTAAAGCATTGTCATCGCATCTTTCCAACCATATTTGAATGTCTCGCCCAGTGTGTATGGTTTGGTCTCGTAGTCGGGTTTGGAGGAGAGCAGTCCGACGGTGCCGCTGCTGTCCGGAGTGGCGGCTATCCTTAATGTGTCCGCGCCGCGCAGTACGGTGAGGCTTACCGCTTCATCGTGATGTCTGCGTATCTCCTCATAGAACGCGCCCCATGTCGCTGTCGGCAGGCTGTCATTGATGGCGAGAATACGGTCCCCCTTCTGCAGACCGGCCTTCTCCGCAGCCATGCCGGGCAGTACGCTGTCCACGGCAAAGGGATAGTTGAACGGTTGCAGGAAGCTGCCTCCCTGCTTGAAAAGACGGTAGGCCTTGTCGGTGACCACAACGGTGCAGGTGTCTCCGGCACGGTCCACGGTGAAAATGGATCCGAAGAACATGCGGGATGAAACGGCGTCCTGATAGCGTACGACCGGTTTCCCGTCCACAAGAATAATTTTGTCGCCGCTTTGGAAACCGAAGGTCCGGCCGTTTTCAAAGGCGTAGACACCGTCAGTCACGGCGTCGTTAGGAAGGTATTCCTTCTCATAATGGCCCAAAATCATTGCGAAGAGCGCCACACCTGCTATCAGGTTGACTGTCACACCGGCCAGAATGACAATCAGCCGCTGCCAGGCCGGTTTTGAACGGTATTCCCATGGTTGCGGCTCCGAAGCCAGATGCTCCACCGACTGGGTCTCGTCGATCATGCCGGAAATCTGGCAGTAGCCGCCGAAAGGCAGCCATCCTATGCCGTATTCCGTGCTTTCCGGATATTTGCGCCAGTCATCGTCCGGCAGTTTGCTTGTGTCAATCAGACGCATCTTCTTTTTGCCGTGTTCGTCCAGCACCGGGTTGCCGTTTTCGTCGGTCACCTCTTCGGTGTCAGGAAGGTTGCGCGAGAAAAACTTGAAGTGCGTCTTGCCGTTGAAACGCTTGAATTTGAACAGGGATAAGCCTGTGTCGAAAAAGAGGTAGAATTTGGTCACCCTTATGCCGAAGCAGCGGGCGGCGATAAAATGCCCCCCTTCGTGGATGAAAACCAAAAGTCCCAGACCCAAAATCAGTTGGGCGGCCATTACTAATCCATTCATATCTTTCTTGTTATGTCATTTACAATTTCGGTTGCCGTCGTTCTGGCCTCTTTATCCAGCAGGATGTAGTCGTCCATATCCGGATGGGTCAGGAAGCGGCTGCGGGCCAATGTCTCTTCTATTATATATGGTATTTCGGGAAAGCGTATGCGTTCCTGAAGGAAGGCGGAGACCGCAATCTCGTTGGCGGCGTTCATGCTGCACGGGCAGCTTCCGCCCTTTTCCATGGCGTGATAAGCGATAGGCAGGCAGCGGAAGGTTTCCCTGTCCGGTGCGAAAAAGGTGCAGGCCTGCAGCTGGCTGAAGGAGACCTCCGGTACCTCTACCGGAAGCCGTTTCGGGTAGGAGAGGGCGTAGGCGATGGGCAGCCGCATGTCGGGCATGCCCAACTGCGCCTTGACGCTATGGTCGGCAAACTGCACCATTGAGTGTATGATGCTTTGTGGATGAACCACAATTTCAATTTGCTCCGGTTTTACCTGGAAAAGCCAGCAGGCCTCCATCATCTCCAGCCCCTTGTTCATAAGTGTCGCAGAGTCGATGGTCACTTTTGCGCCCATTTTCCATTTGGGATGACGCAGCGCCTCCTCCGGACGGATTTTATCCATCTCCGCCGCCGTCCGCCCGAAAAAGGGGCCGCCGGATGCGGTCAGGATTATTTTGTCGATGGCATTGTGGTATTCCCCCTGCAGACATTGGAAAATGGCAGAGTGCTCCGAATCCACAGGAAATATCGGTACCCTTTTCTCAGCCGCCAGCCCTGTGATGGTCTCACCCGCCACCACTAAGGTCTCCTTGTTGGCCAAGGCAATGGGCTTGCCGTGTTGCAGGGCCTGCCATGTCGGGCGGAGTCCGGAATAGCCGACAAGCGCAACCACCACCATGTCGATGCTTTCCATGCCCACAATCTGTTCAATCGATTCGCTGCCGGCAAACACCTTGATGTCATGTGGCGCCAACGCCTCGTCAACTTCGTTGTACAAATCCTTGTTCCCGATGACAACCGCGTTCGGCTGGAATTCAATTGCCTGCCGGACAAGCAGGTCGGCGTTGTTCAAGGCGGTCAGCACCTCAACGGCAAACTGCTCCGGAAAGGCACGTACGATGTCCAGCGTCTGTGTGCCGATGCTTCCGGTCGAACCCAAAATGGCAAGTCTTTTCTTCATTGGTTTTTTATTCGGTGATAAGTTCCTCCAAAATACGGGAGGTGTGCTCCCAGTTGTAGTTCGCCTGTACGAATGCCTGCCCGTTTCGGGCTATCCGTGCGTAGTGTTCCGCATCCTTCAGCAGGTTGTCGATGGCATCGATGTAGCCCAAGGTGCTGTTGCATACTATGATGTCATGGTTGGCCTCGGCATTCAGCGGAGTGGCTGCCAGCGGCGAGGTGATGCAGGGTATCCCCATGGCCATCGCCTCTAACAGTTTGTTCTGCAGGCCTGTCCCCAATCGCATTGGGGCAATGAAAATGCGGCTTTTGGCGTAGTATTCCCGCATGTCGTCCACCCAGCCGGTAACGGTCACCTGCTTGTTCTCCAATGCCAGCACACGAGGGGAGGGGTTGGCTCCGCATAATGCGATCCGGATGTCGGGATATTTTTCCCTTATGGCAGGAAATATCTCCCTTACAATGCATTCTGCCGCATCTATGTTGGGCATGTAGCCCATGTTGCCGGTGAAGATAAGGTCAAACTGCTTCTGTTGCGGCTGTGCGCTGTAGTAGGTGGTGTCCACGCCGTTTGGAACCACCACAATCTCCCTCGCACGCGGATGGCGGATGAGGGAGCGGTCCACCTGTGTGATGATGGTGCAGTGGTCGAAACGGTCGAAAACAAGCCTTTCGTAGCGGCATACGCGTCGGTATTCAGCCCGCAGCAGGCCGCGTTTCCACCATGGCGATTTTGGAATCAGACGGTCAATCCCTTTGGAAAAGACGTCCTGATAGTCCAGTGTTTTGGGGTATGGCAGGTTTTTGGCATACTCCGCCATGCGGATCAGTTGGCAGTAGACGCGCTCCACCCCGATGCGCCTGCATTGCCGCGCCACCTCCCTTTGGACGGACGGGCGGTAAAAGTAGCCGCATTGCAGGGGCTTCCCTGTCAGGAAAAAGCGTATGGCATGCCATACGCGCCCCAGCCACGGCAGCGGATAGATGTGGACCTCCTTGCAATAGGGTTCCAGCTCCTTCCGCGCATCGGGGTGCAGTCTGCTGTCGTTCAGGGCAAACAGATACAGTTCATGCCGCTCGGACAAGACCTTTATCTGGTGGAATGCCCTCAATTTGTCTCCCTTTTCAAGGGGAAACGGGACCCGTGAAAGTAGGATTGCGATTTTCAATCCGGCGTAGCTTTATTTGCCGAAATAGCGTTTCAGCAATCCTTCAAAGGCCTTGCCGTGGCGGGCTTCGTCCCGGGCCATCTCATGCACGGTGTCGTGGATGGCGTCCAGACCGAGCTCCTTGGCGCGTTTGGCCAGATCGGTCTTGCCCATGGTGGCGCCGTTCTCTGCTTCCACGCGCATTTTCAGGTTCTTCTCGGTGGAATCAGTCAGCACTTCGCCCAGCAGTTCGGCAAATTTGGCTGCATGTTCTGCCTCTTCGTAGGCGGCTTTTTCCCAATAGAGTCCAATTTCCGGATAGCCTTCCCGGTGGGCGACCCTGGCCATGGCCAGATACATGCCCACTTCGCAGCATTCGCCGTTGAAGTTGGCCCTCAGGTCATCCATGATGTCTTCGCGGGCGCCTTTTGCAACTCCGACCACATGTTCGGCGGCCCAAGTGTAGCCCTCCTCTTTCACCTCCTGCATCTGCTTGCCGCAGACAGGACATTTTTCAGGCATCTCGTCGCCTTCATATACATACCCGCACACCGGGCAGATGAACTTCTTGCTCATAATAATATGTTTAAGGATTATAAAACTATCAACTATTAACTATTAACTATTAACTATCAACTAGTCAAGCACCAGCGACGGCGCATTGTATGTACGGCCGGCCAGCTCTTGGTTGAGCATGTAGAGGCTCTTGGGGTCGTTGCCGAAAAGCTCCATCTTGGTAATCATGTCGCGGGCGTTGGTCTCCTCCTCGCCCTGCTCCTTTACAAACCAGTCGAGAAACTGCATGGTGCGGAAATCCTTTGCCTTGTATGCGGCCTCGTAGATGTTGTGGATGCTTTCGGTGACATACTCCTCATGCTCCAGTCCGGCCTTAAGCACGTCCATGTCCTTCTTGAAGACCTTGTCGGGTTTGGCGATGGCATTGAGTGTGATGGGGCAGTCGTTGTTCTGCATGTACTTGTAGATGAGCATGGCGTGGTCGCGTTCTTCCATCGCCTGGATCATGTACCAGTTGGCGAAGCCGTTGAGGCCGCGCTTGTCAAAGTAGTTGTTCATGTCAAGGTACAGGTAGCCGCTATAGAGCTCCTTGTTGACTTGCTCGTTAAGCAGGTCTGAAACTTTTTTGTTTAACATGGCTTGTTATTTTATTTTATTGTATTGTAATGTTATTGGTTTTCCATTTTCACAAAGTCCGCTTTCCCGTGCTTGCACCAGGGGCAGACAAAATCGTCCGGCATTTCGTCTCCCTCATACACGTAGCCGCAGGTCTGGCAGACCCAGCGGGTTTTCCCTTCACCCTGTGCTGATGGCATGGCCGGTTTCGGCTTGATGTTTTCGTGGTACCAGGCGTAGGTCAGTGAGGGGTCGTCGCTCAGATGGACCGATTCTGTCACTTCCGCCAGAAACAGCGTGTGTGTTCCGGCATCGATACGGTTCACCACCTTTCCGCTCAGGTAGGCGTTGGTGTATTTCGGGAGATAGAGCAGGCCGTTGCCGGCGCGCAGCTCCACCTCGCAGTTAGCGAACTTGTTGACATCGCGGCCGCTTTGGAACCCGAAATGCTCGAACACCTTCATTGGTGTCTGCTCCGTCAGGATGCAGAGGTTGAACAGCCCGGTTTCGGCAATAATGTCGTGGGTCAGGTTCTGTTTGTTTACAGAAATAAATATTTGTAAGGGATTGTCGGTCACTTGGGAGGCCACATTGATGATGCAGCCGTTGTCCTTCTCCCCGCTGCGTGCAGTCAGCACATAGAGTCCGTATGTCAGCTTGAAAAGCCCTTCCTTGCTCATTTTGTCCATAGTGTTCTGCTTTTTAAGTTTACATGGAAAATTTCATGTCTGCAACCAGCAGGTTGGCCAAGGCTTCCATATCCTCCAGTTGTGTGGCTTTCATTGCGGAGGTCAGGCTCAGGTTGTCGCCTATGACTGTCATCAGCTTCATCTGTGCAAGCAGTTCGCGCATCGCCTTGCCGCTCTGCGCCGCCCATGTGCCGTTTTCGATAAGGACAACACTTCTTTTCTGGAGGTTGTGCAGCTTCATCTCGGTCAGCAGCTGCTCCATTGGGGTGAAGATGCCGGCATTGTATGTGGCGGAGGCCAATACCATGTGGCTGTATCGGAACGTTTCGGCCAGCAGGTGGCTCACCTCTGTGTGGGATGCATCGTAAATGGCAATGCGGCGGACACCCTTGTCTGCCAGTGTGGCGGCCATCTTTTCCGCTGCCATGGCGGTATGTCCGTAAATGCTTCCGTATATGATCAGCACGCCATGCTCCTCAGGCTCATAGCGGCTCCACTGGTCGTATTTGCCTATAAACCATTCCAGATTCTCCCTCCATACAGGGCCGTGCAGCGGGCATATCATCCTGATGTCCAGTCCGGCAGCCTTTTTCAGGAGGGCCTGCACCTGAACGCCGTATTTCCCGACAATGTTTGCATAGTAGCGTCGCGCTTCGGAGAGCCATTCATGCTCAAACTCCATTTCATCGGCATAGATGTGGCCGTCCAGTGCGCCGAAGGTGCCGAATGCGTCCGCCGAAAAGAGAATATGGTCGGTGAGGTCGTAGCTGACCATCGCTTCCGGCCAATGCACCATCGGAGCCATCACAAACTGCAATGTGTGCTTTCCTGTGCAAAGGGTATCGCCTTCGCCGACAATCTGAAGACGCTCTGCCGGAACAGGGTCGAAAAACTGTCCGATCATCTTGGCGGCCTTGGCGTTGGTGACCACAACCGTTTCCGGGTGCAGCCGCAGCAAATCCGCAATCAGGGCGCAATGGTCCGGTTCCATGTGGTGGATGACCAGATAGTCCAAAGGGCGGCCTTGCAGAGCCTCCTGCAGGTTCTCAAAGAACAGCGGGGCGATGGCGGCATCCGCCGTGTCTGTCAGCACCGTCTTCTCATCCAGCAGCAGGTAGCTGTTGTAGGAGACCCCTTGCGGCACGGGATAGACGTTTTCAAACAGCGCAAGCTTCCGGTCATTTCCGCCAATATAATGTAAATCTTTAGTTATCTTTCTGATATTATGCATGGTGCGTATTATGTTCCGTATGATTCAAACAGATTAGTTAATCTTGCAAAAGTAGGTAAAATTTCGGATAATAAAACGGGTTTGCCGAAAAAAAATTGTGTCCGATTTCAGTGTGGAGCCAAAAAAGCGATTGCTAAAATGTTTACTTTTGCATTTTTATTTTTATGTCTATTGGAATTTTAAACGGTGTATGAGTGGAATAATCACATTGACAACGGATTGGGGAATTGGAGACCCGTATGCGGCACTATTCAAGGCGCATGTGTGGCGTTTGTGCCCGCAAGCAGTATTCGCTGACATATCCCATAATGTCCATGTGGCGGACAAGCTGCATGCGGCCTATCTGCTCAACTCCGCATGCTGGGCTTTTCCGTCCGGCACTGTACATGTGGCGGATGTCCGTTGCATGTCTGATGACCAGCAGCAGATGTTTCTGAATGAGAAAAAGCGTTTTCCTTTTATGGATTATATCGGTGTCCGCTGTGCGGACCAATATTTTCTGATGGAAAACAATGGCATCCTTTCGCTGCTCGCTTCGGAATCCAAGGCTGTGGTCGAGGTTGTGCACCTTACTGCGGATCCCGATTTTAACTCTTACAACACTTTCAATGCCTTGAACCATTACGTTTATGCGGCATCCCGTCTTGCAGCTGGAGGCAGTCTGTCCGAACTTGGTGAGCCTTATCCGGCGGAAAAGCTGGAACGGGTTGTGCTTACGGAGAACGAGACAACTGAAAACAGCGTCAAAGGTCATGTGCAGCACATTGATGCACGCGGGAACCTGATTACGGATATACGTGGCGAGGTCTTGAAACGGGTGGCGGATGGACGTCTGAAAATGAGGGTGTCGGTTGGCGGTTGTTTCGAGCGGCTGAACAATGTCCTGCTGAAAAAGCGCTATCTCTATGTTCCTTCCGGCAGTTTTTTCGCGGTGGTGAACACTGGTGGTTTTGTTGAACTTGGCCAGAAGGATTCCTCTTTGGCTGCGGTGCTCTACGGGCCGGATGATCTCTTGAGCGGCATCGGCGACGATGTCACTCTGTCGTTTGAGTAGCCTTTTCCACAACCTTATGCAGGCCGAGTCTGGCTGCCTCCTCTTCCAGCAGCTCCAACGCCTCTTCAAAATTGTTTCCGATTTGGCCGTCCAATATGGCTTCTCGTATGGCGTTCTTCAGTATGCCGACCTCCTTGCATTGTTCAAGCCCGTACCGTTGCATGATGAACAGCCCGTCAATAGGGGGCTGGAAGTTGCGGATGCGGTCTTTCTCCTCAATATCCTTAAGTTTGTTGCGCACATGCTCGAAATTCCGCAGCAGGTGTTTGACCTTCTCCTGGTTTTTTGAGGTGATGTCGGCTTCGCATAGCATCATAAGGTCGTCAATGTCATCACCGGCATCGAAGAGCAGACGCCGCACGGCGGAGTCGGTCACGTTGTCCTCCACCAGGGCGATCGGGCGCAGATGCATGTATACCAGTTTTTTCACGTATGCCATCTTTTCATTCTGCGGCATTTTCAGGGAGCGGAATATTTTCGGCACCATTTTGGATCCGACGGCCTCATGCTGGTGGAATGTCCATCCGGTTTCCGGCAGGTAGCGCTTGGTCTGCGGCTTGCCCACATCATGCAGCAGCGCCGCCCAGCAGAGCCACAGGTTGTTTGTGTTAGCAGCGATTTTATCCACAACCTCCATCGTGTGGTAAAAGTTGTCCTTGTGCCCCTGGTTGTTTATGCACTCCACACCCTTAAGGTTTGAAATCCATGGGAGCACACGGTCCAGGACTCCGGTCAGGTCCATGAGTGTGAATCCGATTGATGGCTTGCGGCTGAGCAGGATCTTGTTGAGTTCTGTCACAATGCGCTCTTTTGACACAATATCCAACCGTTCGGACTCTTCGTGGATGGCTTCGAGTGTGTGCATGTCAATTGAGAAGTTCAGCTGGGTGGCGAAACGGATCGCCCGCATGATGCGCAGCGGGTCGTCCGAAAAGGTTCGCAGAGGATCCAATGGGGTGCGGATCACCTTCTTGCGCAGATCCTCCAATCCGTTGAACGGGTCGATGAGCGTGCCATAGTTTTTTTCGCACAGGGAAATTGCCAGCGCATTTATTGTGAAGTCGCGGCGGCATTGGTCATCCTCAAGGCTGCCGGTCTCCACGCTCGGGTTGCGGGAGTCGGGGGAGTAGGATTCCTTACGGGCCCCCACGAATTCTATCTCCATATTCCCGTAATGGAACATGGCTGTGCCGTAGTGTTTGAAAACCGATACCGACTGCGGCGGAAGATCCAGTGCCTCCGCTGTGCGGCGTGCCAGCTCTATTCCGCTGCCCACAGCCACAATGTCAATGTCGGTGCAAGGGCGTTTCAGCAGCAGGTCACGCACAAAGCCTCCAATAACGTAGCAGTCCACTCCCATTGCACCGGCAGTCTTGCTGACCGCCTGGAAAATCGGATGCCAAAGTTCTTTTGTGAGGTTTTCCATGGGATTATTGCAACTGTTCTGCGACAATTTCCGCCACATCCCTGACAGGCAGCCGCCTGTTGCCGTTCATGAAGGCCTTTTTGCAGAGCGGGCAGGCAGTGGCCAGGACGTCCGGATGGTCTGCACAAAGTGTCTGCAGCGCCTCATCCCGGATCAGATTCTGCTTGCGGCTGTCTATCGCGGTGTCTCCAAGGCTGTGACCGCAGCATAGGGCATCCTTCCTTTCGGAAGGGACCTTGCACAGTGTGCCAATGGCCTGCAGGATTTCACGCGGTTCGTCATATATCTCTTCGCCTCTGCCCAGTTCGCACGGGTCATGGTAGGCGTACCGTGCCGAGCTGTTCCGGACAGAAATACGGCCTTCGGCAAGGCATTGTCGTATGTATTCTGTATGGTGCTGTACGGGTATGTCCAGATTATATTCCTGTTTGAACGAATGGTAGCAGATGGGGCATGATGTCACCAGTTTTTTTGCGCCGCTTTGGTTGATGAGTTTTTCCAGCTTGTCACGCATCTGGTCGGCTTGTGCCGTATAGCCTTGTTGCCGCAGCGGACGGCCGCAGCAGAGGTTCTTACCTTCATCGAGGAACAGATGGCTGTCGCCGGATTTGCGGAATATGGTCTGCATGGCCGGGATGATTCCGCCGCCAAGGTGCGACATGCATCCGGCGAAATAGACCACATCGTATTCTGTTTTGGCTGTTTCGCCCTGCGGCAGGTAGCTGTAGTATTCTTTTGAAGTGTCCTCGTTTTTCCGCATTCCACGATGTATCTGGCGGATCATGGTGGTCTGTATTCCGACCGGGCAGACTTCAACACAGCGGTTGCAGAGCAGGCAGTTGTCGGCCACCGCATCTGTCAGGCTGTGCTGCCGGATGTCCCGTATGAAATAGACAGACTGGACATCGTGCATTCCGGCTGCAGTGTTCAGAGGGCATACGTCGATGCAGAGCCCGCAGCGGGAGCAGGCATTGGCCTCCACGCTGGTGTATCCGGTCTCACGCTCTTCCTCCACGACGCCCCATTTGCGCAGGAACACCAGCAGCATCTCTGCAAAGATGTGCATGAAACGGGTGAAGGGCAGGCAGAGGAAGAAAATGCAAAGAACTATGGAATATAGCCACCAGAGGGGCAGTTGGAGTGCCTCTGTCGGCAGGAACGCGAGTGCGTCCCCAACAGTCTGAGTGAGCCATCCTCCGTTGTGCCTGATTGAGGCTGTGACGCTTTCGGCAAGCAGACGGCATGGGAATATGCACCACAACGCAATGATTCCGATCCGGTCATACCATTTGTGCCTTGTGGTTTTTCTCATGCCGAGCAGACGGCTGTATATCCTTTTGCATATGGCAAGCAGGATGCCGGAAAGGATCCAGGCCAGCAGCAGGTCCATGACGAAGGTGAAGAGCCCTGGCATCCAATAGTCTGTGCGCCCGTCCTCAAAAAATCTGAAAAAGATTGCCATCCACGGCTCCTCCCAAAAGGTGTGGCTGTAGCACGATGCCTCCGCCTTGCCGACCACAATCAGCAGGAACCATCCCAGCGCGAAGCTGAGGTGCATGTATCCCAAGACGAAGTTGCGTTTGAAGATGTTCCGGTGGAACAGGCATTCCCGAAGGCATTCCCATATTGCGGCCAGCGTCTTCCATGAGACAATGTTGCGCAGACAGCGCCTTTTCTGGTTTGCGGAAAGCCGGTGAATCCAAAGAATGAATTTGGCAATCAGGATCGCGAACAATATCAGGGCGCCTGCACAGAAGGGGATAACAAAGGGATGATATGCGCTGCTCATGGTCTGTCGGTTTGCAGTTCTTTTCTCATTTCCATAATCATGGCCCTGGTGTTGACACCGCGCGGACAGACGAGGCTGCATTTTCCACAGAGCATGCAGTTGTCCAGGTCGTTGGCAATTTCCTGCCGTGTGCCGCGACGGAACAGAAGGTTATAGCGGAGAATATTGAAGTCGATATGGCTGTTGGCGGAACAGGTTGCTGCGCAGCTGCCGCAGAACATGCATTGCCGGAATGACGGGACCGCATGTTCCAATTCCTCACAGGGGGAATGCGTTGTGTCAATCTCGTATGTGCGTGTCTTCTGCAGGTTGAAGCCGAAAGCCTTCATTTTTCTCTTCCTTTATCGTGTGTGCTGTTTCAGATAGCGGATGATTTCCCATGCCGCAGCATCGGCATCCTTTCTGGTTTTAGGTATGGCCATGGGACGTTTTCCGCTGCCTGCCAGGAATATGCCTGCATGCCTTGTGAGGTTGTCGTCGCTTTCATGGTCTTGGGAGAGGTAGAATCCATATGGGTCTGACATCTGCAGCTCCTCTGCAAAATGTCTGGTGGAGGGGGAGGGCTCCATGCCGACCATCAGCACCAGCAGGTCCACGGTCATCTTGACGGGACGCGAAAGCAGCGTGTCTTCCGCTTTCACCTGGATGCGGCCGTCTTGCGTCAGAGCGGTTTCAGAAACCCGGCCGCGGATAAAGTGGACATTATATTTCTCCTGCGATTCACGGTAACGCTCCTCAAAATGCTGGCCGGTCATGCGCAGGTCCATGTAAAAGCAGTATTGGTTTGCCTCCGGCAAAAGCTGCTTGACTTCAATGCATTGTTTGACAGCGCAGATGCAGCAGTTTACAGAACAATAGTGGTTTCCGGTCTTCTCATCCCGTGAACCCACACACTGTATGTATGCGACGGATTGCGGCGTCCTGCCGTCCCTGGTTTTTATTTCCCCTTTACCGATCATTGCCTCCAGCTCCACGGAGGATATCACATCCGGATATATGCCGTAGCCGTATTCCTCCTTGCGGGTGGCGTCGAACGGCTCGAATCCGGTGCAGAGCAGAACACTTGGCGCAGAAAGTGTGCGTCCGTCCTTAACGGTGACTTTCCACATGCTGCCTTCCGGCTCCACCTTGACGGCCTCGGCCCCGGTCATCAGTGTCACATCGGATGAGGCACAGTCGTCTTCAAGCTGTTTTTTTAGCTTTTTGGCATCATAAAAGTCGGGAAAAAGTTTATCCCATTTGTTCAGTTTTCCCCCGACGGTTTCCTCTTTTTCCAGAACCGTCGCATGGTATCCTGCCTGTGCCAGACGACCAGCTGCCTGTAGTCCAGCCGGTCCGCCTCCGATGATTATGCAATCTGCCGCTTGTGTCATAGATGTTCCAATTCAAAGCGCAAAGATAGATAAAAAAGACATATCTTTTCTGCTGTAAATATGTGGTATCTTTATATTTTCTTGTATAACAATATATTAATACTTTTATTTTTTATTTGGTCTCCAAAGCGTCCACAATCCGGATATGTTTTGTCACCAGATGAGACGGCAGCAGCAGGAAGCAGAAACTGACAAGCAGGATGAGCAGGTTGACACCGGCCACATGCTGCCATTGGCACATCATCGGCACATAATCCATGAAATAGTTTTTCGGATCCAGCCGCAGCATATGGGTTCGCTGCTGCAGGTGACATACCGCCAGTGCGATGACATTGCCGAAAATCATCCCTTTCAGTAGGATGTTCCCGCTGATGCAGAGGAATATGTTACGGATGTCATTGGCTGTGCTGCCGAGAGTCTGCAGCATGCCGATTGTCGGAATCTGCTCCAGAGTGATGGTGAGCTGTGTGGAAATCAGTGTTATGCATACAACTAATGTTATCAGTATGACCAAAATTGTGACATTCTGGTCAAACAGTCCGATCCATTCGAACATGTCCGGGTTCAGTGTCCGGGCACTTTCTGCAGTCATGTTGTAGGGCAGTCTCCTCTGGATGGCGGTGCAGGTCTCATCCATGCTGTCAAAGTCATGCAGCAAAATTTCTATGGCGTCCGCGCTGTCTTCCGTCCAGTTGTTCAGTTTCCGTATGTGGCGTATGTCGCAGATTGCGTATGTTTCGTCATAGGAGCCCAAACCTGTGTCGTAGATGCCTGCGATGTTGAAAACGCGCTGTCGTACAGGATTCTGTATGAAATATACACGGATTTTTCCGCCGGTGTCCAGTTGGAGCCGGTCTGCGATGTGGGCTGAAATCAGGATGCTGTTCGCCTCCTTTTTCTGCCGGTAGTCAGGGAAGCGGCCCCGTATCAGGTGGTGCGTGAAAAACTCTGTGTCATAGGTGCTGTCAATTCCCTTGAAATATACACCCTCCATTTCCGTGTCGGTCTGCATCACACCTGCCTTTCCGGCGCAGCACTGCACGTGGCGCACGTTGGGAAGGCTCCTGATGGCCGCAATGGTGGCGCTGTCAATGGCGAAAGGCTCTCTTTCGTAAGACTGGTTATTGTCAAAACGATGGATGACAATATGTGAACCGAAACCAACCACCTTGTCCCTGATTTCCTTGCGGAAACCGTTTGTGATGGCGAAGGCCCAAATCATCACACAAATGCCCAACCCGACGCTGACAGTTGCTATCCGCAGTATGGGTCTCGAGAAACGCTTCCCTTTGCGGGGAAGCAGTCTGTTCGCAATAAACCAGTTGGTGTTCAAGAGGATCTGATGTTAAATCCGATCGAATCCGGTGTATGGTTGCAGCACTTCCGGCACAATAATCTCCTGGTTTTCGGTCTGGTTGTCCTCAAGTATGGCGGCAACCACGCGGGGCAGTGCCAGTGCGCTTCCGTTCAGTGTGTGAAGCAGTGTCGGTTTCCCTTCCTGGTTTTTGTAGCGCAGTTTCATGCGGTTGGCCTGGAAATTCTCAAAATTGGAGACCGAACTAACCTCCAGCCATTTGTCCTGACCTTTGGCATACACTTCAAAATCGAAGGTTAGGGCGGAGGTGAAGCTGATGTCGCCGCCGCAGAGCCGGATCATCCGGTAGGGGAGACCCAGTTTTTGCAGCAGACCGCCAACGTGCTGTTTCATCTCCTCCAGCACCTGATAGGAGACCTCCGGTTCCACAATCTGCACAATTTCAACCTTGTCAAACTGGTGCAGCCGGTTCAGTCCGCGCACATCCTTGCCGTAGGAGCCCGCCTCCCTGCGGAAGCATGCGGAATAGGCGCAATGGCGGATCGGCAGGTCTGTGACCTTCAGCAGACAGTTGCGGTAAATGTTGGTGATGGGGACTTCGGCCGTGGGAATCAGATACATCTTATCCTCATTGACAAAATACATCTGTCCCTCCTTGTCGGGGAGCTGTCCGGTGGCGTAGGCGGAATCGCCGTTGACCATGTAAGGGACCTGCACCTCCGTGTATCCGGCACGTGTCGCCTCATCCAGGAAAAAGTTGATGAGAGCCCTTTGCAGTTTTGCCGCCTTTTCGCGATATAGCGGAAATCCTGCGCCGGTCAGCTTGCAGCCGGTTTCAAAGTCAATCAGGTTCTTGCTAGCGCAAATGTCCCAGTGGGGCAGGAAGGTGTGACCCTTTTCAAAGTCACCCCAGCGGTATTCCTCCACGTTGTCATCGGCGGTTTTCCCTTCCGGCACCGAATCGTGAGGAATGTTGGGCAGGAGCACCAGTGTTTGGCTAATTTTCTCATCCCATTCGTTGAGAGTGCTTTCCAATGTCTTTGCAGCCTCTTTCAGTTCGGCGGTGCGTTTTTTTGAGGCCTCAGCCTCTTCCCGTCTGCCCTCCTTGAAGAGCTGCCCTATGCTTTTTGCAATCCGGTTTTGTTCGGCATAGTTGTCGTCCAGCTGTTTCTGGCATTCCCTTTTCTTTTTGTCGCAGTCCAGAATTTCAGCAACTTGTGCCTGTGCGTCGTAATGTTTGGTCTTAAGCCGTTCCACGACCCATTCCGGGCGTTCCCTTAAAATTGTTAATGGTATCATCTTTTTTTGTTATTGCTTTGTAATACGATTATCTGTCCTTTAAATAACGAGGCGTTTCTTTCCAACTGGTTCATGGTCATGATGCTGCTCATCCGGCATCCGTATCTCTGGCAGATGTCCCGGAGCGTTTCGGAATCGGATGTGACAGTGTGCTGTTTGTAGTCGTTAGAGTATTTCGCCTTTTTCTCAATGTATACCCATTCCCCCTCCTTGGGTTCATAGTTTCTGGAAAGCAGGTCGTTGTATTTCCGTATGCGGAACAATGGCTGCTGGACTGAGATGGCTATGTCCAGATAGGTCTCGTCTTTCTGCGCTATGACAAAATAGGTCCCGTTATGGGCATATACCGGACGTTTGGTGTAGGGGTAGCTCACCTGCTTCGGCATTCCTGGCGTAGTTATTGTGTCAATGCGTATCACCGGCATCGGTTGTGCGCTGTCCCTATCGCCTGTAAGGGCGAGAGTGTCGAAACGTGCAAGCCTGTATTTTTCAATGATGCTTGTCAGCCGTTCCGGATATGTCGGGCTGGTTGCGTAACCGCATTCCTTCAGCCCTTCAGCCCAGCCTTTGTAATCGGTCTGCGACAAGGCGAAAAGCTTTTCATACCGTTTGGCTTTCAAAAAGTTGGAATGGTCGTTGTAGGAGTCCTCGGCCTTGGGGTATTTCCTGAAGCATTCGTCAGCGGCGTCATCGCTCTTGTAATATGTCTCCCCTTTCCAGTCCGAATGGCATTTTATTCCGAAATGGTTGTTCGCATTGACGGCCAGGTCGCTGGTTCCGGCTGCGGACTCAAGGATGCCTTGTGCCAGGGTGATGCTGGCGGGGATGCCGCAGTTGCGCATCTTCTCCATAGCCAGCGTGTGGTAGCGGTCGATGTAGTTGAAGATGTCGTTTTCAGTGTATTGTGCCTGTGCCGGACGAAAAGCCATGCAAAGCATGCAGAGGAGTATCCCTTCCATTTTTCCGGTATGTTTTCCTATTTGCTTCATGTTGTCTGCTTTTATTTTCATTTACAACTGGTTCCTGATTTTTTGCTCAATGCGCGATGTGGAACATCCTGGAGTCAGTGGAATGCAGTGGATTTCTCCTCCGTCTGATTTTACAATTCCGGCTCCCACAATGGTCTCCTCCGTATAGTCGCCGCCTTTGACCAGCACATCCGGACGGATTTCACTGATCAGCCGCAGCGGGGTCTCCTCGTCAAAAAGTATGACGGCGTCCACGCATTCCAGCGCTGCTATCAGCAGCTGGCGGGAGGTTTCGTCAATGATAGGGCGGTGAGGCCCTTTCAGTTGTGAGACGGAGCGGTCGCTGTTGATGCCCACGATCAGCCTGTCACCAAGGTCGGCGGCTGCCGACAGATATTCCACATGCCCGCGGTGGACAATGTCGAAGCATCCGTTGGTGAAGACTATCCGTCCGCCTTCGTCGCGCCATTGCTGCAGCTGACCGGCCAATGCCGGCATGTCCATGATTTTTTTCCGGATGTTATTCAGATGTTTCACCGTTTTCTATGCTGTTTTCGGATTTTTCCTTAATGCGGTATATATCAATGTGATTAAACCGCCTGCGATATATACGAAGGTTTCGTTCGCCCAAATCACCCATCCGATAGCCAACCCTGTCTCGTATTGCACCCCATATAGCAGCAGCACTTGTGAGACAAGCAGAGGGTATGCGCCCAAACCGCCCTGGGCGATGACGAATCCGAAGGTGCCGACCACAACGCTCGACAGTGTTGCGGCCCAAATCGGATTGCCGAGATGCAGCATCTCAGGGAAGGTGAAGCTTCCGATCATGAACATGAAGTACCAGCAGATCCATATCAGGATGGAATGTGCGATGAACCATCCGGGCCTTTTCAGTCTGGTGATGGAGAGCAGGCCTTGCCAGAAACCAAGCAGCACCTCCTTGATCTTCTTCATGAATTTTGTCTTTCTAAGCAGCCTGCCCAAAAGCATGAGCAGCAGGATTCCGGCTGCAATCGCCAGAATGAAGACAATCCATTTCCCGAAGCTGAAGCCGGCGAACTTGTCGCCGAGGTGGTCAAGGCCGAACAGGGGTACCAGCTTTTCCGCCTCTGCAACGACGGCCACCACGAACAGCACTCCCAGCAGCAGCATGTCAACAATCCTTTCAGTGATGACGGTGCCAAGGTTTTTCTGGAAGGGTACCTTCTCGTAGGTTTGCAGATAGGTGCATCTGAGCAGTTCTCCCAAACGTGGAACCGCCACGTTGGCGATGTAGCATATCATCACAGAGTGGTAGGCGTTCGAACGTGAGACTTTGTAGCCCATCGGCTCCAGCAGGATGATTGAACGCAACCCCCTAAGGTATACGCTAATCACCCCGAGAACCATTCCGGCTATCAGGAACAGCCACCGGTATCCGGTGAACACGCCCTTCATGTCATTCATGATGCTGGTCCGCTGTTCCGGTGTGAGGTCCTTTACCGAAAACCAGATAAAGAAGGCCCCCAACCCCAAAAACAGGATCAGCTTCAGCGCTTTTTTCAGTTTTTCTCCCATAATGTGCATTTTATCGTCTCGGATACCATATTAACGGCAGTCATCCTCCGCTTATTGCCATATTGCGGTATCCTTTTGCAAAAATACTACAGTTTGGCTTTCCTTCGGTAGAAAGCGCCAACTTTTTTCTTCCCTATATAATAAATTAAATGTATAAACTAAGACGTTTTTTGGACAAAATGCGGTTGTTGAAAAAAAATTGATTGAAAAATAAAAATTGTATTTGTTTTTAGTGTAATTTTGCAAGTTCAGGATAGTATGTTTGTATAATAGACTGAAAAATATAATAAATTAAAAATTAAAACTTTAAAAGTATGAAGTGGTTTAAATTCACACTGTTGATGGTTGGAATCCTTCTATTTGGTTCCATCCACGGGCAGACACCTCCTAAACTGAGTATGCAGGTGCAGAAAGGGATAGGTTTTGGTGCTGACCCCGATTTGTATCGGATTCTCGATACAAATGTCATTGACATCTCGGTCAATCCGGGGAGTTATGGCGACAAGGTCGTCTCCTTGAGTTATGTCATCAAGAAGGACGGCCAGGTGATTAACAATCTTGCCGACTATGGTTCGGTGGACTTGAATCTGCCTGGAGTTCCCAACTACTCTCCCAACTACGACCCGTGGAGCGTCTTTGATGACACTACCTTTAGGGTAAAAAATGCTCAAGGGGATATCCCCAGCATGAATTTCTGCTATCAAGACTATCAGAGACTCTGGCCGGACGGATTGTCCCTGCGTCTGCTTGTCAGCCGCAAACTGCAACTTCGCATTGTCTGGAAAGTGCCGGGCACCTACACTATCGAGTGGGTCTTGAATGAGCGGGATTCTGTCTTTGACAACAGGGGCCGTCTGGTTTCCCAGTTTATCCGCTTGACCCCCTACATCTATGAGACCTTCAATACGAAAAAGGGAGCCGCTCTTATGAAAGACACCATGACCATGGTGCTCAGGGCTCCTGCAATGTCATATGTGTTCCCCGACACTATAGACACGTATGACAGTACTGTACGTCCTTTGGATATTAAAGCCTACAGTTATGTGGACCAGAAAGGCTTTGTTGCCTATCAGGTCGATCGCGCCAATCTTGGCTCTACCGCATACCGGACTGTTTCCAGCAATTCCGGTCTCTACCCTTACGGAAACATCTGCATTTCCAGCACGGATGCACATGGCATTGAGAACACCCAATATTCCACATGCCTTAGCGGCATCGGACTATTCGGAGGTTCCGGCAACCATGCCTTCGGCAGCATCGGCAAACTGGATACATTAAATAATATGGTATATACCGAAATGTACCAGGAGGGCAACTACCGCATCTTCCTGTGGATGGTGCATGAATACAAGGGAGCCTATGACACCCTTGTGGCCGACACCGTCTACTTTGTGGTCAAAAAGAAAATCCGCCCGATTGTACATTTCCTGCCTGAAGTGCCTGTCAGACTTTCCGTCGGAGCTGAGTTCTTCGGTACGGTTGAGTTCAAGGCTAACGATTTCGCCGACACCACCGGCAAAATCTCCTTTGTTGTCAAGAAGGACGGTGTGGAGATTCCTGCTTCCCAGTTGGCACAGTACGGTTATCTGCAGATTGGCGATAAGGTCCTCTCTGACGGAAAGACTGCCTATCCCACCAACTCCACCATTCTTCTGGGCCGTTGCGACACCACTTTGCGCATCGATGCAAAATGGAAAGTGACCGGCAGCTACACGATTGAGGCTTACGAGGACCACTATGTCAATGGCGCCTTCCGCCGTCATCTGGCGGGTGACACCCTGACACTGAATGTGGATGGCCGCCGCCTCCCGTTCCTGGTGCTCTATCCTTACAGATATCCTGACACCGTTATCAACTACACCAAGGATGCCTATTACTGGTTTGACCTGATGAAGGAGAACGGTTGGGATTACCGTAATGAATGGGTTGACCTGAAATATGAGATTGCCTATTCCAACGACGGCACCAATTGGGACACCACCACCTACAACTTTGACGAACTTGGATTCATGTTGGTGAAGCCGAGACTCAATGGCGGTACCATCGTGGAGAACGACACCATACATTATTATAATGGTATGTTCCCCTTCACCAAGGTCGGCAACAATGAAGATGCTGTGATTCGTTTGGGTTCGTTGGATACTGCCACGCGGGTTGACATCCAGTTCAGGAAAGCCGGTTTCTATCGGATTGTCTATTCCTTCGAACAGTGGCTCTATCCGCAAATGGGACCGAATACATTCATTGGCGGACAGTACCGGTACAATTCCATGCCGGTTGCATGGATTTCCCATGACACCACCATTTTCCACATCAAGGATTCCGTCCTCCCGAAAGGCGAGCTGGTTCCGAGTGTGGTGAATTTGGGAACGGATATTGATTTCCACGTTGGTGTGCGCATGGATGCCGGTAGCTACCAGTATTCCAACTATACTGTTCCTACATACATCAACTATGAGCTTGCCAAGAAGGATGCCAATGGCGTTTATCGTACGGTGACCAATGTGAACGATTACGGTTATTTCTCCATGACCTACCGTGGTCAGACGATTTCCGGAAAGGGCAAGGGTCGTATTCCGCAGCCGCATCTGAGCACCTATCTGCTGGATGTGCTCCACAACGACACCCTGCACATTGATTTCCGCTGCAACCACGACCAGGCTGGCGACTACAGTATGCGCATCCAGATTATGCAGTTCGACACCCACCGTTACGAGTATCCTGATACCATCCGTCACGGTCTGCTGCATGACACCACCTTCTATTTCACTTTTGACAGTCTTAAGCTTCCGACCCTGACGGTTGACCCCAACAATTGGGATCCCTATTGCGTCGGTGCTGACTACTTCCATGAGATCACGCTGCGTGCCAATGGCTATGCCAACATGATTTCCGACATTGAATACGAAATCTTCCGCAACGGTGTTCCTGTCACCAACGTGAACGATTACGCCACCTTCCATATCGGTGACCTCAACATCACCCAGGGCAAGGGTGTGATTCCTTACAATCCTGTCAAGATGGGTCTGCTTGACACTGCCATCATGTCAATAGTGACATGGGATTCCACCGGTCTCTACGAAGTTGCATACAAGCTTCGCGGCTATGTGGACGGTGTCCAGATCGTTGAATTCCTCCGCGACACCTTCAGGGCTCGTGTCATCAGCCGTCCTCTTCCGTTCCTGGTGCTGTATCCCTACAAGTATCCTGACAAAATCATCAACTACACCAAGGATGCCTATTACTGGTTTGACCTGATGAAGGAGAACGGATGGGAGTTCCGTCGCGAATATGTCGACCTGCACTATGACATCGCCTATTCCACCGACAGCGTCAGGTGGGATACCGCCGGACTGGTGTTTGACGACCACGGTTACATGATTGTTGTTCCGAAACTGAATTCTCCTGCCGGTGTGTCCATTCCTGAGTATGACACGCTGCATACCTGGGCTGGCAGGTTCCCGATGAAAGATACTCTTCAGGACAGACTGATCCGTTTGGGAGCACTTGACACCTGCACCAGGGTTGACATCCAGTTCAAGAAGGCCGGATACTATCGGATTATTTATAACTTCAGACTGTACAACTACCCGGTGATGGGACCGAACAGCTTTGTCGGTAACCTTTCCAACCATCCCGAGGTCCGTATGATTGCACTTCTTTCGCACGACACGACCATCTTCCACGTCAAGGATTCCGTCCTTCCGAAAGGCGAGCTGGTTCCGAATATGCTGACAATGGGTACCGAAGTCCAATACCATGTCGGTATGAAGATGGACGCCGGCAGCTACCAGTATTCTAAGTACACCTGCCCGGTCTACATCAACTATGAACTTTCCAAGAAAGATGGTAATGGCGTTTATCAGACAGTGACCAATGTCGCCGACTACGGCTACTTCTCCATGTCCTATGATGGCAAGAGCCTCGTCGGAAAGGCAAAAGGCCGTATTCCTGAGCCGCATCTGAGCACCTATCTGCTGGATGTGCTCCACAACGACACCCTGCACATCAGATTCATGTGCAAGGAGGGTCAGGCCGGTGACTACAGCATGCGTATCCAAATTATCCAATTCGATACCAACCGCTACCGTTATCCTGACACCATCCGTCACGGTCTGCTGCATGACTCCATCTACTACTTCACCTTTGAGGAACTTGAGCGTCCTACTGTAACTCTTGATCCGGATCCTGAAAATGAGCGTTGCCTCATCAAGGGTGCCGACTACACCATGGATGCCATTATTGATGCGAAGGACTACAAGGACAGCACTGTCAATGTGGCCTACTCCATCTACTTCAAGGGACCGAACGACAACCAGTATTCTCTTGTCACCAATGTTTCCGACTATGGTAATTTGAGCGTCAACAATATTCCGGTTGTCAGCGGTACGGGCATGATTCCCACCAACCCGTTCGTGCTCCAGCAGAACATGACCTTCCCGGTTGAAATGAACTGGAAGGAAGAGGGTGACTATCGCTTTGTGTATGAACTGAAGGGTTATGTCAGTGGCATGCCTGTCATGTCCTTCTACACCGACACCTTCTCGATTTCGGTCTGCGAATATGCTCTTCCGAGCTTCGTGATTCTTCCGGATCCTATCTATAGCAACGATTCCAACGGATTCGGTGACAACTTCGACTATCATTTCGTCAGCAGAGCGAATGCAGGCGACCTTGGTAATGAGCCGATGTGGCTGATTACTGACTGGTCGTTTGAGGATCTCACTACAGGCACCATCACTCCGATGGCCAAGCTGTCCGACCAGAATGCCGCCGCCACCATCACCTATAAGGGTGTCACCCATACTGTGGTGAACGGTAAGGACACTCTGGGCAGCGCTTCCCAGCCTATGTCCTTCTGGACAACTGATAACATCTATCCTGTCCTGCTGTTCGGAAATATAGGCAACTATCATCTGAACATGAAACTCTACACCATCCGTTACGGAAAAGCTTTCGCAAAGGTGCTGGACACCACTCTGGTGATCCGTGCCCGCGACGTGGACAGCGTGACCTTCAATGCGGATGAGATCCAGAATCATGTCGACACTGTCGATCCTTATGTGACCCATGTGGATTCCACTTTCAAGATCAACTTCCTGACGAGCGACCGTTATGCTGACACCATCGATCCTTACGTCTCAGTTGACTACCGTGTCATCTACACTTCACTTGACAGCTCTATAGTTGACTCCGTTATCACTGGTGATTTCTCAGATTTCGGTCATCTGAAACTGAAATGGAAGAACCAGACTCTGACCTTCGCCAACGGTTGCGGCAGCATTCCTGGCGACGCTGCAGAATCCGCAATGTTCTCCTCGCTCCGCCTGAGAGACCTGCTCAAGGATACGCTCGACTTCGTGCCGAATGTGCATCCGATGGGCTACTATACCTTTGAGTTTGTCGCAAGGGAATGGAGAGACACTGCAGGTCTTCCTCCTTACGTGCTCCCGAACGGTGCCTCCGCTTTGACGAAAGCCCAGAGCATGCAGGTGGCCACTGTCTCCAGAACATTCAGCTTCACTGTTGAATACAGAGCCAAATATCCTACGGTTGACATGATTGCCACCAACGAGGATTCCATCGTACATACCAGCTTCGACATCGAGTGCGGTCAGGAATACAAACCCAACACGGTCTACACTTTCGACTTCATCTGCCACCCGAACAGCTTCCCGGATTCTTTGGCCGGCCTGTTCTTCCAGGTGTACAAGGATGGTGTCAAGATGCTCACCGCTGCGGAACTGGCCCAGTGTGTCGATTCCCTGAGCTTCACCTTCCGTAACCATACGGTCAACATCACAGTTCCTGTCGGCAACCTGGCACATCTGTTCACGGGTGTGGACAGCCTGATGCTTGGACGGGTCTATGATCCTGTGACGGGTGACATCACTCCGATCACCATGACGGTGAGATGGAAGGAGAACGCCTCCGGCAACTACATGATCACAGGTCTGTTGTTGGAGTATGTCAATGGTGTAAGGTCTAACATCGGCTTGTCACACACCACCTGCTACTTCGTGGTGAAGGACAATCCTGCGGTTACCATCACTACCGCTTCCATCCTGAACGATCCTACAGTTCGTGTCATCAATAACGACACCAATTACTATCCGGCGTACGACACGCTTGTCTTCGACATCAACATTGATCCGAAGGCTTATGCTAACGACTACACCTCCCTGGATCTGACTGTTTACTATCAGAAGGACAGCAACAGCACACCGGTGGTTGTCGACACTCTTTCCAAGATTGGTCTTTCCGCCGACTTTGTGATGGATATGCTTGGTCGTTCCACTGTGGCTCCCAAGACCTATGTCATGGATGCCGTGAACGCTATCCCGACCGCCTTCAGCCAGGAGGTAGTGGGTGTCAAGGATTCCTTGAATTCTTTGATGCTGAAATATCTTGGTGGAAACACCATCCAATTCCGTCCGTTTGTGACCGACCCCGGTCTCTACACCTTCGACTTCACGTTGCGCGCTTGGAACGAGGTTACCAAGAAGGTTGCCGTTGAGAATGTATTGGCCGGTGCCAATGACGGTCAGGTCTGTACTGATCTCTGGAACGGCCAAATCAACATTGCCATCGAGGAACCGACCATCAATGTCGATCCTGTCTTCCCGCAGGTGACCAACTTTGCGGACAGTGTTGATTATCCTTTCTTCATTAAGACTACCAAGGGCAGCTACCTCTACACTGACGGTTATGTCCACTATAAGGTGTACCACATGGCCGACTCCAACGGCAATGTCGTTGACACCGCCATCACCGACCTCGGCAAATATGGTAAGATGAACTTCATCCATCCGATTCTCGGAACCATGTACTATGCCCCCAACTCCGGTGAAGGCACTGTGCCGACCCTCGACACCCTGTACAAACTGAAAACTATCCTCACCAACATTATGTGGTATGTTCCTGGAACCTACCGGATCGTCTATGACCTGGATATCGTCCCCAACTCAGTGGACATTCCTAAGGCCTACGACACTGTTGATATGGTTGTGAGAGGCAAGATCAAACCGCAACTGGTACTTTCCGGTTTCGATTCTTCCTTCCTCTATCCGACCAACATCGAACAGCAGTTTGATCTGCGTCTGATTTCCAACGACTACCTCTTCGATTATGGTGCAATCTTCTACTGCATGTACCACAATGACACCGCTATCGATGAGCAGATGCTCAACAGCGTCTACGGTGATTTGAGTATTGACATCGCTAATGTCAACCTCTGCAACCTTCCTTTCGACGGTAACATTCCGATGCATGCATACGGATGGATTCCTGGCAAACGCAATGGTTTGGATTATATCCGGTTGGGTATCTTCGATCCTGCCATTATGAACATCAACGCCAACTTCAAGGAGCCGGGTGAATACAAGATTGTCTTCAATCTGTATCTCTGGGATACCGCGAATTCAACGGTTGCATGTGAAGATCCGATTGGTCTTGTGAACGCCGGTTCGAAGGGTATGCCTACCATCATCATCACCCGCGATTCCCTGATTATCCATGTCGTTGAGAGACCTAATGTTCCTGTTGTCACTGTCACTCCGCAGCCTTGCGATCCTGATGTCGCAGTTCCGACATCCGTCGAGCAGGTGTATGACGTTAATGTCTCTGCCGGTGACTACAAAGATGTGAACGCTACCATCCGTTATGAAATCTTGCGTAACGGTGTTCCTATGACCAACTTGGCTCCTTACGGCACGATGCAGGTTTCCAAGAACGGCATTGTCGGCCAGGTGACGGCTGCAAGCGGTTTCCTGAATGTCGGCGGTGTGACCAATGTCCCGCTGTTGGTGCTTGAGAGCTCCGTATTGAAGACCATGCTCACTTTCGACAGTGTCGGTCGTTACACGATGATCTACTCCATCTACGGTTGGGGTAACACCATCAACGCTCCTGCTGCCTATCTGAGCACTGACACTATCAACATCAATGTTGTTGACAGGGTTATGCCTACCACCCAGACCACACTCACCACTGTCGCCCGTCCTCTGCATGCACTGGATACCTTCAAGGTTTACATGCACGCTGCCGAGTACGAGTATGTCATGGGTCGTGTCGCGGTCAAACTGTACTACAGTCCTGACAGCGGTAGGACAATGACTCCGATTAACAATGTGAGCGACTTCGGTGCCACCTCCGTGCTTCTGAACGGTTCTGGTATGGGTTACAACATGATGGGTTACACGCCTCTCACCACACACATGGATACCATTCCTTCCAGCCGCTTCGTCCGTTTGGGCGCAGCCGCAGGTATGCCGGTTGAAGTGATTTCCCAGTGGGACAGCGTCGGTACCTATATCTATACCTATGAAATCCTGCAATGGGACTGCTACGATTCCACCAAGCTTGATCAGACGACCTATCAGCATCGTCCTATCTACGGTGAAATCAGCCAGGCCGGTGGTCATGCCGTCAACGTGCTCTATCGCGACACTCTGATGATGCATGTCTATCCGCAGTACCTGTTTGTGGAAGATTCCATTGAGCTTTGCGCCAATGAGCTTCCGTATCAGTACAACGACCAGTACATGATTTCCAACTCCATCATCAAGGATGCCTCCGGCGCCACCATCCAGGGCACCGTCAGAGACACCCTGGTGCTCCCGATGAAGTCCGTACACGGTTTGGACAGCATTGTCTATCTGTATGTCCAAGTCAATCCTGTGTATGAAATCACTCTGTATGACACTGTGAACACTTTGGGTGCCTACACCAGACACGGCTTTAACGAGACCTTCTACATGCAGGGCAACTATGTGCTGCGTCAGGTCAACCAGACTGTTAAAGAATGCGACAGCGTTGTTATCGACTCCGTACTGGTCGCCCCCAGCTTTGTGTTCAACGACACTATCACAATCTGCAGCGATGCAATGCCTTATACTTGGCGTAACCAGAATCTGGCCACTGCCGGTATGCATTACGATTCTCTGAAGACCATCTATGGCGCTGACAGTGTCTACACGTTGCTCCTGAATGTTGATCCTACATATTATTATTATGACACCATCAATGTTCCGATGTGGAACACCGCTTCTGTGTACAGCAACATTCCTACTGTTACATTGCCTTACACTTATGCGAAGCACATGGGTGCCACCTATGTGTGCGATTCCATCGGTGACTTTGAATTCCACTTCAAGACTGTCAATGGCTGCGACAGCATCGCCTATGTGAACGTTAACGCCTATCCGATGATGCGGACCATCGCCGACCTGAACGGCAACCGCTCCAACAAGCAGATCTACTGCTACGGAGACACCGTTAACCTGAACATTGCCGTTGACAACACCTATGGAGCTGGCGGAATTGTGTACGCCTTTGCCAACACCAATCCGAACATCGGTCTTGCCACTGTCGGAACAGGCAGCACGACCCAGTTCGTTGCGTTGAACAAGACGAACATTCCTCAGGAAGCCACTCTGATCATGGGTGCCGTTGTGAAGCACATGGGAAGCCGCAGTGTTGATGTGTACGAAACCTACACGAACACTCTGTACTCGACCGAGGTTCTGGCAGACTCCTGCATGGATGTCGCCCGTCCTGACACAATTCATGTGATGGTGATGCCGAAGTATGAGTACTTCGACACGGTGACAATCTGCAGCAGCAGCAAGTCCGGTATGCCTGAACTGCCTTACGCTTGGCAGAACCAGATTCTGACCTCTCCGGGCAACTACACTGCAAGCTATGCCAGCGTGATTGGCGGATGCGACAGTGTCTACCATCTGGTGCTGAATGTCAATCCTTCCTACCACTACTATGACACCATCAATGTTCCGATGTGGAACACCGCCTCCGTGTACAGCAACATTCCTACCGTGAAGCTGCCTTACACCTATGCGGTCCATCAGGGAGTCAGCTATGTCTGCGATTCCATCGGTGACTTTGAATTCAACTTCAAGACTGTTGACGGCTGCGACAGCATCGCCTATGTGAACGTCAACTCCTATCCGATGATGCGGACTATCGCTGACCTGAACGGTAACCGTTCCAACAAGCAGATCTACTGCTACGGAGACACCGTTAACCTGAACATCGCCGTTGACAACACCTATGGAGCTGGTGGAATTGTGTATGCCTTTGCCAACACCAATCCGAACATTGGCCTTGCCACTGTCGGAACAGGCAGCACGACCCAGTTCGTTGCGTTGAACAATACGAACATTCCTCAGGAAGCCACTCTGATCATGGGTGCTATCGTGAAGCACATGGGAAGCCGTAGCGTCGATGTGTTCGAAACCTACACGAACACTCTGTACTCGACCGAGGTTCTGTTAGACTCCTGCATGGATGTCGCACGTCCTGACACTATCCATGTGATGGTGATGCCGAAGTATGAGTACTTCGACACGGCGATCGTCTGCAGCAATGAACTGGCTAACTTCCAGTGGCAGGGCATGTACATGCTCGCTGCCGGTGACTACGACACCACCTATGCCAGCGTGATTGGCGGATGCGACAGCACCTACCATCTCCACCTGATTGTAAATCCTGCCTATCTGCACCAGACCGACCATGTTGAGCTTTGCGCCAACCAGCTGCCGTATGAATACAACAACAGCGGCCGCTACATCACCGACGCGATCCTCACCAATGCCGTTCCTGGTTTCGATGTGAGGGATACCGTGATCTTCAACTTCCAGACTGTTGAAGGCTGCGACAGTATCATCTATGTCGGTGTGACGGTCCATCCGTTGTTCACCACCACGATGAAGGACACTGTCTGCGGTCTCGGCACTTATGCGAAGAACGGCTTCAATGAGACCTTCACAGAGGTTGGCGTGCATGTGATCAGCCGCGTGGATACGACCGTTTACGGTTGCGACAGCACTATCATCGACACTGTGATTGTTTCCGCTCCGTTTGTCCAGTATGACACTATGAGCATCTGCTCCAGCATGCTGCCGTACACATGGCACGGACGTAGCCTGAACAACATGGGAACACATTACGACTCGCTGACCAACAGGTATGGTTGCGACAGTGTGTATGTCCTGACTCTGATCAGCTTCCCGACCTACTTGAACCAGTGGGATTCCGTTGAACTGTGCGCCACCGCAATTCCTTACAACTTCAGGAATTCCGGCCGCTACATCACGGCTACTCCGAGAATCCAGCTGGGCATCATGCAGAACACGGATGCTATTGACACCTTCAAGTTCCATTACTACACGGTTCACGGCTGCGACAGTATCGTCTATGTGCGTGCTCTGGTCCACCCGACCTACATGACCATCCTGACTGATACCGCCTGCATCGGCAACTACAACAAGCATGGATTCAACGAGGTGATCACAACTCCGGGCTTCAAGCAGTTCAGCAAGAAGTACTATACCGTCAACGGTTGCGACAGTGTGGTCAACCTGACTGTCTATGTTGCTCCGAACTACTACTTCAAGGTTTCTGAGTCCATCTGCGCCGGTGTGCCTTATCTGAACCATGGCCTCAGCTTCGTGAAAGACACGGCTGGTGACTATATGGTCCGGTACAATGGCCGCACCGTGCTTGGCTGCGACAGTATCATTGACATCAAACTGACGGTCTATCCTTCCTACAGCAAACCTTCCGCTTGGACACACCTGTATCCTTCGGTCTGCAGAGGTGAGACCTATTCCTTGAATGGCTTCTATGTTGCCACGCGCAACCTGCCCGCCAACAAGCACGTCCATAACGACACCAACATCTACAAGACTGTGAATGGTTGCGACAGTGTTGTCCACCTGCAGCTGACCATCAACGACTCGGTGGTGAAACGCTACAGCGCCTCCATCTGCCTTGGTGATCGCTATATGGCCAACGGCTTCTCCGCACAGCCCACTTCCGCCGGTGTGTTTGTCTACACGAATGCCCGTATCGGTAAGAACGGTTGCGACAGTACGGCTATCCTGACCCTGACGGTCGGACAGACCTACAACACCACCTTCTACGATGAGGTGTGCGAAGGCGAGCTCTATCAGAAGCATGGTTTCAGCACCATCGTGACTACCAACGGAACTCGTCTGACCCACAACTACAAATCGCAGCGTCTGAACGGCTGTGACAGTATCATCACTGTGGTTCTGACAGTCCATCCGAAGGGTGTTGCTCCTATTATCAATGATTACATCTGCAGAGAAGAGGGTGTGTACAACAAGAACGGTTTCAGCGTTGTGCTTCCTGCCGGTCTGAAGAGCATTGCAGTGAATGACACTCTGCACACTGTCTTCGGTTGCGACAGTATCCGCTCCCTGCATCTGGACATCTACGACGGTAAGGACACGAATATCGTAGCCAGCGTCTGCGAAGGCGAACGCTATCACACCTATGGATTCGACACCACCATCTATGTGCCGGGCGTGTATCACTTCAAACATTCCTTGAAGACGACCCACGGTTGCGACAGCAACATCACTCTCACCTTGACGGTCAAGCCGACTTACACCAGCTATCTGACTGTCAACATCTGCCAGGGTGATTCCATCAACTATGGTGGCAAGTTCTACGGTGCCGGCACGCACAAGATTGTGTACGCCCATACCGCCAATGTATGCGACAGCATCCTCTGGCTGACGGTCAACGCCAATCCTTTGATGCGTGAGACCCAGAATGTGAGAATCTGCCGCAATGTCCAGGGTTACTACACGTTCAAGGGCCAGAATCTGACTCAGTCCGGTGTCTACTACGATACCATTCCGTACAACGGCTGCTACAAGATTATCACCCTGAACCTGACCTTCATCGATACGGCATCCCGTCCGACCTTCATCAACGGTCCGATGAACATCTACAACGCTGGTAACTACAACTACACCTGCGACACTGTTCCTTACAATGTCACTGGCGGTATTCCTGCGGTGGATGCCTATCTGTGGGAGACTTCTGACACCACTTGGACTGTGGTCACCTCCAACATGGAAAATGCCACGATCAACATTCCGAAACCGGGTAGCGGATTCATCTATGTCTCCGTCCACAACGAGTGCGGCTATTCCTCCAAGACTTCCTTGAAGGTCTTCGCCAAAGTCAGCGTGGTTGACGCCGAATCGGACAATGCCGATGTCAATATCTTCCCGAACCCGACCAACGCCGACTACAGCATCCGCATCAACGGCATGGAGGGCAAGACTCAGATCAGCATCGCCGACCTGACCGGAAGAATCATCATGCGTGACAATGTTGAGGTCTCTGTGATGGACAACACGTTCCACTACAGTGCCGAGAACTACCCGAAGGGTGTCTACCTGATTTCGATCCTCAACGGTGACAAGACCGTGGTGAAGAAACTGGTTGTCCAGTAAACCCGAATAACTCTTCAAATTTAAGAGGGTACTCCGGTACCCTCTTTTTTTTATTTTCCGGCATCGAAAAAAATTGCCGTTTAGGTGTATAGATGCCTAAATATTTTGTACCTTTGCAAATTCGATTCTTATGTTGAACCGAACCTTGAACCTAATACGATTGCTCATGAAACGAATTGTGTTATTAATGTGTATCTGTTTCTCAGCCTTGCAGTTGTGTTTTTCACAAGTGTCTGAGATCGGTCTTTGTGTCGGTGGTTCCTTTTACCTCGGAGACTTGAATCCGTCGGGTATGTTTGCCAAACTGCAGCCTGCAGGGGGAGCCATGTACCGGTATAACTTCAGTCCGCGTTGGGCGTTCAAGTCCACAGTGCTCTTTGGCAGCATGGAGGCCAGTGATGCGGAGACCAACGGAGGTGATCCCCGCGGCTTGAGTTTCCGCTCCCCGCTGTCTGAAATTGCCGCGGAATTTGAATTGAATTTCCTGAAATTGTACAACGAGCCCGGAAAGAACTATTTTTCTCCCTATCTGTTTGCCGGTGTTTCGCTCTTTTCCTTTAACCCTCAGGCCAAGTACAAGGACAAATGGTACGACTTGCAGCCGCTTGGCACAGAAGGGCAGGGGTTGGACGGATACAACCGCGACCGTTATGCGCTGACTGGTATCGCTATCCCGTTTGGTCTGGGCTTCCGGTTCAATTTCCTATACTATTATTCCATCGGTTTTGAATGGGGTATGCGGAAAACATTCACCGACTACCTGGACGATGTCAGCACAACATATGTAAACCATATCCGTCTTAACACGGAACGTTCGCCTTTGGTGGAGTATTTCTCGGATCCGGCCGCCACGAACGATGGACGTGAATACCATGAGGAGGGGACAGCGCGCGGCAATGACCAGACAACAGACTGGTATTCTTTTGCCAACCTGACCTTCTCATTCAAGTTCAATTACAACCACGGCTGCAATTATTTGTCCAAATCCCCGAAATTGAAGGTTGGGAAGAAAAAATAACCGTGATGTCCTTGCGTGAAATCATATTACAGAAACCGGTGCCGCAGCATATTGCGATCATCATGGACGGCAACCGGCGTTGGGCTGAGCTGCATAATCTGCCGCGTGTTGAGGGCCACGAGCAGGGATATAAGGCGATTCACGATATTGTGGACACCTGTGATTCCATTGGGGTGAAATATCTCACCATATATGCCTTTTCCACCGAAAACTGGTCCCGTTCCAAAGATGAGGTTGAGGCTCTGATGCGTCTTTTCATAGACGCGTGCCGTTGGGAGATTGAGGAGCTGCACGCAAAGAATGTCAAGGTGAATTTTCTTGGCGATTTTGACGCCTTGAGCGAGGAATGCCGCAGTGAGTTCCAAAAGACCATCGATGTAACATGCAACAACACCGGCATAACCTTCAACATAGCGATAAGTTATGGCTCCCGCTGGGAAATTGCTCGGGCGGCGCGCAGGTTGGCCATGCAGGTCAAAGAGGGATTGATCGATCCTGAATCAATAGATGAGCAGGCTCTCTCCGGACAGCTTCAGACTGCTGGGATGCCGGATCCGGATTTGCTGATCCGTACCAGCAATGAATTGCGCATCAGCAATTTTTTGCTTTGGCAGCTTGCTTATTCCGAAATGTATTTCACCGACGTGCTCTGGCCTGACTTCACTCCGGAGGAGCTGTTCAAGGCCATAGATGCCTACCAGCATCGTCAGCGCCGGTTCGGTAAACGTATTTGAGCATGGTTTTTGCAAAAGGGTACAAGGTGAAATCTTTGGTGTTGAAATTGATTGGGATATTTTTCCTTGCGCTTCTTCCTAATGTGGCGCTCTTTTCCCAGGTCCGTCTGGGAGAAGAGGGGGAGGTGGTTTCACTTAACTACCTGAATCCTGCCGAATATGAGGTGGGCGGCATCACTTTCAGCGGCGCTTCATGCGATGTGCGGAACCTTGCATTCGCGGTCGGCGACGTCATAAAGGTGCCGGGCGAGAAAATAACCAAAACAATCCAGCGTCTTTCCAAACTTGGCGTATATCAGGACAACATCCGCATAAGTGCGACAAAGGTGCTTGGCAAGGTCATCTTTCTGGACATATATCTGGAGGAGATGCCGCGGTTGAAGGGCTTTTCCTACAAGGGGGTCAAGCGTGGTGACATAGAGGAGTTTGAGAAGAAGATTTCCCTTTCCCAAGGAAAGGTGGTTAATGAGAATCTGAAGAATGTCATCCGTAACATTATCACCGACTATTATGTGGACAAGGGGTTCAACCATGTTGAGGTGCAGGTGAACGAGGAGAAGGACACCTCCAATTCCAGCGTGGTGTCTCTTGCCATTGTGGTCAATAAGGGTAAGAAGGTCCATATTGATGAGATTAATTTTTATGGCATAGGTCAGGTTGAGCCTTACCAGTTGCGCAAGGCCATGAAGGAGACAAAACAGCGTTTCTTCTTCAAGCCGCTGGAATGCGCCGACACTGCCATCGCCGACTTTTTCCGTCATCATGAAAAATATAAGGGGAAGGATTTGCGTGAGCTTGTCATGCTCTATTTTCAGGATAGGGTGAACCCCACCTTCAAGGCTTCCAAATTCATGGAATCGAAATACGAAAGTGACAAACGCGACCTTATACGCAAAATGAACGAGTTGGGGTACCGCGATGCCTATATCGAAAGGGACTCGCTCTATTACAGCAATAACCGTAACCTTAACATCGACCTCTACCTGCATGAGGGGAGACGATACTATTTCCGGAACATAACTTGGGTCGGAAATACCAAATACTCTTCGGAGACATTGAGCAAGGTTTTGAATATCAGTAAGGGCGATGTGTACAATACCGCTTTGCTGGAAACCAATCTCAGCATGAATCCCGATGGGTTGGATGTCAGCTCACTCTATCTGGACGACGGCTACCTTTTCTTTAACGCCATGCCTGTCGAAGTGAGGGTGGAGGGGGATTCCATCGATGTGGAGATCCGCATTATGGAGCATTCGGTGGCCTATATCAACCGTGTGACGGTTTCAGGCAACACACGTACCAGCGATGAGGTGATCCTGCGTGAGCTGGCAACCCTGCCGGGCGCAAAGTTCCGCCGCTCGGATGTCATCAGGTCGCAGCGGCAGCTGCTGCAGCTGGGCTATTTTAACCAGGAGAAGATGAATGTTATTCCCAAGAGCAACGAGGCGGACGGCACAGTCGATCTGGAATATGTGGTGGAGGAGACCTCTTCCGACCAGCTGGAGATGTCCTTGGGATGGGGCAGCTCCATGTTTATTGCCAGTTTAGGCCTGACATTCAACAATTTTTCCTTTAAAAAGATTTTTGACAAGAAGGCATGGAACCCAATTCCCTCCGGAGACGGGCAGCGTCTGGCATTCAAGATTTATGCAAACACCTACTACAAGCAGTTCGGAGCCTCTTTCACCGAACCATGGCTTGGCGGTAAAAAGCCGAACGCGCTGACAGTGTCCGCATCCTATTCGGACTACAACAACAATTGGGCGAAATCCAGCTCGAAATATTACGGGATAAAGATTTTCACCTCATCTGTCGGTTTGTCCAAAAGGCTGAAGTGGCCTGATGACTATTTCTCGCTTTCCAATGCCATCGGGTTCACACATTACAATCTGACCAATTACGACTATTTTATCTTCACCGACGGTTACTCCAACTGCCTTACATACCATGTGTCGCTGAACCGGAATTCCTCCGATGCTTTGATTTATCCTCGGGCGGGTTCGGAGTTCCTGTTGTCGGCGCAGTTCACGCCGCCCTATTCCCTGTTCGGTCAGGCAAAGGATTATGCTTCAATGTCTGATCAGGAAAAATATAGGTGGCTGGAATACCACAAATGGAAGATGAATGTAACCTATTACCTGAATTTGGTTGATAATTTTGTTCTGATGGTGCGGGGCAAATACGGTTATCTCGGCCACTACAACAAGGCTTTGGGTGATTCGCCATTTGAAAGGTTCTATCTGGGCGGCGCCGGGCTTTCATCCTCCTTTATACAGGACGGACGTGAAATCATCGGCATGCGCGGCTATTCGGACGAATCCATCACTCCGAGGGACGCGTCGAGGAATCCCGTTGGAGGAACCATATACCAGAAGATGACTATGGAGCTACGATACCCCATCTCCTTGAATCCGACGGCCACCATATATCTGCTGACTTTTGCGGAGGCGGGCAATTGTTGGGCCGGTTTTAAGGATTACCGTCCTTTCACCATGTACCGTTCGGTCGGAGTTGGGGCTCGCATCTACTTGAGCATGTTTGGCTTGCTTGGGTTAGATTGGGGCTACGGCTTTGATGATGTGCCGGGCAGCTCATCAGCCAACAAGGGACAATTCCATTTTTCACTGAACAATTCCATCGATTAATTCATAATAGTTAACAAAAAAAATAGGAGATTCAAACATGAAAAAGATTTTTGTGACCATGTTGCTTTGCTTTGGGCTGAGCGTTGGACTGTATGCGCAGAAATACGCCTACATCGATTCCGAGTATCTTTTGAGCAAAATGCCGGGCTATACGGAAGCACAGGCGCAGTTGGAGAAACTTTCTGTGGAATGGCAGAATGAAATTGAGGCCAAATTCAAGGCGATTGATGAGATGTACAAGAAATACCAGCAGGATGCCGCCTTGTTGCCTGAGGAGACCAAACAGAAACGGCAGAATGCCATCATCGCTGCTGAACGTGAGGCCAAAGAACTGCAGAAAAAGCGTTTTGCTACCGATGGTGACCTGTACAAGAAACGCGAGGAACTGGTGAAACCGATTCAGGACAAACTTTTCACGGCCATTGAGGAGTATGCCCGTGAGAAGATGTATGCCTTTGTGTTTGACAAGGCCGGTGACATGACTATCGTCTATGCCGATGCCAAATATGACATCAACAATGCCATTCTGGAACGTCTGGGTGTGGACACTTCCAAGTAATCTTATACAGATAAAAAACAAAAAGCCGTTGCATGCAACGGCTTTTTTTGATGTTTGGTCGGGATAGCAAGATTCGAACTTGCGACCTCCTGCTCCCAAAGCAGGCGCGATAACCGGACTACGCTATATCCCGGTTCCTGTGGGGCGGAGAAGGGGGGATTCGAACCCCCGGTATCCTAATCAGATACGACAGTTTAGCAAACTGCTGGTTTAAGCCACTCACCCACCTCTCCAAATGGTGCTGTGAAAAGCGAGTGCAAAAGTACAACAAATTGCAATACAAAATCGGGATTGTCAAAAAATAATTTTAGGGGCATTCCAAGCGGAATCCTTTCCCATATACGGATAGTATAATGATGGTGTCATCGTTTGAGAAATACTTCCGTAAGTTGTTGATGTATACATGTATGGAGCTGTCCTTGCCCTCCGGTGACTCCGGCCAGAGCTTATGCCGGACCGCCTCCTTGGAAAGCGTGTCCGGACGGTTTTTGTAGAGCAGAAGCAGCAGTTCCATCTCTTTTTTTGGCAGGTTTGTCTCACTGTTCCGGTATCGGATGCAGTGTTCCGAAGGAAAAACCTCATATTTGCCCAAGGTGAAATGTTCCGGCTCCGCAGGCTTTTTCTGCTTTTGCAGACATTGTCCGACAAGGTCGAGGTCGAACGGTGGGGCGATATGTGTCCGTTGCGGCGACGGCGTCAGTTCAGGCCATTGTCCGGTGATGTGCAGCACCGGCAGCTGCGGTTCCCTGAGCAACTGTTTGTCCAATTCGTCGTCCGGACAGGTGGCATCGGTGATGAGCAGCAGAAAATCGTCTATGGCCAAAGCCATGCCAATCTCCTCCGGCCTGTTGCAGACGATTGCGGTATAGGCGTTGTCAAGCAGGTAGTTGCGTATGGTGCGCCGCAGGATGGCCGACCGGCACCAGAGTAACACGTTGCCGTTGCTGTGCATGTCAGTATCCGAGAGTCTTTAACATTGATTTGAAACTCTGTTCCTTGCTGAACAGTTTGGTGACGATTTCGCCTTCGGTGTCGTCAGGGCCGGAAAATTCCCGGTCGATGATGACATGCTTCGGTGCAGGGTTCAGGCAGTGCTGGATGCCGCCGTACCCTCCGATTGCCTCCTGATATGCGCCGGTATGGAACATGCCTATATATTGCGGCGTGTTGGAATCGTATTTTGGAAGGAACACCGCGTTAAGGTTCGCTTCAGCATTGTAGTAGTCCATGCTGTCGCATGTGAGTCCGCCGAGGAACACCCGTTCGTACTCCTTTTTCCAGTTGTTTACGGCGAGCAGTATGAACTGCTGTTTTATCGCCCATGTGTCCGGCAGTGTTGTCATGAAAGAGCTGTCAATCATGTTCCATAGCTCCCGGTCGTTCTGCTGTTTCTGGTTAAGTATGGAAAACAGGACGGCTCCGGACTCGCCGACTGTATATGACCCGAATTCCGTGAAGATGTCCGGCTCCTTGACGCCGTTCCGGTTGCAGATGGTTTTGATTTGTGCCACGATCTCCTCCGCCATGTATTCGTAGTCGTATTCGAAAGCAAGCTTGTTCTTTATTGGGAAGCCGCCTCCGATGTTAAGCGAGTCCAGTTCCGGTGCAAGTTTCTTGAGCTCGCAATACACATTGACGCATTTCATCAGTTCATTCCAGTAGTATGCGGTGTCCTGGATGCCGGTGTTTATGAAGAAATGCAGCATCTTAAGCTCAAATTTGGGATTGTTTTTGATCTTATCCACATAAAACGGTATGATTTCGTTGTAGCGGATGCCGAGACGTGAGGTGTAGAAATCGAATTTGGGCTCCTCTTCCGAAGCGATACGGATGCCAAGTTTGCATGGGCTTTGAAGCCGTTCGTTCAGCTGGTCGAACTCGGTTTTGTTGTCCAGAACAGGAATGGTGTTGACGAATCCGTTATGGATTGCCCCCACAATATTTTCAATATATGGTATTTTCTTGAACCCGTTACAGATGATGTAGTTGTCTTTCTTAAGAAGTCCCTGCTCCTCAAGAGCGTCGATGATGTTGAAGTCGAAGGCCGAGGAGGTCTCGATATGGACATCGTTTTTCAGCACCTCTTCCAGGATAAATTGGAAATGGGAGCTTTTTGTACAATAACAGTAATGGTATTCGCCTTCGTAATCCGTTTTGGCGATGGCCACATTGAAACAACGTTTCGCCCTTTGGATGTTCTGGGAGATTTTTGGCAGATATGTGATTTTCAGTGGTGTGCCGTATTGTTTGATGATTTCCATCAGATCGATGCCGTTGAAGAAGAGCTCCTCCTCTTCCACCTGAAACTCCTCCTGAGGGAACTCATAGGTTTGTTCAATCAAATCAATATATCTGTTTTTCATCTGATTAATGCTTTTAAACCAATGTTACTATATCGAATACAAAAGTAGATAAAAAAGTGTCATCTTTTCAATCCAGGTGAGTTAAAATGAATTTTTTTTATTAATTGGAATGTGCCGGATCAATTATTTTTCTTTAATTCAATGCAATTAAATTTTTTTTGCCGTGCCCCGTTTTCGTGCCGTTTTTTTGATTATTTTTGCATTTCACTGATTGTTTAACTGTTAATTTTTTTAAGATTATGTTTTTTGCTGAACATTGGATTCCGATTGTAATTGTTGTCGCAGTTTTGCTGCTGATTATTCTGGCCTCCTATATCAAGGCCCCTCCCAGTTATGCCTACATTGTGTCCGGTTTGTACCGCAAGCCCAGAATATATATCGGCAAGGGAGGTTTGCGCATTCCGTTTCTGGAAAGGATGGACAAGGTGTTTCTGGGTCAGGTGACGGCCGATATCAAGACCAGCCGTTCGGTCCCGACCAACGATTTTATTAATGTAAATGTGGATGCGGTCGCCAAAATCCAGGTTATTCCTGATATTGATGGGGTTCGCCTTGCGGCCAAAAACTTCCTTAACATGTCGGGAGTTGACATTTCCCGTCAGGTGCAGGATTCGTTGGAGGGTAATATGCGTGAGGTGATAGGCTCGCTCTCCCTGCGCGACATCAACATCAACAGGGACAAGTTTTCGGATGAAATCATGAACAAGGCGCAGAAGGACATGGAGGCGTTGGGTCTTCGAATCATCTCCTGTAACATCCAGAATGTGACGGATGACAAGAATCTGATTGAGGATTTGGGAGCCGACAACACTTGGACAATACGCAAGCAGGCCAAGATAAACAAGGCCAACGCCGAGCGTGACATTGCCAAGGCGGAGGCCCTTGCGGTGAAGGAGGCCAATGACGCACAGGTCGATTCCCAGACCCAAATCGCTATCCGTAACAACGAACTGGCCATCAAGCGTTCGGAACTGAAGGTGCAGGAGGATGTCAAGAAGGCTCAGGCGGATGCCGCGTATCAGATTCAGGCGCAGGAGCAGATGCGGGTCATCAACATGAAGACGGTGGAGGCTGTGGCCGCTAAGGAGATTCTGACACAGGAGCGGAACAAGGAGATCAACAACAAGACCATCGAGGCTGAAATTGAAAAGGCCAGGAAGGAGCAGGAACTGACCGCAGAGCGGGTTCAAATCAAGCAGAACGAGTTGGAGGCGCAGGTGCAGAAACAGGCTGATGCCGACAAATATAAGAAGGAGATAGATGCCCGGGCGGAGTTGGAGCAGCGCAAGCGCGAGGCGGAGGCAAAAGCCTATGAGGCCGAGCAGGAGGCACGTGCCAAAATCGCCATTGCGGAGGCGGACAAACAGGAGCAGATGCTGCATGCGGAGGGTATCAAGGCCTTGGGAGATGCTGAGGCATACAAAATACAGCGTGCCGGTGAGGCTGAGGCTGTGGCTATTGCGAAGAAAGGACTGGCCGAGGCCGAAGCCATGCAGAAAAAGGCTGAAGCGTATGAAAAGTACGGACAGGCCGCCATTCTGGACATTATGGCACATATCCTTCCGGAGGTGTCACGCAATGTGGCGACTCCTATCAGTGCCATTGACAATCTGAACGTCTATGGGTGCAGCGGACAGGATGCCGCCGGTATTTCCGGTATGGTGCCCACTCTGATCAAGCAGAGCATGGATACTGTCACATCGGCGACCGGAGTGGACATGAGCGAAATCATCAAGGCGAACACATACGATGCAAAGGTGAACAAAAAGGTGGAGCTTGACACCGACAGCAAGGTGGATGTGACCAAGTGACGGCCTTTATATTTCCGCTAAAAAAAAAAGAGGGTGTCTTTATAGGCACCCTCTTTTTGAATGGATGGTTGCGGTTTAGTACATTCCGCCACCCATGCCTCCGGGCATTCCGCCGCCCATCGGGGCAGCCGGAGTCTCCTCCTTGATTTCTGCCAGGACACACTCTGTGGTCAGCAGCATACCGGCGATTGAACCGGCGTTCTCCATGGCAACACGTGCAACCTTGGCAGGATCGATCACGCCGGCCAGCATGAGATCCTCATACTTTTCAGTGCGGGCGTTGAAACCGAAGTTGTCCTTGCCGCCCTTGACCTTGTTCACCACGATGGAGCCTTCCACACCGGCGTTTGCGACAATCTGGCGCAGCGGCTCTTCCAAAGCCCTGCGGACAATCTCAATGCCGAACTTCTCATCATCGTTCTCACCCTTCAGGCTGTCCAAGGCCTTGATGGCGCGGATGTAGGCCACACCGCCGCCAGGCAGGATGCCCTCTTCCACTGCAGCGCGGGTTGCATGCAAGGCATCGTCAAAACGGTCTTTTTTCTCCTTCATCTCCACTTCAGAGGCGGCACCGACGTAGATGACTGCCACACCGCCGGCCAGTTTGGCCAGCCGCTCCTGCAGCTTCTCGCGGTCGTAGTCAGAGGTGGTCTTTTCAATCTGGGCCTTGATCTGGTTGACGCGGGCGCTGATGTTGCCTTTGTCTCCCTTGCCGCCCACGATGGTGGTGTTCTCCTTGTCAACGGTGATTTTCTCCGCCTGACCTAACATTGTGATGTCCGCATCCTCCAGTTTGAATCCTTTTTCTTCAGAAATGACGGTGCCTCCAGTCAGGATGGCGATGTCTTCCAGCATCTCTTTTCTGCGGTCACCGAAGCCCGGAGCCTTGACGGCCACAATCTTCAGGGAGCCTCTCAGCCTGTTAACCACCAGAGTGGCCAAAGCTTCGCTCTCCACGTCCTCAGCTATCACCAACAGTGCGCGTCCCGTTTGGATTACTTTCTCAAGGATTGGGAGGAAATCCTTCATGTTGCTGATTTTCTTGTCGTAAATCAGGATGTAAGGATTGTCGTAAACGGTCTCCATCTTGTCGGTGTCGGTCACGAAATAGGAGGAGATGTAGCCTCTGTCGAACTGCATGCCTTCCACCACCTTGACTTCCGTCGTGGTGCCTTTGGCCTCCTCGATGGTGATGACGCCCTCCTTCTTGACCTTCTTCATCGCTTCGGCGATAATTGCACCGACCGCGTGGTCGTTGTTTGCGGAGATGGTGGCAACCTGCTCAATCTTTTCGTTGTTGTCACCGATGGTCTGTGCCCGTTTTTTCAGGTCTTCCACCACGGCGGCGACAGCTTTGTCGATGCCGCGTTTCAGGTCCATGGGGTTGGCGCCTGCGGTGACATATTTCAGTCCGTGGTTGAAAATGATCTGTGCCAGAACCGTGGCGGTCGTAGTGCCGTCGCCGGCCTGGTCGTTGGTCTTGGAGGCAACCTCCTTCACCATCTGCGCGCCCATGTTCTCGATGGCCTCCTTCAGCTCGATCTCCTTGGCGACTGTCACGCCGTCCTTGGTGATTTGCGGAGCACCGAATTTCTTGTCTATAATGACGTTACGGCCTTTCGGACCGAGGGTGACCTTCACCGCATTGGCCAAAGCGTCCACGCCTTTTTTCAAACCTTCCCTGGCTTCCCAGTTATATAAAATCTCTTTTGCCATTTTTCTGTGATTTTAATGTTATGTTTCTGATTGTTGTAGGTTAGATGATTGCGAAAATGTCGGATTCCTTCATGATCAGGTAATGGACTCCATCAATGTTGATTTCTGTCCCGGAATATTTTCCATATAGTACGGTGTCGCCCACCTTGACTGTCATCGGTTCGTCCTTTTTGCCGTTACCTACGGCCACCACGGTGCCTTTTTGTGGTTTTTCCTTTGCGGTATCAGGGATTATGATGCCGCCCACCGTTTTTTCTTCGGCCTGTGCGGGTTCAACCAGCACTCTGTCTGCTAATGGTTTTACATTTACTTTCTTCATATTACGTTATTTTTTATTTTAGTTACAAATATAAAAGCACAGTGCCTTCCAACACGAATTCCGTGCCAAAGCCAAAATGGGACAAAATGGCATGATTCTATGGACAAGATGTCAGTTTCCGGCTGTTTTTGACGCATCACCGGACTTAAGGTTTGCGGTTGCGGCACTGTAAACCAGTTTTGATTGTGTCATGTGACACGACGTGCGGGCATGGCTCCCTTTGTCAACGGAAAAACTTTCGGAACGGCCTTCATAAATGACATCCTCTTTGTTGAGTGTTGCCTTGATGTACCAGTCTCCATCTTCGACATATTCAAAATGAAAGGTTCCGTCGCTGCCTGCCATTACGGAGGAGACATTCCGTTCGGTGCCGTTGGGCAATATGGAGACTTTATGCAGGGTTGCGCCTGCCGCCGGATATGTGCATCCGTCGTAATAGTCCGTGTAGGTGGCTGTTCCGGAGATTTCCCCTTTCGGATTGCAGGCCGCAAGCAGTATGCAGCAGACTGCGGGAAGCAGATATGTAAGGATGCGTGTTTTCTGTGTCATTTGTAGATGTTTTTCCATTTAACGCCGGTCTGGGGCGGATATTGTATGCTGTCGTGAGGATTGGGTGCTTGTAATCCTATAGGCGTTTCTGAAAAGTTGATTCAATCTTTCAGGCAGCCGACAGGCACAACATAGATTCCGTCTTTTCGCCGGTAGGCAAACTTCCCTGTAGCTGTCAGTATCATCAGAAAGGAGGGCTCCTTCATTTTTGATGTGTCTATTTTTGAGGCTAATGTAGTTAGTGTCTCCACCCCCTCTTGAATGAGTCTTTCCCCACCTAATTTGATTTCAACTAATCCGAAGGAACTGTTCCGTAAATGTATCACTGCGTCGCATTCCAGACCGTTTTTGTCCCGGAAGTGATACACTTCACCGTCCAATGCGTCTGCATATACGCGGAGGTCGCGCACGCAGAGCGTTTCAAAGAACAGGCCGAAGGTGTTCAGGTCTTGCATCAGATCATCAGGTCCCAGACCCAAGGCAGCTGTTGCAATGGAGGGATCTGTAAAATACCGGTTGTCGGAGGTGCGGATGGCTGTTTTGGAACGCAAATTGGGATTCCATGCCATCATGTCCTCAATCACAAATATTTTTTTGAGGGCAGCCAGGTATGCGGAAACGGTTTTTTCGTCCACATCTTCATTGACACGAACATCTTCTGTTATGGAGCTGATGGAAGCCGGTGTCCCCTGATGACGCGCATACGACCGCAGAATGCGGCGTGCGCGCTCAGTGTCGCGTCTGATGCCGTCTACGCGTGAGATGTCCTTTTTCACAATGGCATCGAAATAGTCAAAAGCACGGCCCAAAGCCACCTTCCTGCTTTGCAAGGTGGCACGAGGCCATCCGCCACGGCATACCAGATAAGCAATGTCATCCAAAGTGAGTGTGTTGGGAACGAACAGCTCCTGTGGCGTGTCGAACAGGCCGCCCAGCGAGACTCCTCCGTTGGATTCTCCAGATTCCCAAAGGCTCATGGTGCGCATTGTAAGCCATGAAAAGCGACCTGTACCGGAATGTCTCATTTTTTCGTCATCGGCAGGCACTGCCGAACCGGTCAGGATAAACTGTGCATCTTTCTGACGGTGGTCCACTTGAAATCGAATAGCATCCCATAGCTGTGGAACGGCTTGCCATTCATCAATCAATCGGGGTGTCGCTCCGGAAAGCACACCTTGGGGATTTAGTTCCGCCAGCCTTATCCAATCCGTACCCTCCATCGTGTCATCCATATATACAATGCTGCGGGCTTGCTGCTCTGCGGTGGTGGTTTTTCCACACCATTTGGGACCTTCTATCAACACAGCTCCCATTCCCTCTAATTTTCGCTGTAAAATCGTATCTGCAATGCGCTTTTTGTATCCATTCATAACTAACTTGTTTTGCGCTGCAAAAGTAGAAAAAAAAACAATTCATTTCCTCATTTGGCCAAAATTTATTTCCTCATTTGGCCAAAATTCATTTCCTCATTTGGCTAAATTTCATTTCCCCATTTGGCCAAAAGTTGTTCACCCATCTGGCTGATCCGAGTATAACAAAAATGTCAAATTATTACGGAATTTGACGGAATTGTTTCCGAAGATCTCACCTGAGTAATTCCAAGTCCGTTTTAGTACCGGTTACGTGGAAGTTATTACCGGTATATTTGAACCACATTTGAACCACGTACCGCATAACTCATTGATTATCAATGAATTTAACATTCTGCATCGGAAAATAAGAAACGAAAAGAAATGAAAAGCCTTGAAACAAGGATTCGTTTCATTATAGGAATTAATATGTGTTTTCGATTGGGGGTACC
>CACYHG010000011.1 GCA_902774175.1 uncultured Bacteroidota bacterium
AGTAAAAGCATTTTTTTTATTCATAACCTTTGAACGCCATAACATGCTAATTGTTACATGTGTTACAAAGATTTCAGCCTAATTTTTGTCCATTACGTCCAAAAGTACTATGAGGTTATGCCAAACCGCAGCATAACTTCATTTCTTTTTTGCAGAAAGCATATTATTATTTAAAATATGTAGAATAGTGGAATGTGCTTCACAATGTGAACAGCCGTGGCGTGGAGCCGGGATGTGCCATGGAGGCATTTGAGAAGCAGGTTGATGCGGAGCGATATTCCCCATTCCTGGCATGGACGTGACCGAAAAGGTGCAGTTTGAGGCGGCACTCACCAACCATGCCCAGCAGGGTTGCGGAGCCCCAGTGACGGTTATCTGAAAAATCGAGGATGCCCAAGGGCGGCTCGTGCGAAACCAGCACGTCCACCGGAAGCGTTTCATCAATTTGGGGGTTGTTGTATTCCACGCCGTAAAAGCGGGTACCTGCGATTGTGACCCCGCTGTTGTGCAGGAAGTGGATGTTTTCCGGCAAATCTTCAATCGCCGTTGCGTCAAGCAGGCAGAAGTCGTGGTTGCCGGCGAGGAAGATTTTGTGGCTGTATGGCAAAGGTATCAGCCAGTTGAGAAAGTCCAGAACCTCCGCTTCGGTGCCATTTTCGGTGATGTCACCGGTATGTACCAGCAGCTCCGCTTCCGGAAGCGGAGCAAGCTGGTGATGCATGCCGTGCGTATCGGAGATGTGAAGGATTGTCATTTTACAGGTATCTGTCCAAGGTGTAGTTCAGGAATCCACTATTTCGTTCCGGTGAGTTGCACCATCTATCCCAAAGGCATAAAAGTAAAGGTTATTTCTCAAATATTTTTTTTTCAATACGTTCTCCTTTATCTTTTTTATCTTTATTTAAGGAATAGCATATGAAAATAGTATTATTTCCTTTGCTTTCTTTTATTTTATTTTGAAGACTTGATATGGTTCCTTTATTGTACGAACCAAGAATCTCAATAAAATAACGAAACATTACATCCTTTTCCCCGTCTGAATTTTCACACTCCTTAGGTGTATTCAATTTGACGAAATCTTTTTTATGTTCCAATTCACTTGCATTATTCGCTTTGAACTCAATCAGACATCTGCGTTTTAAAATATTGTCTTCAAGTTCAAAAATGACCATGTCAAACTCCGCACTACGTCCGTTATCATCTTGTCTAGGATCCGATTGACTATCTTTTGTTTTTGAAAAACCCGAATATTTATCCCGAGTGGGTGTTTCCACAGAATAAAATAAAGGGAGTTTTTTTTCTTTACAATATTCATTGAATGCCTCAACAAAGACGAAACGAAGTTCCTGTTCGCTAATTCTCGTTTTATCCTCATTCGCATAGGAGGGAAACACCAGTCTCGTAAGACATTCCTGTGCACTACCAGAAGGTTTCACATTCTCTTTTTGGTAATCAAATGAATACTGAACCTTTTTAAACGTAAGGTCAATGATTTCTTCGATGTGTTTTTTTAACTCTTGTGTTTCCATAAATTAAATATTTTTAACACCATACAAATCCTACCTTTGCGGACGAGCAATATTCAAACGTTCAGAAACTATTTTTATTGCTTCCCTGTTGGAAGAAACCCTTTGGGCAAAACCTCCCAGACCGACGCCGTCAGTAAGGATTTGCCATGATTTTGGCACTTTTATCGCATCGCACACGGATTCAAACAGTTTTTCATCAAATTGGACATTCAATTTCTGAAAAATCCGCGCGAAAGCCTGGCCGTCATTATCTGCCTCAGCATACTCAAAAACTTGGTTCTTCAAACAATACGGATTCCTCACCTCATGGTAACGCAATGTCACATCCTGCCTGACCCAAAACTGGGCTTCAACTCCCGTTGCGGTCGGAATAAGGTAGAGAAAGGAGCTCTGCCCCAAATAACCTGCGATTCTCTGCACAGAGTCTTTCCCCACATTAAAAACCATATAGGAATCCCCACCGTTTCCCCTGAAACAGGCCTTTACAGGAACAAAAGCTATGTAATTCTCAATAAGGAACCTCACCAAGTCCCGCCGCCTGTTCATTTTCTCCTTACTGTCAAGCCCCTCAGCATCCGGATTTTCCGTAGTGAAAATGACGGCGGAGGTCAGTTTGCCGCCCGCATCCAAAAAAAGGGGAACGCTATTCCACATAGTACAACTCACGCGCTTTTGCTGCTATTTCAGGATCAGGGTCATCACAAAGCTTATCAAGACCGTAACCTAATTGAAGAGCCTGCTTGCGATCCTCTACATCTTCAGAATCAACCAACACGTCAAGAATTTCATTTGTACCATAATCATTATCCATTGATTTAACGTGGATAAGTTCAACCTCTTTACCAAAAAAAATAACCTTTTTACCCATAATTGAATCTAATAGTTTAAAAACGGTGCAAAAGTACAGTCACACTATGCCAAACTACCGCATAGGTATGGAAATAATTATCTATTCCCTATACCGCACCCACTTCCACAGCTCCTTGTAGGAGATTTTCTTGCCGTACATGAGGATGCCGGTGCGGTAGATTTTGGCCGCAATCCAAATGGTGGCCATGCAGCCTAAAAGCATCAGCGAGGCGGAGAGCAGAAGCTCCCACGAGGCCACCGCCGAGGCGCCGAACGGAATCCTTATAAGCATGGCAATCGGCGAGGTGAACGGTATGACGGAGAGCCAGAATGCCAGCGGACCGTCAGGATGTTCCGCAATGCCTGCGGAGAGCACAATCGAAAGCAGCAAAGGTATTGTCAGCGGAAGCAGGAACTGCTGCGTGTCGGCATCGTTGTCGACCGCCGCGCCAACCGCCGCATAGAGCGATGCATACAGGAAATATCCGGTGATGAAAAAGAAGACGAACCAGAGCAGCAGCTGCCGGAAATCAATGGTCTGCAGCGATTTCACAAACTCGTTCTCCGGAGCCTCATCCTGCACCTGCTGCAGGCTAATCAGGAACTGGTCGTAGTTGGCGGGCGCCTGCTGCCGGACCTCCACCCCATGCTGCTGCACGGTGAAAACCTCCGGAAAGGCCACCCTGAAAACGCCAAGGATGCCTGCCAGCAGCACCACCCATATTGCCAGCTGGGTAAGCCCTATCAGCGCGATGCCGACAATCTTGCCGATCATCAGCTGGATGGGACGCACCGAGGAGACAATCAGCTCAACCACACGGTTGCTCTTCTCCTCCTGCACGCCACGCAGCACCATCGAGCAGTACATGAAAATGAAGAAATAGATGACAAGCCCGACCACCAGCCCAAGCACCTTCTGCACATCCTTTGTGTAGGAGGCCTGCCGGGTCTCACTGCCGTCCTCGTTCACGAACATCTGCCCAAGCATTATCCGGTCGGTATGCTGCGACAGGTATGTCCGGAGCGAATCCTGGTCCAGACCGAACTCGTCCACAAGAATCTCCGCGCTCAGGTTCTGCTTCATGGAGGAGAGGATGTTTGACATCACGCCGGACTCCAGCGTGTTTGCCGTGTATACCACACCTCCGAGGATGGTGCTGTTGTACGGCACGTAAAGCACGGCGTCGTACTTTTTCTCCAGCAGCTGCATCTTCAGCAGCGGCAGCGGTTCATTAACGTATTCATAGAACATCTCCTTGTCGTTGGCGCTGTTAAGCCTGCCGAAAAGGTTGGTCTCGTCAAGGACGGCGATATGCACCGAACGGTCGCCCCTCATGGCAAGGAAGGCTGGGGTGATAATCAGCGCGGCCATCAGGATGGGGCCGAGAATTGTAAGTATCAGGAACGACTTTTTCCGCACCGCCTGGCGGTATTCACGCCGCATGACAGTCCATATCTTATTCATCTCCACCTCCTTTCTGCATCTGTTTGACCTGTGCTATAAAAATGTCGCTGACCGAAGGCAGCAGTTCCCTGAAGGAGACCACCTGCACCACCGGCAGCAGCACCGAGAGCAGCTGGTTGGGCGTGGCCTCCGGATCCAGCCTGAGCTGCACCGCGCAACGTTCAGGCGATTCCAGGACCTGCACCGTCGTGAAGAGTTCCGGCTGCAGGCTGTTCCAGTCCACAGGGGAGCCGCCAGGCCGGTACTCCACCTCAAACAGGTGCTGCCTGAAACGCCGCCGCACCTCCTGCACCGTACCCTCAAGGATTTTTTTGGAGCGGTTTATCAGCACAATGTCGTCGCACAGCTCCTCAACCGAGGCCATGTTGTGGGTGGAGAAGATGATGCTGGCGCCATTTTCGCGCAGCCGGAGCATCTCCTCCTTCAGCAGCCCAGCGTTGATTGGGTCGAAGCCGCTGAAGGGCTCATCGAAGATGAAGAAGGGAGGCTCGTGGATGACCGTGGAGATGAACTGCAGCTTCTGCTGCATCCCCTTTGAAAGCTCCTCGACCGGACGGTTCCACCAGGAGCCGATTTCAAACTTGTCAAGCCAATGCCGCGCACGCCGCTCCGCATCCCGTTTCGGGACCCCCTTAAGCTGCGCCAGGTACACCAGTTGCTCCCCCACCTTCATTTTGCGGTACAGCCCGCGCTCCTCCGGCAGGTATCCGATTTGGGCGATGTGCCTCTGCGAAAGGCGCTCGCCACGGAAGAGCACCTCCCCCTCATCGGGCGCGGTTATCTGGTTTATGATGCGGATAAGAGTGGTTTTGCCGGCACCGTTCGGCCCAAGCAGCCCCACAATCCGGTGTTCCCCAACAGCCATACTTACGTCATCCAATGCGGTAAGGGTGGCGAACCGCTTGGAGACATGGCGTACCTCAAGCATCTCCATAGGCTATGCCTCAGTCAGTTTACCCTTGTCGGGCTTCGGGAAATCCTTTGATTTGCCGATTTGCCTCTTCAGCGCGTCTATCGCCTGGTCGGTCGCCTCCTCGAAGGTTTTGCACTGTTTGCTGGCCAGCAAATCGTTCCCCTTCAGTTTGAGCCTGATTTCGGCAATCTTGTTTTCAGGCTTGTCGGTGTTGTCCAGCTTGAGCGTCACCTCGCTGCCGAAAATCCCCTCGTGCAGCTTGCCGATGCGTTCGATCTTCTTGACGATGAACTGTTCCAGATCCTTGTCCGCTTTGAAATGCACTGAATTGATGTTGATGTTCATAAGGCAAATGTTTTTTTATTCCCTTGGATGGGATTGTTGATAAATCTTTTTAAGTTTCGCGATGGATGTATGGGTATAGATTTGCGTGGCGGAGAGGTTGGCATGCCCCAGCAGCTCCTTGATGGCGTCAAGCTCCGCGCCGCCGTCTAACAGATGGGTGGCGAAGGTGTGACGCAGCACGTGCGGACTTTTCTTCCGCGCGGAGGTCGTCTCCAAAGCCTCATGCACGACACGGTAGATGAGCATCGGGTAGACCGGCCTCCCCTTGGCGGTCACAAACAGTGGCGACTCCGGCTTCACCGGGCCGAGCGAAGCCTCCCTTACAGCGACATAGGCCAGCAGACGGTCGCGGAAATCCGGCATGAAGGGGAGCATCCGCTCCTTGTTGCCCTTGCCGAGCACCCTCACCTGCAGCCGTCCGAAATCGAAATCGCCCAGACGGAGCGCGGCCAGTTCGCTCTGCCGCAGCCCCAAGGCGTAGAAGGTCTCCACCATCATGGCGTTGCGCACCGTTTCAAAGGAATCCTCCTCCGACTCCATGCGCTCCATAATACGCTCCATCTGCGGCTCCGTCACGAACGAGGGGAGCCGCTCCGACATTTTCGGGGCGATGATTTTCTCCATCGGGTTGGCCGTCAGGCAGCCCTCCCTCTGCAAAAAACGGTAGAACGATTTGAGGGATGATATTTTGCGCCGTATGCTGCGGGCGGTGTCCCCATGCTCCGCGCGGCTGCCGAGCCAGGCGCGGATTTCGGCGGCATCCGCCTTTTCCGGCTCCTTCGGGGAGATATGAAGGGCGAATTGCTCCAGGTCGGTCCTGTATGCGGTCACCGTGTGCGGGGAATTTCTCCGCTCGGTTTCCAGATACTCCAAAAAATCAGCAACTTTACCCATATCTCAAAAATCATCTTTGCATTTGCAAAAATAGCATTTTTATAATATGAAACGCAATTTCCGGAAAATTATTGCACGGGGGCGGCGGAATTGCAGTTCGCCCGCGACACCATGACCATCGGGGAATGGGTGGTGGAATAGGCGGAATTGGGACGGAATTTTTTTTCTAATACCGCAGCTGCAGCCCGATACTCAGCCGGATCCGGTTGGTGGCGTCCCACAAGGGACTTCCGTCCCCCATACGGTCGGTGAAGAGATATTGCCCATAAATGGAAAAAAACCTGTAGTTCAGCCGCAACAGCGCGGAGAAGGCAAATGGTTCCGCATTTTCCGCCCCCGTCTTGACCACAAGCCAATTCCTGCTTACCTCTTTCCCCTCCAAATCGGTTATGACCATTTCTTTTGTTTTCGATATCCAGCTGTTGCTGAAATTCCACGCCCCGATGACACCCGCATCCAAACTGATATTGGGATATAGCCGGAACCGCTGGAAATACTCCACATCCAAATGAAAACTCTGAAGCCCGGCGCAGTTCACCTTATTTCCGTCCGGATACAGCATGGCCTTCGAACCGCCAACGCCCAATCCAAGTCCGGATGCACAGAACTTGCTGATATTGTACTGGTAAAACAACCCGGCCTGCCAGTTTGGCGAGAAGCGGTATTCCCCCCTCGGCAGCGTTCCCACCGGCAGGGTCACGCCACAACCGGCATACACGCCGACATATTGCCTGCACTTCCTCCCCCAAGCGGTGAAACGGCCCGAAGAATCCTTCATGTGATAATCGGCAATGGATTTATACCGGCTTTTCGCCACATTGGGGAAATGAACTTTCACACCTGCAAAAGTCACATCCCGATTTCTATGCGATTCACCCTCCATGGCACGGATAAGCCCCAAATTCGCCGTATCCAACGGTTCCAAAGGAAGATCCTTCGGAGCAACACTGACCGTATACCCCTTATAATGGACACATAAGGTGTCACACTGCATGGCATCGCTATAATTGACAAAGTAATATCCCGGAAAGGCGAAATCAAGGCAGATTTGGCGGTAATAAACAATCCGTCCATCCGCACGCCGGAAGTGGTAATAGACCACATCGCCATTTTCATAGGCGGACAGGGAAAGGAAAATCCCCTTTTCATTCCTCAGGATACGGAAAGTCGGCTGCACCGCAACCTTGCCGCCGCCAACAAAAAAGGCAGCCTGCGGCACACCATAGCCCACCGCATAATCATAATAGGGATAGAGGTTCGCAGAATGTTCAATAGCCTCCTTCAACTGCATGGCGCCATATTCAGGATGGCTCTGCCATGCGCAGGCGGCGAATCCTGCCACCAGGGGAGATGAGAAAGAGGTGCCATCCGAATAGGTATATTTCTGCGGCGATGCACAGCTGGCCACACGGCAATTGCTTGCATAAGCGCACACATTGGGTTTCAGCCTCCCGTCCGCCGTAGGGCCGCAAGAGCTGAAATCGGCGTGCCAGTTGTTCTCCGGATTGATTCCGCCCACGGTCAGCACGCTGTCGGCATCCGCAGGCAAAATTATGCCCGGCCATCTTATTTTTCCATTATCGTTTCCCGCCGAATTGCATACAAGAATCCCTTTGGCAGCCGCCATATTGGCCGCCCTGCTCATGGGGGATGTGCCGTCGGCCTCAGTCGGCCAGTGGTTGGTTTCATTCCACCCCAATGAACTGTTTACGATATTCGCACCGTTCCTTTCCGCCCATTCCAATCCCATGACCCACCAAACCTCCTCTTTTTTAGGTTCCGGCCCCACTTCGGTGCGTGCCAACAGGAACTCGGCCTCTGTTGCCAGCCCTATGGCACAGCGGTTGGTCGCGTCCCAGCCGCCGATGCAGCCCAGTGTCATGGTGCCGTGCGAGCCCCATCCATACACATTCTCGCATTTTTCAGGAAAATTGTAGGTTTTGACAATTCGCCCGCTCTCCCTCAAATGACGGAACGCCTCATGCCGGTCCACCATTATAAAACCGGTTTCCAGCACTGCAATCCGCATGCCCTTGCCGCGCATGCCCGCCCTGACAAAAAGATCACCGCCCATATATTTCAGCTGCTGATGAATCTCCCCGCTGCCTTCCGGACCGACAGGCATGACAAACTCCGCCTCAGGTCCATCCATTGCACAAGGCTGCATTTCACGCTGTATTGGAACAACCCGCGACACAAAAGAGAAATGGCGTATGGCTTCAAGCGACTCAGCATCGGCCACCACGGCCAATGCATTGAGCCAGCGGCTCTCTCCAACCACCTCCAACGAAATCCGGCCCACCGCCTCCGCATAAGCGGCATTCAGCGGGTAGTCCGTGCTGTCGCATAACGGGATTCCCTGGCTGATACGTCTTTCTATAGCCTTGGCGTCAAAATAGGCATACGGGTCAAAACTGCACCCCGACTTGTCCCTGAAAAAGACCCAACATACCTCTTGGGAAAAGAGCGGAACCGCCAGACAACAGCATACTGAAACGGCAAACAGCCGCCTTATCGCAAAAAACATCCTTACATCTTTAGTTTTCATATATATATAAGGGATTCAATTAATAATTGTTCAATGGGTGTTTGATTTTGCAAATAACTAAAAAAAACTAATACAAATCTTACAGCGAACACAAAAAAAAATCGGAAAAGCTGCTGCCTTTCCGATTCATACGGTGGAAAAAGAAAAAAACTATTCCTCTTCCTTATCGCGCAGGTGCTGCACATAGATGGCCTTGCGGAGCTGTTCCCGACGGATAACCGACTTTTTCGTGAACTTCTGCCGTTCGCGCAACTCTTTGATGACACCCGTTTTCTCAAACTTACGTTTGAACTTTTTCAACGCTTTCTCAACGTTTTCACCCTCTTTAACCGGGACAATGATCATAAATTATACCTCTTTTCTTTGTTAATACTCTGATAAATTTTCAGGAATGCAAAAGTAGACAAAAAACCAATACAAAACGCAATTTTACAAAAAAAAAGGCACCGGATGCGCCGGTGCCTTGTCCTTGACGGGAAAATCCGCGTTACAACGGCAGGTTGTCGTGCTTCTTCGCGGGATTCTCCAGCCGCTTGGTGGAGACAGTCTGCAACGCCTTGATGACACGGTAGCGCGTGTTGCGCGGCTCGATGACATCGTCGATGTATCCGTAGCGGGCGGCATTGTACGGGTTGCAGAATAGCTTGTTGTATTCGTCCTTGCGGGCGGTGATGGCCTCAATCTGCTTCTGCGGGTCGGTCTCAGCCTTGATCTCCTTGGCATAAAGAACCTCCACCGCACCGTCAGCACCCATCACAGCGATTTCAGCGGTCGGCCAGGCGTAGTTCATGTCACCGCGCAGCTGCTTGCAGCTCATCACGATGTGCGAACCGCCGTAGGATTTGCGCAGCGTCACCGTCACTTTCGGCACCGTAGCCTCGCCATAGGCGTACAGCAGCTTCGCGCCGTGGGTGATCACGCCGCCATACTCCTGCACCGTACCGGGCAGGAAGCCGGGCACATCCACTAACGTCACCAACGGAATGTTGAAGGCGTCGCAGAAGCGGACGAACCGGGCACCCTTGCGGGAAGCGTTGATATCGAGCACACCGGCCATGTAGGTGGGCTGGTTGGCCACCACACCGACCGACATGCCGCCCATCCGGGCGAAACCGGTGATGATGTTCTTGGCATATTGCGGCAGAATTTCCAGGAACTCCCCGTTGTCGACCACGGAGGAGATGACCTCCTTCATGTCGTATGCCTTGTTGGGATTATCCGGGATGATGCTGTTGAGGTAATCCTCCACCCTTTCAATCGGATCGTTGCACTCAACCTCAGGTGCAGTCTCCATGTTGTTGGAGGGAAGGTAGCTCAACAGCTTGCGGATCATCTGCAGACCCTCTTCCTCCGAATCGACCACCAGCTGCGCAACACCCGACTTGGTGGCATGCACGCTGGCACCGCCAAGTTCCTCGGTGGTGACATTCTCGCCGATAACAGTCTTCACAACCTTCGGGCCGGTCAGGAACATGTAGCTGTTGCCTTTGACCATCATCACGAAGTCCGTCAGTGCGGGGGAATAGACCGCGCCGCCCGCGCAGGGGCCGAAAATGGCGGAAATCTGGGGCACCACGCCCGATGCCAGAATGTTGCGCTGGAAAATTTCGGAATAGCCCGCAAGGCTGTTCACACCCTCCTGGATACGCGCCCCGCCGGAGTCGTTGATTCCGATGACCGGTGCACCCATCTTCATGGCCGCATCCAGCACCTTGCATATTTTCTGGGACTGTGTTTCGGACAGGGAGCCGCCATAGACGGTGAAATCCTGTGCGAACACGTAGATGAGACGCCCGTCGATGGTGCCGTAGCCGGTCACCACGCCGTCGGAGAGGTAATGCTCCTTGTCCATGCCGAAATTGGCGCAGCGGTGGGTGACGAACATGTCCATCTCCTCAAAACTGCCCTCGTCTAGCAGCGCCTGAATCCGCTCACGGGCGGTCATCTTGCCCTGGCTGTGCTGTTTTTCAATTCGTTTTTCACCGCCTCCGAGCCGTGCCTTGGCACGCAGCTCCAGCAGTTCCTTCACTTTATCCTGCATTGTCATATTCTCGAGATTTTTTTATTGGGTTCTTACTTCTTTTTCGGGTCTTCACAGAACTCGGTCAGCACACCGCCGGTCGATTTGGGGTGCAGAAAGCCTATCTTCAGCCCTTCGGCACCGTTGCGGCCCTGCTTGTCAATGAGGCGGACATCCTTTTCCTCCGCATCGTGCAGCGCCTGGTTCACATCATCCATGGCAAAGGCGATATGGTGCACACCGGGCCCCTTCTTTTCCAGGAAGGAGGCGATGGTGCTCTCCTCGCAGGTCGGTTCGAGCAGTTCTATTTTTGTCTGTCCCACTTTGAAGAAAGCGGTCTTAACCTTCTGGTCAGCCACCTCCTCAACGGCGTAGCACTCCAGCCCGAGGACCTTTTCATAATATGGAATGGCCTCTTCCAAACTTTTTACGGCAATGCCGATATGTTCAATATGTGTCGGTTTCATGATACATTAATATTATATTGTTACTAACCTAAGAATCCTAACAGCAGACCGGCAGCCACAGCACTGCCGATCACACCGGAGACGTTCGGCCCCATGGCATGCATCAGCAGGTAGTTGCTCTTGTCATAGTGCAGCCCCACATCCTGCGACACACGGGCCGCGTCCGGAACTGCGGAGACACCGGCGTTGCCGATCAGCGGGTTGATCTTGTTGCCCTCCTTCAGGAAGAGGTTGAAGAACTTCACAAACAGCACGCCTGAGAAGGTGGCAATCACAAACGAAAGGGCTCCGATGCCGAAAATCATCACCGACTTCGGGGTCAGGAAGGTGGTGGCCTGCGTGGAGGCACCGACCGTCAGACCGAGCAGGATGGTGACAATGTCCATCAAAGCGTTGGAGGCGGTATTGGCCAGACGGCGCGTCACACCGCTTTCCTTCAGCAGATTGCCGAAGAAGAGCATACCCAGCAGCGGCAGGCCGGACGGCACAAGGAATGTGGTCAACAGCAGACCCACAATCGGGAAGATGATCTTCTCAGTCTGGGAGACCTGGCGCGGCGGCTTCATACGGATGAGCCGCTCCTTCTTGGTGGTCAGCAGCTTCATGATCGGCGGCTGGATCACCGGCACAAGTGCCATGTAGGAGTAGGCCGAAACCGCGATGGCACCCATCAGGTCGGGAGCCAGCTTGGAGGAGAGGAAGATTGCCGTAGGACCGTCCGCACCGCCGATGATACCGATGGCACCGGCCTCGGAGGCGTTGAACCCCAAAGCGGTGGCGGTAAGGTACGCACCGAAGATACCGAACTGGGCGGCTGCCCCGATCAGCACCATTTTCGGATTGGATATCAGGGCGGAAAAATCGGTCATGGCACCGATGCCCAGGAAAATCAACGGCGGATAAAAGCCCTTTACAACACCGAGGTAGAGGTAGCTCAGCACGGAGCCGTCCTCATAGATTCCGATCTGGAACCCCGGCTGGAACGGGATATTGCCGACTAAGATACCGAATCCAATCGGCACCAGCAGCATCGGCTCCCATTTTTTCGCAATGCCGAGATAAAGGAAGATCAAACCGATCAGGATCATGATCAGATGACCGGAGGTGGCATTGGCAAATCCCGTGAACGACAGGAATGTCGAAATGTTTTCTGATATTGTCTCTGCAAAACTCATTTTTCAGAACCTTATGCGATTAACATTAAAATGTCCCCCTCCTGCACACTGTCGCCCTTCTTGACGCGGACCGACTTGACAACGCCGTCCTTGTCCGACTCGATGTTGTTCTCCATCTTCATGGCCTCAAGCAGCAGGATCTTCTGTCCGGCCTTGACCGCATCGCCCTCTTTGACGAAAACGTCCAGCACAACGCCGGGCAGCGGGGTCTTGATGGGCTTTTCGGCACCGCCGGCGGCGGCATCCACATTGGCTGTGCTTCCGGATGCGACCGGCGCCTCCGCCTGCATGATGGCCTTCGGACGTGGGCGGGCGACCGGAGCGCGCTTCACGGCGACATCCTCGGCCTCCACACGGTAATCCACTCCGTTAACCTTTACATTCAACATGTTGTTGTCCGATTCCTCTACGGAAACCTGGTAATCATTACCGTTGATCTTGAACTTATAGTCTTTCATCTTACGTTTATTTTCTGATTGGGTTACGTTTGAAATTCAATGATTTGTTGGCCCATGGCGAGGGCTGGTTGAAGGTGCGGTGCAGGTAGAAGCCGTTGTCCTCCACCTCATGGCAGTCATCCGCATAGAGGTGCAGCGCGGCGGCGATGGCTGCGGCGACCTCATCCTCAGGAGTTCCGGACGGAGCATCCGAAACGGCGGCCTGCTTGGGCGCATCGGCAGCCTGCTGCTTCAACGCCTGCTTTTTGAAATAGGAGCCGGTACCCTTGAACACCAGCGCGATGATAATCAGCAACAGGAACACCACCAGCATGGAGGTGATGGTGATAAGCCAGCCGTGCGGATCCTTCTGCTGGTAGATTTCAGCCCGCGACATGTCGTTGGAGATATGGTTCAGCGCCATTGGAGTGGGATTTCCGGCCAGCTCCCATTCAGGATTCTTCACCTCCTCGGACTTGCCGAACGAACGGTTGGGAACCTGCGCGGAGACCAAATAGGAGACGCTGTCGATCAGCTCCTTTCCGCTCTGGTCATAAATGGCGAGGAAAGCCCTTCCGCCCCCGATGAAACCGGTGTCCGCCAAATCGAAATTGACATGGAAGGCACTGCGCGAAGGCTCGTTGTACGCGAAGAAGAGCGCGTAAGTCTTGGGCGGCAGCGTGGCGTTCTGCGCCGCCTTGGGGATACGGTATTTCTTGGGAGTGTTCGGATCGTTGGTGATGTAGCAGCCTCCCAACGAGAGGGTCCTCACACCAGTGTTGTAGATTTCGAACCAACTGCCGCACACACCGTAGTTGTCGCGGTAGCCGCTGTCGTTGAAGACCAGCACCTCATTGATGCGTATGGCCTTGATGCCCTGCGCCCGGAGCGTTCCGGTGGCACCGATGCAGGCCACAGCGAAAAAAAGCAATAATTTCCTTTTCATTATAAAATGCAATTTTCTCTTTATTAATTCTTTAAAATAAACCTACAGGGTCAGCGGCCAAAGTTGCAAAGGTAACCAAAAAAAAGATATGCCGGCCGGTTTAAGGCGGACTTTGGCTCTTTTATTGCCTTTGCCTGTCATCGTGAGGGGTATATCTCCCCCTTGAAGGCTGATAACGTGTTGCGCAGCAGCCCGACAATGGTCATGGGGCCGACTCCGCCCGGCACCGGTGTGATGAATTCACAGCGGCCAGCCACATCGTCATATTTCACATCGCCCTTCAGCGCATAACCCGACTTTTTCGTGGCATCCGGCACGCGGTGGATTCCCACGTCAATTACAGTGGCACCCTCCTTCACATATTCGCCTGTTATCATCTCACACTTTCCGATGGCGACAATGAGTATGTCGGCGGTACGGCATACGGCCGCAAGGTTCTGCGTCCTGCTGTGGCAGAGCGTCACGGTGCAGTTGGCGTTCTTGAGGTTACGCGAGAGCAGTATGGAGACCGGTGTCCCGACAATGTTGCTCCTTCCCACAACCACGCAGCGTGTGCCCTCCGTCGGAATGCCGGAACGCTCCAGCAGCAGCATGATTCCCATGGGGGTTGCAGGCAGGTATGAGGGCTGGCCGAGCACCATGCGCCCGACATTTATGGGATGGAACCCGTCCACATCCTTTTCGGGGGCGATGCGGGAGACAACCTTGTCCGCATCCAGCCCCTTCGGCAGCGGAAGCTGGACAATAAGCCCGTCTATCTCATCGTCATTGTTGATGAAATCGATCGCCTCCAGCAGCTGCTCCTCGGTGGTGTTTTCCGGCATCCGGTACACCGACGAGGAGATGCCCACCTCGTGGCAGGATTTCTCCTTGTTCTTCACATAGGTTTCACTGGCAGGGTCGTTGCCCACCAGAATCGCAGCCAGATGAGGCGCCCTGCCCCTCTCCGACCGCAGCCGCTCCACTTCAGCCGCCATTTCGTTCTTCAGCTGGTCGGCTATCTCCTTTCCGTTGATTATTCGCATTGTATTTTCTGTTTTTCAAAATTAACGGCGCATCATGCGTCCCATGTTCCCCAACGCGCCGCGCGGACCGCCGCCCGACACCGACTTCATAAGCCTGCATGTTTCGCTGAACTGCTTCAGCAGCTTGTTGACCTCCGGCACGGAGGTGCCGCTGCCCTTGGCGATACGGTTGCGCCTGCTTCCGTTCATTATCGATGGGTCCTCACGCTCCTCCGGGGTCATCGACTGAATTATGGCCTCGATTGACTTGAAGGCGTTCTCGTCAATGTCCATGTTCTTCACAGCCTTGCCCATGCCGGGGATCATCCCTATCAGATCCTTGACATTGCCCATCTTCTTGATTTGCTGTATCTGGGCCATGAAGTCGTTGAAGTTGTACTGGTTCTTGGCGAACTTTTTCTGGATTTTCCTCGCCTCCTCCTCATCGAACTGCTCCTGCGCCTTCTCCACAAACGACACGATGTCGCCCATGCCGAGTATGCGGTCGGCCATACGGGAGGGATAGAAGACATCCAGCGCATCCATCTTCTCGCCAACGCCCACAAACTTGATGGGCTTTTTCACCACGGAACGGATGGTCAGCGCGGCACCGCCACGGGTGTCACCGTCCAGCTTGGTCAGAATCACACCGTCGAAATCGAGCTTGTCGTTGAATGCCTTGGCGGTATTCACCGCATCCTGGCCGGTCATGGCATCCACCACAAACAGTATCTCCTGCGGATGCACCGCCTCCTTGATGTTGCCGATCTCGTCCATCATCTCCTGATCAATTGAGAGACGTCCGGCGGTATCGACAATCACCACCTGGTAGCCGTACTCCTTCGCGTGGGCCACAGCCTTTTTGGCAATGTCGACCGGATTGGTGTTGCCCTCCTCGGTGAAGACATCCACCTCAATCTGGCCGCCCAGCACCTTCAGCTGGTCGATGGCTGCGGGACGGTAGACGTCACCGGCGACAAGCAGCACCTTTTTACCCCTCTTGTGCTTCAGGAAATGTGCCAGCTTGGCTGAATGGGTCGTCTTACCGGAACCTTGGAGTCCCGCCATCAGTATGACGGTGGGGCTGGACTTCAGGTTAAGGTCGGCATGCTCCACACCCATAAGGTCCACCATCTCGTCATGGACAATCTTCACCAAGAGCTGGCCCGGCGAAACCGAGGTCATCACATTCTGGCCGATGGCCTTTTTCTTCACATTGTCCGTAAGTTCCTTGGCGATTTTATAGCTGACGTCGGCCTCCAGCAATGCCTTGCGGATCTCCTTGACAGTTTCCGCGACATTAATTTCAGTAATGTGCCCCTGTCCCTTCAGCACCTTGAAGGCGCGGTCAAGCTTGGTCGTAAGTGATTGAAACATCGTATGCGTTTTTTTATCAAGTCAAACTGCAAAAGTAATAAAAAAAACAACATGATTCCCCTGCCCGCATCCGATATTTTATTACCTTTGCAAAACAGACAACCGTTTATGAGAGCTTTGATACAACGTGTGAAAAAGGCCGCCGTGCATATCGGCGGGGAGAAAAGGGCTGAAATAGGGCCGGGAATGCTGGTGCTGCTCGGCGTCTCCCGCGAGGACGCCGCGGCTGATGCGGAATACCTCTGCCGGAAAATCGCGAACCTGCGCATCTTTGACGATGAGCAGGGCGTGATGAACCTGAACATTGCCGCAGCAAATGGGGAGTGCTTAGTGGTGAGCCAGTTCACCCTTTACGCGGACACAAGGAAGGGGAACCGCCCCTCCTACATCAACGCAGCACCGCCGGAGACGGCACGTCCGGTGTACGAGGATTTTGTAATCCGGCTGGAAAAGGAGCTGCAGAGGCCGGTGCTTACAGGAGTGTTCGGAGCCAACATGCAGGTGGAGCTCTGCAACGACGGCCCCGTCACGATAATGATCGATTCAAGGCAGCGGTGAACGGCCACAGAAGCGTCACGGCGCAACTGCGGGCAGCGGCTGTCGTTTAAGATATTCCGCGCTCTCCGGCCCGAGGTTGCACAGCAGGTCAAGCACGCTCAAGTTTGGAGTGAAGGGCTGCCGGTCAGAAAACACCTGCCGGTACGGCTCCATATTGCGGAAGGGATAGTCCGGCGCAGTCCTCCGCTTCGGATGGATTATGGCACGAAAATCGGCCACGCCCTCCGGATGCGCCTCATACGCCGCCGTCAGCCGGTGCTTTTCGGGCAGACGCAGCAACCGAAGCATCACCGACAGCATTTCCAGGTTGAAATCCCACAACCAGTCATACCTCCGCTGGTAAAACGGCTCCAGATAGTCGCGGTAATATAGGAAATAGGGGCTTGTGCAGTAGGAGGTCTCCAGCGATTTCCAATGGTTTCGCGGCCAGTTCTCCGCGTAGGAGATCCGCATCTCCCGGACGGGACAATGGTTGGGCACCGTCTTGGAGACTGGAATGCTCAATTCAACGGAACCGCTGACATTCAGAAGTATGCAGCGGTTCCGATAGGTCTGTTTCAGATAATGCTCCTCCGCCTCAAGCCAAACAGTCTCCGCCTGCGCATAGGCGGACATCCATTCCACCGGAGGCAGATAGGCCGTTGAAAGCAGTGCCTCCATCAGAAATAGAGGTCGCGTTCGCCCGCCTTGATGCGTTCAATTCTGGAGAGAAGCTCGTCGCGGAACTTCTCGTCCACGTTGCACAGGTTGTTCTCTATCACCTTCCAGCCCTTGGCGGCCACCTCCGGAGTGGCGTAGTCGACTAAATACTCGCTCAGGGTGAGGATGGCGTTGGGGGTGCAGTAGCGTTTGATGAAGCCCGGCACGCTGAACTCCATGAAATGTTCGCCGGTGCGGCCAAGCCGGTAGCAGGCGGTGCAGAAACTCGGAATGTAGTTACCGTCCAGCAGCTCCTCGATAATGTCGCCGAGGCTGCGGTCGTCCCCGATCTTGAACTGTTCGCGGTCCAGGTTCTGGTTTTCCTGCTTGTCGCTGTTCTTTTCTGTCTCCTCGTGATGGTACCTGTAGTCTCCAATCTGCAGGTTGGTGCCGCCGTCTATCTGCGAAATGCCGTAGGCGATTGCCTTGGCGCGGAACTCCGCCGTCTCGCGGGCTGTGAGGATCATGCCGGTATATGGCACCGCAAGCCGGAAGATGGCAATAATCTTCTCAAAAGTGTCGTCGTCCACGAAATATTTGGTGTCGATGTCCAGCCCCGATGCATCCTTGATGCGCGGGAAGGAGATGGTGTGCGGTCCCACGTTGAAGCAGGCCTCCAGATGGTTGGTGTGCCGGATCATGGCCAGCACCTCGTAGCGCCAGTCGTACAGGCCGAAGAGAATGCCGAGGCCGTTGTCGTCGATGCCGGCCTGCTGGGCACGGTCCATGGCGGTCAGCCGCCAGTTGTAGTCTCCCTTTTTCGTATTGGCGGGATGGTATTCGTTGTATATTTCAGGGCAATAGGTCTCCTGGAAAATCTGATAGGTGCCGATCCCTGCCTCCTTCACCACGCGGAAGCCCTCCACATCGAGCGGGGCAGCGTTGATGTTGACACGGCGGATGCTGCCGTTGCCCTTCTTGGTGGCGTAGGTCACCCTCACGGTGTGGGCAATGAACTCCGGCGAGTATTTCGGAGACTCACCGTAGACAAGTATCAGCCGCTTCTGGCCGTCCTCCTCCAGGGCCTCGACGTTGCGGACCAGCTCCTCGTCGGTCAGAGTGGTGCGAACCTGCTCCCTGTTGGATGAGCGGAACCCGCAGTACTTGCAGTTGTTGACACAATAGTTGCCCACGTAGAGCGGCGCGAAAAGCACGATGCGGTTGCCATAAACGCGGCGTTTCAGTTCACGGGCACCTTCCTTTATCTCCTCCACCAATGCCGGGTCGGTGGTATTGACCAGAACTGCGGTCTCCTCCATGGTCAGCCGCTGCTTGTCCAACGACTTCCGTATGATGGAACGCACACGTTCGGGGGTGCTCACCGTCTGGTTGATGTAGTCCCATATCTCCTGGGAATCGATGAAGGGTTTCCCGACCTCGTCGGGGATGCGGCATTTTTCCGGATTGAATTTCATGTCTCTTGTTTTTTAACGGTTTCAGAATAATCACAATGTTTTCGACACGGCCGTCTTCACCTCGACACCGCCGATTCTGCCCAATTTTCCGGAAAGCGAGTTGATTTGGTCCATATCTCCCTCCACAATCAGGGAGATCACCGCCACAGGACGGTCACGGAACGGCAGCCCCTGCCGCGCCGCCACCACCTCCGCATAGCTCGAAATTATTTCGTTAATCTGCGGGGTTACAGAGCGGTCTGTCACCAATACCGTTATGGTTCCTATTCGCTTTTCCATCAGTTGCGCTTTTGGATCAGGTCATGTTGAAAAACGGTGCAAAAGTAGTCAAAAAAGGGACATCCCGGCTATATGAACAACTTTTTTCTTGAAAAAAGCTCTGTTGAATCAGAAAAAGTTGTACTTTTGCAGTCGGAAATATTTGCAATTATTCCGACTAAAAAACAAGTGAAAAATATATGGAATATAAAGTAATACAACGTATTAAACGAAAGATAACGCGCGCAAAATGTGGCGAAGTGTTCTTTGTGTCTTCGTTCCCGAATGAGAACGAGGAATATGTGACCAAGCTGCTGGCGCAGTTTGAGAAGGAAGGATTGATAACCCGTATCGCCAAAGGCATTTACTGCAAGCCGATAATGACGCGGTTTGGGCCGCTGTATCCGGATGTGAGAAAAATAGTGCAGTTGGTGGCAGAACGTGATCATGCTCAAGTGCTGCCTTCTGGAGCAACAGCGGCGAATATGCTGGGACTGAGCGAGCAGGTACCCATGAAGTTTCTGTTCATCACCTCGGGGTCTTCGAGGGTGTTGAAGGTTAACGGACGTGAGATAAAGTTGAAGCGTGCCGTTCCCCACAATTTTGCCTATAAGACGTATTTGGCAGCACTGGTTGTGCAAGCGTTGAAAGACATCGGAGAGCGGAATATGGGTGAGGAAGAGATTAGTGCGCTGAAAATTGCTATTGACAGGAATGAGGAGAAAGAGGCGTTCAAAGCGGATGTGCAGATGATGCCAGCCTGGATGAAAAAACTGATAATACCATTGTTATAGAGATGAGCAAGTGGATTGAATTGGATGAAGCTGAGCGTGAGGTTACTGCGCAGGCCATAGCGAAAGGCAAGGGTATCGACCCTGAATCGGTGGAAAAGGATTGGTGGGTGACCACGGTTCTGAAGACACTGTTCGGGCTTGCCATCGGCAAATATGCTTATTTCAAAGGCGGAACGAGCCTGAGCAAGGGATGGAACCTGATAAACCGGTTTTCGGAAGACATTGACATTGCGCTGTACAGAGATTTTTTTCTGAAGGAAAAAGGGGTGGCTTGCGCCCGCTGCGAAAACAATAATCAGATTAAGCTGTTGCGAAAGGCATCACGTGACTATGTGCTGGGCGAGCTGAGGTTCTTGTTGGAAGAGGCGCTGGTGGCTGCTGGATTGGATGTAAAGGTGGATGGGGTGAACACGCACATGACGGTTAGGGGCGAGACACCCATTGACCACGATGCAGATCCGACGGTACTACTGGTGCGCTATCCGAGCATATTCGCAAACAACCACACCTATGTGAAGCCGGTGGTGAAGGTGGAAATCAGCTGTCTGTCGATGAAGGAGCCGTTTGAGGTGAGGCATATTGCGTCGCTGATTTCGGAAGAGTTTGCAGACGAGGACAACGAGACGGTTTGTGACATTGCCACCATTTCGCCTGCGAGAACGTTTTTGGAGAAAGCGTTCCTGCTGAACGAAGAGTTTCAGCGCAGGAGCCCCAGGACAATGCGTATGAGTAGGCATCTGTATGACTTGGAGAAGTTGATGGATTCATCGTATGGAAAGGAGGCACTGGCGGACGGTGCATTGTATCGGACCATTGTGGAGCACCGTAGGAAATTTTATCATGTGAGTGGTGTGGACTATGATATGGATATGCCGGAGCAGATTGCGTTCTGTCCGCAGGGAGATTTGCTGGAGCGGTTTCGTGTGGATTATGATAACATGAAGTCAAGCTTTATCTATGGAAATTCGTTGGATTTCGAGACGCTGATAAAGCGACTGGAGGAGCTGCAGGGACGGTTCAGGGCTGTTGGGGTGTAGGATTATGAGAGGTCTTTCTGCGAGGCTCCAATGTCAAAAAAGGGACATCTTTCCATCTTGACATTAATTTTTTATCGGATTAAATTTTTATCGGAAGGCGTGGAATCCGTATTCCGATTTCATGTATATTTGCATTTTGTTACCGAAGTATAATTAAATCTGTCTTATGAAGAAAATTTATATCATTACTGTACTGATACTCTTATCCGGCAGCCTGCTGGCACAGGCACCGAAAAAACCGGAGAAACAACCGAAAGCGCCTAAGGAGGCTGTTGAAAAGCCGAAAAAGGAAACTGCGGCAAAACCGAAAAAGGAGACCGCCGAAAAGCCAAAGAAGGAGACGGCTGAAAAAACAAAGAAGGAAACGGCTGAAAAACCGGCCGCCGAAAACAAAAAGGAGTTTGTCCTGCCCACCGGATATGACTATGTGGGCACGCCGCACGCCTTCAAAAAGGGCTGGTGCGAGGTGCAGCGTAACCACAAGACCGGCTTCACAAACGAAAGCGGGCAGGAGGTTGTCCCCACCCGCTACGACATGGTCGATCCCTTCAACGCCTACAGAAAAGGCTGGGCCATGGTTCACCTGAACAAAAAAATCGGCTTCATCAACGAGGATGGGAAAGAGATAACCCCGCCAATGTATGACGAGGTCAAGCCATTCGGGCAGTACCGCAAGGAATGGGCCATGGTTGTGATGAACAACCGTTTCGGATTCATCGACAAATCGGGTAAGGAAATCACACCGCCCATCTACGATGAAGTCAAGCCGTTCGGCCAGTACAAGTCGGGCTGGGGCATGGTGGTGCGCAAGGACAAGACCGGCTTTATCGATGCGGCAGGCAAGGAGATTGTCGCCCCGAAATATGATGCCGTGGATCCGTTCGGAGGCATCCGCAAGGATTGGGCGATGGTGCATCTTAACGAAAAAATCGGCTTCATCGATGCCACAGGAAAGGAGATCATACCTCCGCTGTATGACGAGGTGGAGCCATTCGGCCCGTACCGCACCGACTGGGCGGTCGTCTATCTGAACAAGAAAATCGGTTTCATCAACACGAAGGGGGTTGTCGTCAACCCGCAATACGATGAGGTGGAGTTTTTCGGAGTGTACAAGGAGGACTGGGCCTTAGTGACCAAAAATGGGAAATACGGCTTCATCAACGCCCAGGGGATTGAGGTGGTCAAGGCGGTCTACGACGAAATCGGCTTTTTTGACGCGGAGAAGCCCGACCTGGCCCGCGTGGTTGAGAACGGACAGGAATACTTCATAAACAAGCACGGGAAAAAAGCGAAACTTAAAGATGAATAACATACGACTGCTGCTGCTTGGCGCGGCATACATTTTCGCCTTCGGCACCCTGCCGGCGCAGACCGACATCCCGTTCAATGACGAATGCACCACCATAACCGTAGGCAAAAAAGCCTCCGACGACGGTTCGGTGCGCACCTCCCACACGGACGACAGCCACCGTTCCCGCACCGACATCAGTGTGGTGCCGGCCCAAGACCATCCGAAGGGGGCGACCGTCACCATGATGTGGCGGCGTTGGGCCAAGGCGGGTTCCACACCCATGCCCTCCTACCAGGATGTCCCCATCGGGACGATTCCGCAGGTGCCGCACACCTTCAAATACTTCAACACAGCCTACCCCTGCCTGAACGAGCACCAGTTAGCCATCGGCGAATCAACCATCGGCGGGCGGGCAAGCCTGAAGTCGGACAGCGGCCTCATCGAATGCCAGACGCTCTGCATGCTGCTGATGCAGCGTTGCAGCACCGCCCGCGACGCCATCCGCACTGCTGACACCCTAACAAAAAAATATGGTTGGCGCGATGCAGGCGAATGCCTCACCATTGCCGACCGCAACGAGGTGTGGCATCTTGAAATCTACGGCCCGGGCAAGGGCAGGCGTGGTGCGCTCTGGGTGGCGCAGCGGGTGCCTGACGACCACATCGCCGTCAATGCCAACGCCAGCACCATCAAGGAGATCGACCCAAAGAACAGCGACTATTTCCTCTGCTCCGACAACATCTACCAATTGGCTTTGGACAGCGGCTGGTGGAAAGAGGGCGAACCCTTCCGCTTCTGCTACGTGTATGCGCCGGAGTCGCGCCAGCTGATTGCCGCCCGCCGACGCGAATGGCGGGTGTTCGACCTGCTGGCCCCCTCGCTTAAGCTGGACCCCAATATGGAAAACTACCCCTTCTCCGTCAGACCGGACACTCTGGTCACCATGGAAGCTATGATGCGCGTGTTCCGCGATTTCTATGAAGGCACCCCTTACGACCTGCGAAAGAACATCACCGTGACCGGAAAGGAGGGCAAGACAGTGATTTCTCCCATGGCCAACCCCTTCATGGGTGTGGACGAGCTGCGGCTGCACAAGGTCAACGGCGGCTGGAACGAGTACGGAGAACGCTGCATTGCGGTCCGCTTCACCGTATATGGCACAATAATCCAATGCCGCGACTGGCTTCCGGATGAGATCGGCGGCCTGCTCTGGTTCGCGTTGGACAATGTTGCCTCATCGGTGTACGTCCCGATTTACGCGGGCGTGACCGACCTGCCTTCAACATACAAGACCGATGCGCGTCTCACAGGCTTCAGCAAGGAGGCGGCATGGTGGGGGTTCAACCGCGTGGGAACCCTGGCGATGCAGCGTTGGGGCGACATGCGCAGGGACATTGAGGCGGTGTGGAAACCGTTTGAGAAGAACCTGCTGCAGCAGCAACCCTCCATTGAGGCGGAGGCTCTGCAGCTCTACCGGAAAAACCCGAAAAAATGCGCCGCCTTCCTGACAGGCTACACCAACGAATGGTGCGACAAGGCCGTTGAGGCGGCCTGGAAGCTGGGCGACGACATCTGGACACGTTACGATGAACTCTGGTAAAAAAATTGAAATGAAAAACATAGTTATATTTGCCTCCGGCAACGGCACCAACGCGCAATGCATAGCCGAATATTTCAAAGACCGGAACGACGTGCGCATCCCGCTGCTGCTATGCAACAAAAAGAATGCCTATGTGTTCGAGAGGGCCAGGAATCTGGGCATACCCTCCCGGCTGGTCACGCGGGAGGAATTCCATTCCGACAGCCTGACTGAGGAGCTGCTGCGGATACCCGCCGACCTGATTGTGCTGGCCGGTTTCCTGTGGCTTGTTCCGGAAAAGATGGTCAGGGCGTTCCCGAAACGCATCGTCAACATACACCCAGCACTGCTGCCAAAATACGGCGGCAAAGGGATGTACGGCGACCGTGTGCATGAGGCGGTGATTGAAGCGAAAGAGAAACAGTCCGGCATCACCATTCATCTGATTGACGAGGAATACGACAAGGGGACGACCCTGTTCCAGGCCACCTGCCCTGTGGAGGTTTCGGACACTCCCGACAGCCTTGCGCAAAAAATCCACCAACTGGAACACCGCCATTTCCCCGAAGTGATTGACCGTTATCTGAACACGCTATGATCCGGCACAACCTTCTGCTGATATTGGTCCCACTGCTGCTTTGCGGATGCACGCACGCGCAACCGACCGAACCGCCGGTCATGGGCAAATACCGCATCCTCCTCCGCGACGTGACCGACAAGGATATCAGGGTCGGGGCGGCACGCACCCAAATTTACCTTCCATACCTGCAAGGGAAAAAGGTGGCCGTATGCGCCAACCACACAGCCATGGTGGGCGGGACGCACCTTGTGGACACGCTGCACAGCCTTGGGGTTGACATTGTGAGGATTTTCGCTCCGGAGCACGGTTTCCGCGGTGAGGCGGAGGCGGGGAAAAGCATTGCCGACGGCAAGGACACCCGCACTGGCATCCCGATTGTATCACTTTACGGAAAGCACAAGAAACCAACACCGGAGGACATGAAGGGCATACAGGTGGTGATTTTCGACATCCAGGATGTCGGGGCTCGTTTCTACACATATATCTCCACCCTGCACTACCTGATGGAGGCGGCCGCCGAAAACAACGTGAAGGTGCTGGTGCTTGACCGTCCCAACCCGAACGGCTTCTGGGTGGACGGGCCGGTGCTGGACCGCAAATACGCCTCCTTTGTCGGGATGGACCCAATTCCGGTCGTGCACGGCATGACCGTCGGGGAATATGCCCTGATGCTCAACGGGGAAAAGTGGCTTTCAAACGGTGTGCAGTGCGACTTGAAGATTGTGAATGTGGAGCGGTACGACCACGCTCTGCGCTACCAGCTGCCAATCGCACCTTCGCCAAACCTGCCATCAATGGAAGCGGTATACCTCTACCCCACACTCTGCCTGTTTGAAGGCACGCCGCTGAGCGTCGGTCGCGGCACGGACAAGCCATTCCGGCTGCTCGGCTATCCGGGATGTCCGGACGGCACCACCCGGTTCACTCCCGTAAGCAAACCGGGAATCGCGGCGCACCCTCCGTTTGAGAACCGCGCCTGCGACGGCTTCGACTTGAGCGACTTCTCACTCAAGGTAATGAAGAACAAACCGTTCATACATATTGACCTACTGATTGAAATGTACCGCAGCTATCCTGACAAGCAGAAATTTTTCCTGCCGGTCTTCACAAAACTTGCAGGAAGCCCGCAACTTCAGAAACAGATTGAAGCCGGACTTACCGCCGGAGAGATAAGGGAATCATGGCAGGAAGATCTGGAGGCCTTCAAGAAGATACGGAAAAAATACCTTTTATACCCCGATTTTGAATAGCATGGAGGCATTGAGGAGCATCGATCTTGACATTTTCTTCTGGATAAACGGACACCACACCCCGTTTCTGGATGCGGTTATGTATCCGCTGACACACATCGGATATTGGCTGCCACTTATCCTCCTCGCGCTCTTTTTCCTTTTCAGGCACTACAGGAAAAAAACATGGGTGCCACTGTTCCTTTTCGCGCTCTGCATACTCTGCACCGACCGCACTTCGGTGATGATAAAGAATCAGGTACAGCGTCCCCGCCCCACACACAATACGGAAATAATGGAGATGGTGCATGTGCACACATACCCCGATGGCAGCGAGTACCGCGGAGGGCATTACAGCTTCCCCTCCTCCCACGCTGCCAACAGTTTCGGCCTGACGGTGCTGCTTATCGCCTTTTTCCTCCCCATCACACGCCACGCATGGTGGATTTTCCCCTTGTGGGCGCTTATCTTCTGCTATACGCGCATGTACCTGGGCGTGCACTACCCTTCCGACATCTTTTGCGGAGCGGTGCTCGGACTGGTTTGCGGCAGCATGGTGCTGCTGCTGTACCGCCTTGGCATTCACATAAGGAAACGACAAACTGACAATCAATAAATAATCACTTAAATATTTTATAAGATGAGCATTACGAAATTGGACCAAATGGTCGAGTTAGTGAAATCAAAACCGAGAAAACGTCTGGTCGCCGCCTACGCGAATGACGCGCACACCATTGAAGCCGTATACAATGCGGTAAGCCAGGGGATTGTGGATGCAACGCTGGTGGGTGACGAGGAGACCATCAAAAAGGTCTGCAAGGAGCACAACTTTGATGTGACAAAATTCGAGATTGTGCAGGAGGCCGACGAGAACAAGGCCGGCGGAAAAGCGGTTGCCCTCATCAACGAAGGCAAGGGCGATGTGCTGATGAAAGGTCTGCTGAGCACCGACAAGTACATGCGCGCCATCCTCAACAAGGAGAAAGGTCTGATGCCCGGACCCAAGGCTGTGCTGTCGCATGTGACCATCATTGAGACCCCGAAATATGACAAGCTGATCATCTGCGGAGACGTGGCCGTGATTCCGGCTCCGGATCTGAACCAGAAGATTGCCATCACCAACAACATGATCAACACCGCACATGCGTTGGGCATCGAAACACCGAAAGTGGCCATACTGGCCGCCACCGAGCAGATGCTTCCCGGCATGCAGGCCTGCGTGGATGCCGCCATCATCGCAAAGAAAGGCGACAGGGGTGAATTCAAGAACGCCTGTGTGGACGGTCCTTTGGCCTTGGATGTGGCTTTGGACAAGGAGAGTGCCGGTATCAAGAAGCTGAAGGGCGAAGTGGCCGGACAGGCCGACTGCCTCGTGTTCCCGAACATCGAGTCCGGAAATGTCTTCTACAAGAGCAACACCAAGCTGGCCGGTGCCGAGTTGGCGGCAATGGTCTGCGGCGCACGGGTCCCCTGCGTGCTGACCTCCCGCGGCGACACCGCCAAGACAAAGAGCTATTCCATCGCCTTGGCCGCACTGATGGCAAAATAAACAGAATAGCCCCCACAAAAAAGGCGGATTTTCATCCGCCTTTTTTTCTTCACTCCACTTTCACAAACTTCAATACCTGCACGCCGTTTTTGGAGCGGTAGCGGACAAAGTAGGTGCCGCTGCTGTAGCGGCTGGTGTTGATACTCATCTCCGCATCTTCCATGGTGCGGTGCAGCAACACCCGCCCTATGGCATCCGTGATAATAATTTCACCGCCCAAATCCGAGGCATCTTCATTGCGCAGCAGAATGTAATCCTGCGCCGGATTGGGCTGCAACGTAAGCGTGGTGCGTTTCGGTTCCTTGACAGCCGCTCCTGTTTGATGACATCCGGTCGGTTTGTGAAGCATGAATTCGACGGTGTCGTCCTTATGCAGACAAAGCATGAGGGGTAAATATGAATCACCAGCCAACTTTGTATATCCTATTCCATAGGAAGGGCCAACTCCTTCTATAAAGGATAGTGGCAGACCATATCTCTTGCATACCCCATCGTTATCCTCGTAAAAAATAGATTTTCTATTTAAATATTGGAAATGTATATGTTTGACCCCATTGGCATTAAACACCGTGTCCACTATAAGGGGATATCCCCACTCATAATAATAATAATCCAGCCAATTAGGCAAAAAGTAAGATTTCGGCAAAAACGGCAACCGGAAGGTGTCTCCATTATGCAATGACATGTCGCACAGCAGCACTTCGGTGTCCAGTTCAGGATAGTACCGGTAGAGTCGTCCTAAAACGGTGTCCTCCCTCAATATCCTTGTACCCCTAATGTCAAGTTTGTAGACCTTACCATTGTATTCCTTCTCTTTTCCATTAAACTCAAATTCATGGGTACTGGATGGTCCGATATCTATTGGTTCCCCTTCGGGGTCAAAACTTACATCCACCACATATATTGCATACACCGTTCTGTTTTTCCCAAAGAATGACATATACGAAGTCCGATGCGGCAGGGTGTCGGACAGACTGTCGTTGTCGGAAGCTATTGTTGTCTTTGGCGTCTGTGCCTGCAAGCAGAATGGCAGGAAGCAAAGTAAATAAAGAAGTTTTTTCATGGCTTGAACAATTAATATACGGCACCACAGCAAACAATCTATGGCTTGCCTGTTGGTTCCGGCGGTGCCGCACAACCGGAAACGCAGGAGGAAAATGCCGCTGCAAAGTTAGGCAAAAAACCGATAGGAAATGCAGGTTGTGAAAAAAATCACTCCACCTTCACGAACTTCAATATCTGCACACCGTTTTTGGAACGGTAGCGGACAAAGTAGGTGCCGCTGCTGTAGCGGCTGGTGTTTATCCGCATCTCAGCCTGCTCCATGGTGCGGTGCAGCAGCACCCGCCCGATGGCATCCGTAATGATTATTTCACCGCCCAAGTCGGAAGCATCCTCATTGCGCAGCAGAATGTAATCCTGCGCAGGATTGGGCTGCAATGTGAGCGTGGTGCGCTTCGGTTCCTTGACAGCATTATAAAACCAACCAGGACCTCCCCCTTTTCTACACCCCCATGCTGAGCTGGTCATAAAATCCAATGTGTCATCCTTATAGACACAAAGCAAAAATGGAAGTTCATCATATACGGTCGATACCCTACCTAATGGTCCACAAGTAGGACCTATTCCCTCGATGAAATAGAGTGTAAGATTATCATGCCACCAAGGTTCTGTAGCATATATGCTATTACTTTTTATCAATTCAAACCGGATTATTTTCCTGTTGTCCAAATAATATACGGAATCCACTATCCAACGACGTCCCTTTCCATTATAATTCTCAATATCAGGGAGCCGGAAAGTGTCTCCCATCATCAGCGACATATCACACCAGAGCGCTTCTATGGAATCGTTATATAGTCTGTATAACCTACCGTTAACAGTGTCCTCTCCAATAACACTCCTGTATGCATGTCCATTATATGTAAAAGTATCAGAAGCGTATTTCAAATAATATGAATTAACATACAACCAATATGACAATTTTCCATGGATTTTATTAGTTAGAATGGTATAATTAATGGTATCATCATCTAACAAACACGATTTTTGCTGTCTTTTGACAGCAGAAACAAATGAGCTGCTTTCCATATCGTCCAACAGTCCGGATAATTGATCCAGACTGTCCGAAACAGATGGACAAAAATTAAATTGAACCCATGAGGCCAATGTCCATACTGTCTTGTTTTTTCCGAAAAAAGACTGATACGAAGTCCGGTGCGGCAGGGTGTCGGACAGACTGTCGTTGTCGGAAACTATTGTGGTCTTTGGTGTCTGTGCCTGTAAACAAAGCGGCAGACAGAGCAATGTGAAAAGAAGTTTCTTCATGATAAACAATGTCAGATTTTAGTTTGCAAAGTTAGTCAAAAAAGGGATAGGAAAAGCGTACTGCAAACAAAAAAGAGGATGCCGGATGGCATCCTCTTTTGCTTCAGTTGTTCAGGCCTGACCCTGGTTCCCGCCGAAATTCAGCGGCGGAAGCGCCGGCCCGGAATCCACCCGGATTTCCCCGTTGTAGGATTCGAACCGCTGGATATTGTCCTGCAGTGCCAGCAGCAGCCGCTTGGCATGCTGCGGCGTAAGAATGATTCGTGATTTCACATTCCCCTTGGTCATACCCGGCATGATGTTCACAAAATCCAGGATGAACTCGGAATTGGAATGGGTGATGATGGCCAGATTGGCGTAGGTGCCTTCAGCCACAGCATCGCTTACACCGATGTCGATCTTCTGTTCGGTATGGTTGTTGAACTCCTCCATGACTATTCCTCCTTGGATGCCATTAATGACTCATACTCGGACTTGGAGCCGACAATGATGTTCTCGTACTCGCGGAGACCGGTGCCGCCAGGAATCAGGTGGCCGATGATAACGTTCTCCTTCAAGCCTTCCAGATAGTCGGTGCGGGCATTGACCGCCGCTTCGGTGAGCACCTTGGTCGTCTCCTGGAAGGAGGCGGCTGCGATAAAGCTCTTGTTCTGCAGCGAAGCCCTCGTAATACCTTGGAGAATCTGCTTTGCAGTTGCCGGTTGCGCGTCACGCACAGTCATCTCAGTCTTGTCCTGACGTTTCAGCAGGGAATTCTCATCCCGAAGCTCACGGACGGAGATAATCTGACCCTCCTGATATTTTGCGGAATCCCCACTGGAGGCGACCACCTTCTTGTCCCAGATGTTGTCGTTCTCCTCCTGGAAATCCAGCTTGTTCACCAGTTCCCCTTCGAGGAAGCGGGTATCGCCCGGATCGATAATCTCAACCTTACGCATCATCTGGCGGACAATCACCTCAAAATGTTTGTCGTCAATCTTCACACCCTGTCCGCGGTAAACGCTCTGCACCTCGTTGACAATGTATTCCTGAACCTGTTTCGGTCCCTTGATGGCCAGAATGTCAGCAGGGGTCAGCGCACCTTCGGAAAGCGGCGTGCCTGCACGGACAAAGTCGTTCTCCTGCGCAAGAATCTGCTTGGAAGTGGGGATCAGATAACGCTTCTCCTCACCTGTCCTTGAAGTGATGATAACCTCACGGTTGTTACGTTTCAGCTTTTTGCTGAACGAAACCACACCGTCGATTTCAGCCACTGTTGCGGGATCGGAGGGGTTACGGGCCTCGAACAGCTCGGTCACACGCGGCAGACCGCCGGTAATGTCACCGGCCTTGCCGAACACACGCGGAATCTTCACCAGAATGTCACCGGCCTTCAGTTTCTGACCCTCCTTGACCTCAATACGGGCACCGACCGGAAGGTCGTATTCCTTGATAACCTCATCCGCCTCATCCAAAATACGGATGGAGGGATTCTTGGTCTTCTGGCGGGTTTCGATGATAACCTTGGAGGTCATACCTGTCTGCTCCTCGGTTTCAGCCCTGTAGGTGACACCTTCAATAATGTTCTCATACTGGACTTTACCAGCGACCTCGGAGATAATCAACGCGTTAAAGGCATCCCACTCGGCAATCAGGTCACCCTTTTCAACCATGTCGCCGGATTTCTTATACAGGAAGGAACCGTATGAGATATTAGTGGTTGTCAATACAATATGGGTTTCCGGATCGATAATGTGCATTTCGGCGGAACGGCCTATCACACGCTGGCAGCGCACAGGTTTACCGGAGGCATCCTCCTTTTCCACATCGACAGCGCGAAGCTCATCGATTTGCAGTATACCGTTATATTTGGCCTTGATATCAGCCTCAGTACGTGATGCTCCCGCAACACCACCGACGTGGAATGTACGCAGTGTCAGCTGGGTACCAGGCTCACCAATGGACTGGGCGGCAATGACACCAACCGTTTCACCGCGCTGCACCATCTTGGAGGTGGCAAGGTTACGGCCATAACACTTGGCACAAACGCCACGCTTGGATTCGCAGGTCAGCACGGAACGGATTTCAACCTCCTCGATGCCTGCCTCCTCAATGCGTTTGCCCAGAGTTTCGTTTATCTCATCACCGGCATGCACAATCACCTCATTGGTTTGGGGATCGTAGATGTCGTGCAGGCTGGTACGTCCCAGAATACGCTCATATAACGAAGCCACAACGGCATCGTTCTGTTTGAAGGCACTTACTGTCAGACCGCGCAATGTACCGCAATCCTCCTCGGAAATAATCACATCGTGCGCCACATCCACCAGACGGCGGGTCAGATAACCTGCGTCAGCGGTTTTAAGGGCGGTATCGGCCAAACCCTTACGGGCACCGTGAGTGGAGATGAAGTACTCCAGAACGGACAGACCCTCCTTGAAGTTGGAGAGAATCGGGTTCTCAACAATCTCGCCTCCGACGGCACCGGCCTTGGTCGGCTTGGCCATCAGACCACGCATACCGGAAAGCTGGGTAATCTGCGCATCGGAACCACGGGCTCCGGAATCCAGCATCATGTACACGGAATTGAAGCCCTGCTTGTCAGCCTTAAGCTGCTTGAGCAGGATGTCCTTGATCTGGATGTTCACGCTCGACCAGACATCAATCACCTGGTTGTAACGCTCAGTACCGGTAATCCATCCGTTATAGAACTGGTCCATGATGTCCTCAACCTGCTTGTTGGCTTCGGCAATGATTTCAGCCTTCTCCTTCGGGATGATCACATCACCAAGGTTGAAGGACAATCCGCCGCGGAATGCCATCTTGTATCCCATATCCTTGATATCGTCAAGGAACTTGGCGGTCTTGGCGGTACCGGTTTTCTTCAGCACGTCGCCGATGATGTCACGCAGTGACTTCTTGGTCAACAATTTGTTGATATATCCGTATTCTGCGGGAACGACCTGGTTGAAAAGCACACGGCCGACAGTTGTGTCTATCAGCTGCATCTTTCCGTCACCGTTCAGATTGACACGGCACTTGATGCAGGCGTTGGTGTGCACCTTGCCCTCATTATGCGCCATAATCACCTCTTCGGCACCGTAGAACACCTTGCCCTCACCCTTTACAGGATTTTCAGGCGTGGAATGCAGTTCCTTGGTGATATAGTAAAGTCCGAGCACCATGTCCTGTGACGGAACGGTGATAGGGCTTCCGTTGGCAGGGTTCAGGATGTTGTGGGAGCAGAGCATCAGCAGCTGGGCCTCCAATATGGCGGCGTTGCCCAGCGGCACATGCACAGCCATCTGGTCACCGTCGAAGTCGGCGTTGAAGGCAGTACATGCCAGCGGGTGCAGCCGGATAGCCTTGCCCTCCACCAGCTTCGGCTGGAAAGCCTGGATACCCAAACGGTGCAGCGTAGGGGCACGGTTCAGCAGAACGGGGTGACCCTTCAGAATATTTTCCAGAATGTCCCAAATGACGGCATCCTTACGGTCAACGATTTTTTTCGCGGATTTGACAGTCTTGACAATGCCGCGCTCCAGCAGCTGTCGGATGATGAACGGCTTGAAAAGTTCAGCCGCCATATCCTTCGGCAGTCCGCACTCGTTCAGATGCAGCTCCGGCCCGACAATGATGACGGAACGGCCCGAATAGTCAACACGCTTACCCAACAGGTTCTGACGGAAACGTCCCTGCTTTCCCTTCAGGTTGTCGGAAAGGGATTTCAACGCTCTTGAATCCGACTTGAAGGCATTGGCTTTGCGGGAATTGTCGAACAGGGAATCCACAGCCTCCTGCAGCATACGCTTTTCGTTACGCATGATCACATCCGGCGCCTTGATGTCCATAAGGCGTTTCAGACGGTTGTTCCGGATGATGACACGGCGGTACAGCTCGTTCAGGTCGGAGGTTGCGAAGCGTCCTCCATCCAGAGGCACCAACGGACGCAACTCAGGCGGAATCACAGGGATAATCTTCATGATCATCCATTCCGGACGGTTTTCAATCCTCTTGCGGCTGTCACGGAACGCCTCGAACACGTTCAGGCGTTTCAGCAGTTCCTGCTTCCTCTGCTGTGAGGACTCCTTGTCGGCACGGCTGCGCAGCTCGTAGGATTCCTTGTCAATGTCAATGCTGACAATCACGTCATACAACGCCTCGGCACCCATCTTGGCAATGAACTTGTCCGGATCGCTGTCATCAAGCGTGCTGTTGTTCGGGAGCCGGTCAAGGATGGCCGAATACTCCTCTTCCGAAAGCAGATCCATCCTGCTGACAGGATCCTCCAGCTTGGCGGCGTTACCCGGCTGTATCACCAGATACTTCTCATAGTAGACAACAGCCTCCACCTCCTTGGCGCGCAGACCGACGAAAGCGGCCAGCTTGTTCGGGGTGGACTTGAAAAACCAGATGTGGGCGACCGGGATAACCAGCTGGATGTGCCCCATCCATTCGCGCCGCACCTTGCGTTCGGTCACCACGACACCGCAATGGTCGCAGACCACTCCCTTGTAGCGGATGCGCTTGTATTTGCCGCAATGACACTCCCAATCCTTGGTGGGACCGAAAATGCGTTCGCAGAACAAGCCGTCACGCTCCGCCTTATAGGTGCGGTAGTTGATTGTTTCCGGCTTGGTCACCTCGCCGTGGGACTGGTCAAAGATGGATTTCGGGGAAGCGAGGCTGATGGTTATCTTTGAAAAATCCTTTCTCGAATTATTGTCTTTCTTTACAATCATTATTTTTACTCTCAATAATTATAAATTGGGTTGGCTATTCAAAGGTGATTTCAAGACCCAGACCGCGCAACTCGTTCACCAATACATTAAATGATTCGGGCAGGCCCGGCGTAGGCATGTTCTCACCCTTCACAATGGCTTCGTATGCCTTTGCACGTCCGGTGACATCGTCCGACTTCACCGTAAGGATTTCGCGCAGCACATTTGAAGCGCCGAAGGCCTCCAACGCCCAAACCTCCATCTCACCAAAACGCTGGCCACCGAACTGGGCCTTACCGCCCAACGGCTGCTGGGTGATCAGTGAGTACGGTCCGATGGAACGGGCATGCATCTTGTCGTCCACCAGATGGTGCAGTTTCAGCATGTAGATGTAACCCACCGTAACCTTCTGCTCAAAGCGTTCGCCTGTCTCACCGTTGTAGAGGTAGACGCTTCCGTTCTCCGGCAGACCGGCTTTGGCAAGATACCCGTTGACATCGTCCGCGGTGGCACCGTCGAAGATCGGGGTGGCGAATTTCAGGCCAAGCTCCTTACCGGCCCATCCCAAAATGGTTTCGTAAATCTGCCCGATGTTCATACGGGAAGGCACACCCAGAGGATTAAGCACAATGTCGACAGGAGTACCGTCTTCCATGAACGGCATATCCTCCTCCTTGACGATTTTGGCCACAATACCCTTGTTACCGTGACGACCGGCCATCTTGTCACCGATTTTAAGCTTACGCTTGTCGGCAATATAGACCTTGGCCATCTGCACGATGCCGGTGGGCAGCTCGTCGCCCACAGTGACGGCGAACTTCTCACGGGTGTATCTGGCGTTCAGTATGCGCAGCTTCTCGTTGTAGTTGCGCACCACCTGTACCACCAGCGCGTTGATCTTACGGTCGGTGGTCCAGCCTTCCAGATTGACTATGCTGAAATCAATGGTCGCCAGCGACTTCTGCGAGAACTTCGGTCCCTTGGGAATCAGCACGTTCTTGTTGTTGTCGGTCACACCGTGCGACAATTTGCCTTCGAGGATACGGTACAATTTCACTATCAGCGTCTCGCGCAAAGCGGAGGCCTCCTTTTCAAATTGCACGTCAATATCCTTAAGAGTGTCCTTCTCCTTCAGCTTGCCCTTGCGGGACTTCATCATACGGGAGAAGAGGTGGTTCTCAAGCACAATACCCTCCATCGAAGGTGGCGCCTTAAGGGAGGCGTCCTTGACATCGCCGGCCTTGTCGCCGAAAATGGCACGGAGCAGCTTCTCCTCCGGCGTGGGATAGGATTCGCCCTTCGGAGTAATCTTTCCGATCAGGATGTCCCCTTCGCGGACATGGGCGCCCACACGAACCAGGCCGTTGGCATCCAAATCCTTGGTAGCCTCCGCGCTGACATTTGGGATATCGTTGGTAAGCTCCTCGATGCCGCGCTTGGTGTCACGGACCTCCAGAGTGAACTCCTCAATATGTATGGAGGTGAAGATGTCCTCCTTGATGACACGCTCGGAAATCACGATGGCATCCTCGAAGTTGTAACCCTTCCAAGGCATGAAGGCCACCTTAAGGTTGCGGCCCAAAGCCAGCTCACCGTTCTGGGTGCCGTATCCCTCTGTCAGGATCTGACCCTTGACCACCTTCTGTCCCTTGCGGACAATCGGATAGATGTTAATGCAGGTGCTCTGGTTGGTACGCTGGTATTTGACCATGTCATATATCTTGACCTTCGGGTCGAAACTGACAAGCTCCTCAGTCTCGGTACGGTCATATTTGATCCGGATCTGTGTGTTGTCCACATATTCCACCACACCGTTACCCTCGGCATAAATCTGGGAACGTGAGGAGCGGCAGACGCACTCTTCGATACCGGTACCCACGATGGGCGCCTCCGGCTTCAGCAGCGGCACCGCCTGACGCATCATGTTCGATCCCATCAGCGCACGGTTGGCGTCGTCGTGTTCAAGGAACGGGATCAGGGATGCGGCGATTGATGCAATCTGGTTCGGAGCGACATCCATCAGGTCGATTTCGTCCGGACTGGCAATCGGGTAGTCAACGCTCCGTCTCGCCTTGATGCGCTTGTTCTGCAGACGTCCCTCGGCATCCATAGGCTCCACAGCCTGCGCGATAGTGAGGTTCTCCTCCTCCTCAGCGGTCAGGTAAATCAGCGGTTCCTTCATCTGCACCTGTCCGTCAACCACTTTCCGGTACGGGGTCTCAATGAATCCGAGACGGTTGATCTTGGCGAAGACGCAGAGGGAAGAAATCAGACCGATATTGGGGCCTTCAGGAGTCTCGATGGTGCAGAGACGTCCATAATGGGTGTAGTGCACGTCACGGACCTCAAAACCGGCACGGTCGCGGGAGATACCACCCTGTCCCAACGCGGAAATCCTGCGCTTGTGGGTGATTTCGGCCAGCGAGTTGGTCTGGTCCATAAACTGCGACAGCTGGTTGGTGCCGAAGAAGGAGTTGATGACGGAAGACAATGCCTTCGCGTTAATCAGGTCGATCGGCGTGAACAGCTCATTGTCGCGCACGTTCATCCTGTCGCGGATGGTGCGGGCCATACGGTTCAACCCGACGCCGAAATGGTTTGAGAACTGCTCGCCGACAGTGCGGATACGGCGGTTGCTCAAGTGGTCGATGTCGTCCACCTCCTCCTTGGAGTTGATCAGCTTAATCAGATGCTTGATGATGCTGACAATATCCTCATTTGTCAGAACACGGGTCTTGGGGTCGATGTTAAGGTTCAGCTTCCGGTTGATGCGGTAGCGTCCCATCTCACCCAAATCATACCGCTTGTCAGAAAAGAAGAGCTTCTCCAAAGTGCTGCGGGCCGTCTCCTCATCTGGAGGGGCGGTGTTGCGCAGCTGCAGGTAGATGTAGTCGATGGCCTCCTTTTCCGAATTGGTCGGGTCCTTCTGCAGCGTGTTGAAAATGATGGAATAATCCGACGATGTCTCATCATCCTTATGGATCAGGATGGTCTTGACATCGGCATTGGCAATCATATTTATATGAGCCTCTTCCAGAACAGTCTCGCGGGGAACGATGATTTCCGCACGGGAATAGGTGACCACCTCACCCGTCTCCTCATCGGCCAGATCCTCGTTGCGGAACTTCACAACGTTGGCGGCCAGTTTGCTGCCCAGAAGTTTCTTCAGATTTGTCTTGGTCGCCTTCTCCTCACGCGCCATGTCGAAAATGGTAAGGATGTCCTTGTCCGACTCATATCCGATGGCCCGGAGCAGAGTGGTGACCGGCAATTTCTTCTTGCGGTCAATATAGGCATACATCACGTTGGAGATGTCGGTGGTGAATTCAATCCACGATCCGCGGAAGGGGATGATACGGGCCGAATAGAGCTGGGTCCCGTTCGTATGGAAAGAGGTGCCGAAAAAGACACCGGGGGAACGGTGCAGCTGAGAGACGATGACACGCTCCGCGCCGTTGATGACAAAGGTACCCTTTTCGGTCATATAAGGAATCAGACCAAGATAGACATCCTGTGTCTTGGTCTCGAAATCCTCATTGTCCGCATCGTTACAATAGAGTTTTAACTTTGCCTTCAACGGGACGCTGTACGTAAGCCCCCTTTCGATGCACTCCTTTACAGAATAGCGGGGCGCATCAAAAAAATAATCCACAAAATCCAACACATAGCAGTTCCGTGTGTCGGTAATGGGGAAATTCTCTGCAAAAACCTTATACAAACCTTCCTTACATCTCAATTCGGGATTCGTGTCAATCTGAAAGAAATCCTTGAAAGACTGTACCTGAATATCCAGAAAATCCGGATACGCTGTTTGCACCGCAGAGGCGAAATTGATTCTTTCTGTTTTATTTACCAAGGCTTTAGCTTTTAAAAGTTTTAAATATAAGAACGTATGACAAAAAAGAACATATAAGACCCCACGCAAGAGGTCTTATATGTTGGAAAGGTCGTAAATTATTTAATTTCGACTTCAGCGCCGGCTTCTTCCAGCACTTTCTTCAAGGCCTCGGCTTCCGCTTTGGAAACACCCTCCTTGATGGCTTTGGGAGCACCGTCAACCAACTCCTTGGCCTCTTTCAGTCCGAGGCTGGTCTGCTCTTTGACCAGTTTCACAACTGCCAGCTTCTGGGCACCGGCGGCTTTCAGAATCACGTCGAAAGCAGTCTTTTCCTCTTCAGCGGCGGCGGCACCACCAGCGGCGGGACCGGCGGCAACTGCGACAGCAGCGGCGGCGGGTTCAATGCCATATTCCTCTTTCAGGATCTGGGCCAATTCGTTAACTTCCTTAACGGTTAAATTTACTAATTGTTCAGCAAATGCTTTTAAGTCTGCCATTTTACTATTAATTTTTTGTGTTTTTTACTTTGTTTAACTTTACTTGGAGGTTTATTCTCTCTCCGAGAGGGTCTTGACGATGCCGGCCAGTTTGCCGCCACCGGATTGCAACGCAGAAATGACATTGCGCGCCGGGGACTGCAGCAGTCCGACAATCTCGCCGATGAGTTCTTCGCGGGACTTCAGGTTGGCTAACAGCTCAATCTGGTCATCCCCCACATACACTGACTGGTCAATGTAGGCTGCCTTGACAGCAGGAATGGTTGCCTTGCCACGGAATTCCTTGATGATGCGGGCCGGAAGGTTACCTGTTTCGGAAACCATTATGGCCGAATTGCCATGCAATGCCTCATACATTTCGGAATAGTCCGTATCCAGCCGCTCCATGGCCTTTTTCAGCAAGGTGTTTTTCACCATCCTTACCTTCACGCCTTTGCGGAAGCAAACCCGCCGCAGACTGTTGGTCTTTTCGACGGTCATGCCGGTCAGATCAGCTACATAAACCGTGTTGTACTGGGAAAGAATCTCAGCGATCTCATTAATTTCCTGTGCTTTTTGTTCTTTACGCATGATAAATTAATTTAATGTAACTGATTTCAAATCCACCTGCACACCGGGACTCATGGTGCTGGACAAATAGACGCTCTTGACATAGGTTCCCTTGGCGGCGGCCGGTTTCAGCTTGATGATGGTGGCGAGCATCTCCTTGACGTTGTCGTAGATTTTCTCCGGAGTGAAGGAAACCTTGGCGACACCGGCATGAATGATACCGAATTTGTCCACCTTGAAATCAATTTTACCGGCTTTCACCTCGGAGATGGCCTTGCCGACCTCCATGGTCACCGTTCCGGTCTTCGGGTTCGGCATCAGGCCTCTCGGACCCAGGATACGTCCCAGGGCACCGATTTTCGGCATGACGCTCGGCATGGTGATGATAACATCAACATCCGTCCAACCTTCCTTGATTTTCTGCACATATTCATCCAAACCAACATAATCGGCTCCCGCAGCCTTGGCCTCATCCTCCTTTTCAGGGGTGACAAGGGCAAGAACACGAACCACTTTTCCGGTTCCATGCGGTAATGTGACAACTCCACGCACCATCTGGTTGGCCTTACGGGGGTCAACGCCCAAACGGACGTCCAGATCCACGGAGGCATCGAATTTGGTGTAGGTGATGTCCTTCACTACTTGAACGGCTTCCGTCAGGCTGTAGACCTTGGAGAGGTCGTATTTCGCCATGACTTCCTTACGTTTTTTCGATACTTTTGCCATTGCTTGATTCTTAAAATGTTAATGACTAACTTTCAAAAGGGCTTGTGCCTCCCTTGACGGTCACGCCCATACTGCGGGCAGTACCTGCCACCATCTTCATGGCGGATTCAACTGTGAAGCAGTTCAAATCCGGCATCTTCTCTTCCGCGATGGCACGCACCTGATCCCAAGTAAGGCTGGCGACTTTGGTACGGTTGGGTTCGCCAGAACCTTTGGCAGCCTTGGTGGCTTCCAGGATCATGACGGCAACCGGAGAGACCTTGAGTATGAAATCAAAAGATTTGTCCTTGTAAACAGTGATGATGACCGGGATGATTTTTCCGGCCTTGTCCTGCGTACGCGCATTGAACTGTTTGCAGAACTCCATGATGTTCACACCCTTGGAACCCAAAGCGGGGCCTACAGGAGGCGAAGGATTCGCAGCACCACCTTTGATTTGCAGTTTAATGAACCCTGCTACTTCTTTTGCCATTTTTTACTTGAACTTTTGAATTGATTGAACACTTGTTTACCTTCCAACTAAGCCTCTTTCACTACCTGAGAGAAGTTCAGTTCCACCGGGGTTTTTCTGCCGAAGATTTTCACCGTAACCTTCAGCTTCTTCTTCTCCTGATTCACTTCCTCCACCACTCCGCTGAAATTGTTGAAAGGCCCGTCAATCACGGTAATGGACTCTCCCTCAATGAAGGAATATACCATTTCCTCCTCGTTTTCGATCAGTTCATCCACCTTGCCGAGCAAACGCTTCACCTCGCTTTCACGCAAAGGCTCCGGTTCGTTGCCGGTACCGAGAAAACCAAGCACGCTCGGCGTCTGCCGGAGAAGATGCTTGATTTCGCCCTGGGACAAATCGGCCTCAACGAAGATATAGCCCGGGTAGAAATTCTTCTCTTTCGAGATTTTCTTTCCGTTCCGGACCTGATACACCTTTTCAATCGGGATCAGCACCTGCGAAACATAGTCCTGAAAATTCCGGGCAGCAACCTCTGTCTCGATGTGCTGCTTGACCTTCTTCTCATGACCAGTAATGGTTCGTAACACATACCACTTTAAATTCGTCTCGCTCATAGCCTGCATCCGTTAACGTTGATTAAACAGAATTATAAATCGTGACAGGCGCCTCAATGTACTTGGGAAGCAAGGCACCCGGACACTTTCGTATTATTATTATGCACCGTAGAAAAATCCCAACAAACCTTTCCACACAAAGGAACCGAATCCGATGTGCTGGATTCCGAAAACAAAATCCATAAGAAACACCACCAATGCAATGACCAAAGCGGCCACACTGACCACGATCGCACTGCTCTGCAATTCTTCCCAGGAGGGCCAAGTCACCTTATGAACCAACTCATTGTAGGATTCCTTGCAATAATTAACTATCTTCTTCATCTGTGTACCTGTTTTCTTAGAAGTTTCTACTTGGCAGGAGAAGAAAGATTCGAACTCTCATCAACGGTTTTGGAGACCGCTATTCTACCCTTGAACTATTCTCCTGAATAGGAAAGGGCACATTGTGAAGAGCCCTTTCCTACATTTAATTAATATATCTTAGTCTAAGATTTCGATAATCTGACCGGAGGCCACCGTACGTCCGCCTTCACGCATGGCGAAACGGAGGTTCATGTTCAGAGCGATTTCAGAAATCAGGTTGACTTCGATAGTCACGTTGTCGCCCGGCAACACCATCTCCACGCCTTCCGGAAGAGTGATTTCACCCGTCACGTCAGTGGTGCGGAAATAGAACTGGGGACGATACCTGTTGTGGAACGGGGTGTGACGGCCACCTTCCTCTTTCTTCAAAACATAGATGCTGGCTTTGAAGTGTTTGTGAGGTTTGATGGAACCCGGCTTGGCAATAACCATACCACGGCGGATTTCGTCCTTGTCGATACCACGGAGAAGCAGACCTGCGTTGTCACCGGCTTCACCTTCGTCCAAAATCTTGCGGAACATCTCAACACCGGTAACGGTGGATTTCAGCTTCTCGGCACCCATACCGATAATGTCGACGGGGTCACCAACCTTGATGACGCCGGACTCGATACGGCCGGTAGCAACGGTACCACGACCTGTGATGGAGAAGACGTCCTCGATAGGCATCAGGAAGTCCTTGTCGCGGTCACGGACAGGCAGCGGAATGTAGCTGTCGACAGTGTCCATGAGCTCCATGATCTTTTCAACCCACTTCGGCTCGCCGTTCAGGCCACCAAGAGCGGAACCACGGATAATCGGGGTGTTGTCGCCGTCATAGCCGTAGAAGGAGAGAAGGTCGCGGATTTCCATTTCAACGAGATCCAGCAGCTCCTCATCGTCGACCATGTCGACCTTGTTCATGAAAACAACCATCTTGGGCACACCGACCTGCTTGGCCAACAGGATGTGCTCACGGGTCTGAGGCATGGGACCGTCAGTGGCGGCAACCACCAGGATAGCACCGTCCATCTGGGCGGCACCGGTAACCATGTTCTTAATGTAGTCGGCGTGACCCGGGCAGTCCACGTGTGCATAGTGGCGGTTCTTGGTCTGGTACTCGACGTGGGCCGTATTGATGGTGATACCACGTTCTTTCTCTTCGGGAGCGTTGTCGATAGAATCGAAGCTTCTGAACTCGGACAAACCGGCTTCAGCCAGCACTTTCGTGATAGCGGCGGTCAAGGTTGTCTTACCATGGTCGATATGACCAATCGTTCCAATATTCACATGTTCTTTGGAACGTTCGAATTTTTCTTTTGCCATGTTGTAACTGTTTTAAAGGGTGTTATTACTTTCTAATTCTTACTTTATTAAACACAATTATATCTTTATGCTCTCACTTTCGCTCGCGCATGAAGACAAAAATTTGAGCCGTTGACGAGAGTTGAACTCGTGACCCCATCCTTACCAAGGATGTACTCTACCACTGAGCTACAACGGCACTCTTGGAGCGGAAGACGGGGCTCGAACCCGCCACCTAAAGCTTGGAAGGCTTTCGCTCTACCAAATGAGCTACTTCCGCAGATACCACAAGAGAGGCTTTCACCTCTCCGACAGTGCTTGGTGGGGGAAGGTGGACTCGAACCACCGAACTCATCCGAGGACAGATTTACAGTCTGTTGCAATTGCCACTATGCGATTCCCCCGTTTATACCATTATATATAATGGTGACAAACCTTCAAAGAACTTTTTTGAGCCACTAGAGGGATTCGAACCCACGACCCGCTGATTACAAATCAGCTGCTCTGGCCAACTGAGCTACAGTGGCATCGTTTTCAACCCCAAGGAGCCCTTGAAATCGGACTGCAAATGTACAACACTTTCAAATACGGCGGCACCTTTTTTTCAAATATTTTTTTCTAACAGAATTTATCTGTTACTCAGAGAAATGCACATCGGCAACTATCGGAACGGCAACCCCTTTCGCACGGATAAGCGACTGAATCTCACGGAGTTTCGGGACCTGTTTCATCGAAGGCACGGTGATACGAACAAGTTCGGAGCCCGCCGCGGCCAACCGCAGGCACTGGCTCACGGTCGCCGCCACATCGTCGGTATCGGTATTTGTCATCGACTGAAGCCGAATCGGAGCACCGCCGCCGATAGCAACGCCACCCGCAAAGACTTTCACACTGTTTATTCTCTCGTGAAACATAGCAATATTTTTCTTCTGAAAAGCAAGTATTTGCAGCCGCAAAAATACTCAAAATATTGGAATGGAAATTTCTAATAGAAATCCATGCGAAAATCAAAAAGTGTGTTTCGTTTTTTCAAAATAGTTTATGTATTTTTGCACCCGCAAAAAAAATCTAAAGCAGAACAATCTCATCGAAAATAAAACACTGTGAAAGAATACGTTAGGGGGGTTATGACGAGCAAGTCCATCGGATTGGGTTACATTCCGGTGTCATTTACTTTCGGACTTGTCGCAGTGCAGATGGGATTTTCCCCGTGGCTTGCGGTCTTCATCTCCCTCACCAACCTTGCTTCGGCGGGACAGTTTGCTGGCATACGCCTCATTGAGGGCGGTGCTTCAGTTATAGAACTATGCATGACAACTCTGGTGATAAACCTTCGTTATTTTCTTATGAGTCTGACACTTACACAGAAAATAGCCCCCAAAATGGCTTTATGGAAACGCTGTATCATTGCTTTCGGCGTCACCGATGAGATTTTTGTTCTTGCCTCAATTCAAAAAAAGGATGTCCAATTTCCATTTTACGCGGGTTTGATGACACTGCCAATCGTGGGTTGGACCCTGGGAACATTTCTCGGTGCATTTGCTGCTGAATTGCTGCCGCCCATAATACAGGCTTGTATGGGTATTGCCCTCTATTGCATGTTCATCGCACTTATCGTGCCTCCTGCCACCGATGACAGATTTGTGCTTGTCGCAGTTCTCATCTCCATAGCCATGTCGTGTATGTTCAAATATGTCCCCGGGATAAATGTCATATCGCAAAACGGCGGCGGCTGGTCAATGATAATCTCGGCTGTGGCTGCGGCTGCCATCTGCGCGACTTTCTTGAAACGGAAAAACACTGTCACTGATCAAGGAAAGGAGGCCGAAGCATGAGTACGATAACTTTCAGCACAGGCGGAATGATGGTTGCGGTGATGGCTCTCACCACATATTTTATCAGAGTAACACCTTTGGCTTTGTTTAATAAAAAACTTGAAAGCCAATGGATTAAGGATTTTATGTACTATATTCCTTTCTGTGTTTTGTCCGCAATGACATTCCCTGATGTCCTGTTCTCAACCAAAAGTCTCACTTCAGGAATAATCGCCACCGTAGTGGCTCTACTGCTGTCGTGGCGCAAACATTCGCTTGTGACAGTTGCCCTCGCGGCTGTCATAGCAGCTGTAATTGTGGAACTTGCGATGCCGTATATTTTGGCGTGGTAAGATAATTTACTGCTCCCATGCGATTTTGTCCAAATTCTTGAACAACCTGTCGCGTATATTTATGATCTTCTGAACTTTACTGTAGTTCGTACGCTTCACCCATTTGTATTTCAAAATGCGGTGCAACGATTTGAGCCCCTTTACATAATGCACTGCGAAGATTCCAAGAAACGGCATCAGCACAAGGTGAACCACCCCTACAATCCATGACAGGAATATGCACTCAAGAGCGACGGTGAGGGCGTAAAAAAGCGGCATAGCGTACAGCGACATCATCACAAAACGCACCCCACTGGCAAGTAAGCTCAATTTTCCCCCAATGTTCTTGAACTTGTTTACAATCGGCTCAACAGAATAATAAACTATCGCATTGGGTATAAGTCCGATAACAAAAATTGGGAAGAGCAGTATAAATGAGATACACATCATAAAAATCATGAAGTTGGATCCTTTGTAGAAAAGAAGACTTTCTGAGAAATTGCTCTGTCCCACCTCTTTTTTCAGCAACAGCGCATCAGAGAAAATCTGCTCTGCCATCTCTTTGTCGTTGTCTTTCAGGTTGTTAAGAATCTCAACCAACATTTGGTCTGCCTTGAGCTTCTGCGGCAAGTCTGACGGATTAAGTTGGTTGCGCTCGGCAAACGGCACCCCATAAGTGTTGCGTATGTAATCTATCGCTTCGTAGTTGTCGAGGTCCGTAATATTGAGCATCATCGCTTCTATCTGGCGGCGCACCTCCTTTGGGATCCGGGGGATGA
>CACYHG010000012.1 GCA_902774175.1 uncultured Bacteroidota bacterium
AACTCAGCCCTGCTATACCTGCTGCTTCTGCCCTTCCACCTGATCGGGCTGCTTCCGCACCTGCCGATCTATGCCATCACGCCGTTGGCGACCCGGAAACTGGAGGACAAACTGATGTACGCCTCCATCGACATCTGCGTCTGGATTTTGGGCATCCCTATTTTCTATCTGATATATTTCTTCCTGCTCGGTGCTTTCGGAAGCTGGCTCTTCGCACTGGTTTTCATCCTGCTGCTTCCGATTTTCGGCAAGTTCGCACACGGATACCACCTCCATTTCAGACAGGATTTCCAGCGTTTCCGTGCAAACCTGATCCGGAAAAACCGGAAAAAGAGCTGGGAAAAGATGAGCCGCCTGCGCGAAGAGCTGGACAAGGATCTGGAATCGCTGATGTAGATGGACGAAACCAGCCGCATCCTGCTCCGCCACCAGACGAGAGGACTGCAAGCCCTTTATCCCATTCTGCCACATTCCGCATGCAATGATGCGGCAAAGGATTTGCTGCTCCTTCCCAAAGAGAACATACTAGTTGTGACAGGTTTCTGCTGCTTCGGAGCCGGAGAGACCGACGGTCCCGTCGGAAGCCATTTTTTGGCATTGGCATTGAAGAGGCTCGGATTCAACCCAACCATTGTGACGGACAACTACAGCAGCGCCTATTTTGACCATGCGGACCACGAATGCCTCTGCTGCGGTTTTGGAACGGATTTTCATGCGCTGGCGGAAGAACTCAGTCCGGTCGCCTGCATCGCCATCGAACGTTGCGGACGTGCATCCGACGGCCGATACTATTCCATGGGCAAAAAGGATATTTCCGACGTCACCCCTCCCCTTGACACACTTTTTCTGGAAAGAGCGGCAGACTGCCTCACCATCGGCATCGGGGACGGCGGAAACGAGATCGGGATGGGCAAATACCACGATACACTGCTGGCCACGGGGAAAATCATCCCCTCCTGCGTAACCGCAGACCATTGCATTGTGGCCACCGTATCAAACTGGGGAGCCTACGGACTTATGGCCGCATTGTCCATGCTGACAGATATGCCGCTGCTGCCGGAGGCGGAACAGATGGATGAATATTTGCACGAGATTGTACGGATGGGCGCGACCGACGGGATTCTCGGCCCAGGCCATTGCAGCACGGACGGATTCCCACCCTCCACGGATGCGGAAATCATAGCCGCGCTCGCAGCTTTGCGTTAGAACTTCCAACCCAAACCTATGGTGAAGGAGCGTCCGTAGCCCTTCGGATAATAGTCCGAAAGCAACATGGGGCTCAAATCGAACGAGTAACGGTACTCCAGCAGGAATTTGTGGATGGCATAGTTGAATCCGAACGCCACCCCGTACTGATGCTGCTGCAGCACCTCCGACCAGCCCTTTGTCTCCTCCACCAACCTGTTATTCAAACTGCCGGCAAAGACATAGCGGTAATATGGCGCGACAAAGAGACCCATTTTAAACCACATACCCTCAATATCCATGTTGACGGAGTTGAATTGGATGCGCAGCGGCACCTCTAATGCATGGTACCGGTAGGACTGCAGCTGCGTGTATCCCGAACCGAGACTTGTGTAGCAGGCGGCCAAACCCAGCTCGAATTTTGAGGTCGGACAGATGTTCCATTCGGCCATCAGGGAATAGGCAAACTTGCTTGATCCGACCAGTTCGTTGTCCTCCAGCCACAAACGTCCGCTACCGAGCCGGAGCATCAGACTGAGTCCCATCACACGGTTGGCTTCGGATTCGTCACCGCTGCCGTTATGTATGCGCGCCACCTTGCCTGAAGGGGCGAACTGAGGGTCGGATGCAGCCTTCGTGACCAGGGCATACAGGTGTTCAGCCACATAGGCCATGCCCTCCAGATCCAACCCAGCGGCCTCGTCATTCACTTTGTGATATGGGGATTTCAAACCGGTGGTGACAGCTAAAGTGGGACAGCCCAGCATAGCGAAACGGCGCGTGTCCGTTGCAGTGAAAATGCTGGTTTCAAATTCCTTCAGTTTGACGTTACCATAAGGTGCGTTCCAAGGCAAGGCATTGATGAACTTTTTGCCGTCGGCAATGGTGCCATATCCCATATACTCCAGATACCCGGAGGTACGCAGGTAGCCGACCATGTCCACGCTCAGCATCAGCTTAACCTGATCCTTCGGTGAAGGGAAGTAATGGTTGGCCAGATATGTGGAGCCCTCCAGCCCGACCTCCTCCGCATCGAAAAAGGCCACCAGCACGGAACGCTTCAGCTGTTCGGGATGCGCCTGCAGCATACGTGTCACCTCCAGCAGCACGGAGCTGCCGCTGGCGTTGTCGTCCGCACCGTTATATATGTTATCCGCAGCACTTGGGTCCAGGTTGACACCGATGTGGTCGTAGTGCGCCCCGATAACAATGTACTCGTTCTTCAGCAGGGAATCGGTCCCGGGGAAAAGCACCATGACATTCTGCCCCCTCTGCTTCCCTCCCTTATAGGTGAAAGGATAATAGTAGGTGGTGTCCGCATAGGGCTTCGCACCCATCCCCTGCAGCTGGCGGCAGATGTACGCCGCCGCCTTTTGTGCATAGATCGTGCCTGTTTTCCTGCCCCGAAGCGAATCGTCGGCAAGAGTGAAGGCGTGCTGTTTCAAACGTGCGACAGTTTCAGCATGCTGCGCCTCTGCCGCAACTGAAAGGCAGCAGAGCGCCAGAATGGTCAACATTTGTTTCTTCATATCTCAACAATTTATTATTCAGGTTTGATCAAGACAATTCCATCCTCCTCCAACTGCACCAGCCCCTTCTTATAGAGGTCACCGACCGCCTTCTTGAAGGTCTTTTTGCTGACCCCGAACATCCGGTAGATGGTTTCAGGGTCGGTTTTGTCGGTGCATGGCAGGTAGCCGCCGCGGCTGCGGAGGAACTCCAGCAGACGGTCGGAGAAATCAACAACCTTTGCATATCCGGTCTTGTAGAGGACAAGGTCAATCTTTCCGTCCGGACGCACCTGCTCCACAAAGGCGGACTCGCGGTCACCGTTGCGCAACCCTGCGAAGACCTCATCGGAATAGAGCATCCCCTTGTACTTTTGGTCAACAATCACCTTGTAGCCCAACTCAGTACGCTGGTATACCAGCACATCCACACGATCCTTGCTGCGGTATGCGTCCGCAGGCGCTGGCAGCAGATGCTGCTCAACCTTGGATGTGGCCACAAGACGCCGTGTCTTTTCATCCACATAGGCGTAGACCACCACCCTTTCGCCAACCTGCATCCGATGGTACTGTTCGCGGTATGGCATAAGCAGATCCTTCAGCAGCCCGCATTCCAGAAAGGCTCCAATCTTTGTAACCTGTTTGACACGCAGCGCGGCGAAACGCCCCGACTGTATCAGCGGATGCTCAGTCGTCGCCACCAGACGGTCCTCCGAATCGGTGTATACGAACACCGTGACGGTATCCCCCACCTGCCATTCCGGAAGCACATATTTGCGCGGCACCAGGATTTCGCCGTAGCCCCCGCCGTCCACAATCACGCCGAAATCAAGTTTCCGGGTGATCTTCAAATCGTTGTATCTGCCTATTTCTACCATTACAATGGTTTTCAAATTTCGGTTTGCAAAGATAGCACTTTTTCAGAAACTCTTTGGCTGGGCCTCCCATTGTGCCCAATCTATCTCATCAAAAAACTATCGTAAGTCAAATTTTTAGAATGCGCCATCACAAAATCAGCAGCATCAATAATATGCAGCAACCGCTCACGGTCCCTAATTGGTTCTCTCATAAACAAGGATTTTATCACGGTTATAGCTTTCACGGGCATAATCGGCAAGCCCATCTTCTGTAACCAAATCAACATTACGGCCTAACAGCCGTTCAAGTTCATTCCACATACCGAAAAACCTTAATCCAACTGGCTGGGAATGATCAAGGTCAACCATCAGATCAACATCACTTTCGGCACTTTCCTCGTTACGGGCAAACGAACCGAACACCCAAGCCTTCAAAACAGGCTGAGTGGAAAAGTAATCACTGATTTGCTTGACTAACTGTGAATCCATATTTGTTTTAGTTTAAAATGCAAAAGTAAACAAAATCACGATATGTTTTGCATTCATGAATCTTTTTTCGGAAAATCATCTATCCTACTGTATTTAATGGTACCTTAAATTCGGACAGCAATCATAATCAAAATACTGACACAAAAATTCAAATCGGGAAATCTATTTTTGGAAAAACCTGGAATGGTGTTGGGATAGTTGGACTTGCTCTAAATATGGCTTAAGGCTTTAACTGACTATCTTTCCAAAAGATAACGGATAAAATCGTCCGATACATTTCCCATTTCCTGTTTATCATATATATATAGCAGTGTGACATTGACAATCTCATCACTGATTTTGTCCAAAGAGAAAGTAATCACCCTCATACCTCCACTCTTGCCTTTTCCTTTTGCTGCAACTGCAAGCCGCACTTTTCTGATGCCACCTCCCAAGTCAACTCCTTGGAAAGGATTATCTCGCATACTTTTAAGGAAATGGTCAAAATCGTCCGCCAAAGAATGGTATTTCTTGGCGTAACGCTTCATTTGACGGACAAATTCCGGATGTGTGGTAATATTAACAATCATGCCTCCTCTTCCAATAGCTCCGCCAGCAATTCTTCAGCCGGACGACCTGTCGGACGACCTTCTGCAACTGCACGCCTTACTTCCTCAACCCCTTTCTTTACACTTTCAACCAAGCGCTGTGCCGCTTCAAGTTCATCAGGAGATAATAATCTGGCATAAGCATCCATCTTTTTACAGCGTTCAGTCTCCTCTTCGGCATGAAGACGTGAGCGGAACGCTTTGCGTACCGCCTCACTCTGCGACATATACATTGCCCACAATGCATCAGCCGGAGCATATTCGTTTCTAACTATCGTACCCATGTCATTTTTTAACAAAAAAATCGTATCGTCAGCTCAACGTCTTACTTTATGTTCACCCTTTCCTGCATCCCCACTGTGGACTTCGGAAAAAGCAATGCAAAAGTAATCATTTTTTGAATACGGATTGCAAGTGCGCGGAGAAAAAAGCGAGAAAACAACGGGAATAATTCCAATATCCTTTTTTTGCAAGCGGGACTTGCAAAAATGGAAAAGACGATAAGTCCTATTCGCCAATCACCTCCCAATGACCACCCTTGTCGGGACCTACACGACGGATGAAACCTGACTTTTGTAGTGCCGACAAAGCGTAGATAACGCCACCTAAAGAAGCATTCTCAATAACCGACGCTAATTCTCGCCTGCTATATGAAGGATTCTCTTTTAACTTTATAAGAATTTCACGTTGTATTCTTGACAATCCAGTATAGTTTTCTGTATGGTTTTCTGTATGGTTTTCTATTTTATACAATGGCAAAACCAATTCCACCTCGTCCATTTCAATTTTATTCTTTAAATCAGGTTCTCCCCATCCGCTTTGCCTCCATGCATCCAATATCATCGGAAATCCCGAACCAAGGTTTTCTCCATATCCAATCATACGCAACATATTTTGAATCTTGGGATTACGCGCAAATGAAATACCTCCCTCATAAATCTGTTCAACAGGCAGTCGTAAAAGTCCAGGATTTCGGAACACAAGCATATCATCATGTTTTTCTATTCTTAGCACTCCGGATTCCATTATCATGTCTGCATGAATAATGGAATTTATAAACGCTTCACGGACAGCTTTATGTAAAGGAGTATCATCCTCCCTCTGCACTCCCACCATACGGAATGGCCTTGGCAAATCAAAAGTCATCTTAGGCAATACATGTCTCTTTTCCAGTTTCCCTATCAATGACACATCCTATCAAATTTCTCAGGAAAGTTTTGTCTTCCACCTCGTTCCACACATGACCTTCATTTTTGAATTGGAACATTGTACGATACCGGTGCAACGAATCAATGTCTATATCCCGCATGTCATAATTCTCCATCAAACGGCCATCATTTCCATTATCGAAAGAATCGCGAATCCACCCTTCGGTTTGGGACTCTCTCTCCCGCCCGCGAACCCGTCAGGACTCCGGACGTTTGACGCTGCAAAAATACTCAAAATACGAATATGGATTGTAAGTGCGGAGAAAAAAGCTCACCCCTCCTTCTCTGAAAGCTCCAGCCAGCGCATGGAATAATCGTCCAGCAGGCGCTGCACCTCCTGATACCGGACCGAAGCCTCCGCAAGCTTTTCCGCAGCCCCTTCAGGGTTGGCGAACAGATTGTCAAGCCCCTTTTTCTCCTCCTCAAGCGCGGCAATCTCCACCTCAAGCTGTTCCATCTCCTTTTTTTCCTTGTAGGTAAGCTTGTTCACATTTTCCCGCTTGGCCGGACGCGGTTCCACCGGACGCTTTTCCGCCTTGGCAAGCATCTGCCGTCCCTTCTCAAGCTGAAGCTCGGAGGCCTTGTATTCGCTGTAGTTGCCGTAGAAATCCTTAACCTTCCCAGCCCCTTCGAACACGAAAATGTGGTCCACTAATTTGTTCATGAACCACCGGTCGTGCGAGACCACCAGCAGGCATCCCTCAAAATTGAGCAGAAAGTCCTCCAACAGGTTCATGGTGTCAATGTCGAAATCGTTGGTCGGCTCGTCAAGGACAAGGAAATTGGGATTGCCCATCAGCACCATAAGCAGATAGAGTTTGCGCTTCTGCCCGCCGCTCAAATCCTCGTAATAGGTGTACTGCACATCATGGCCGAAACCGAAATGGTTGAGGAAATGCGATGCCGTCCACTCATGGCCGTCCGCCATCCGGACGACCTCCGCATGCTCCTTTACAATCTCGATAACGCGCTTGCCGCGGCAGGACTCCGGCAGGCCGTCCTGGCTGTAATAGCCGAACACAATTGTCTCACCCACAGTTATCCTGCCGGCATCAGGCTTGAGCCCGCCCAGCAGCAGCTTCATGAAGGTGGACTTGCCGCACCCGTTGGGGCCGACCACACCGCACCGCTCCCTGCGCTTGAACACATAGGAGAAATCGCGCAGGATGGGCTTGTCCGGAAAAGAGAAGTCAAGATTGTCTATCTCCAGAATCTTGTTGCCGATCCTTTCCGCCTGCACGGAAAATCCGGCCTCCTCATGCCTTGTTTCGGCGAAAGCCCTCTCCTTCAGCACCTCGAAATGGTCTTTGCGGGCCTTTGCCTTTGTGCCGCGCGCCTGCACCGAAGCATGTATCCATTCCAGCTCGCGCCGGTAAAGCGTGCGGTAGCGCTCCTGCTCCGCTGCCATGTTGGCCAGACGCTCCGCCTTCTTTTCCAAAAAATAGTTGTAGCGTCCCTTGTATTTATACAGTTGCGTCCTGTCCAGCTCGATGATGTCGTCGCACACCTTGTCAAGGAAAAAACGGTCGTGGGTCACCAGCAGGATGGTTTTGCCGGCATCGGCCAGAAAATCCTCCAACCATTCCACCATCTTTATATCCAGATGGTTGGTGGGCTCGTCCAGAATCCACAGCTCCGCATCGGAGAGCAGTGTCCGGGCCAGCGCAACCTTTTTCCGCTCCCCGCCCGACAGCTGCGACAGAGGGGCGAACAGGTCCCGGATGCCGAAGCGGAACAAAACCTCCTTAACCTGATTCTCATAGTTCCATGCCTGAAGGCGGTCCATCGCCTCAAGGCTCCTCTCCATTGCCGCCTTGTGCGTATCCGAAGGATCGCGGCGGTAGGCCTCCATGCTGTACTCATAGTCCCGAACGGCAGCAAAACGCGGTGCGGCGGCATCCGTCACCGCATCCAGAACGCTGCCCTCCGCCCCGGCCTCGTTGGCCTGCGGGAGGTATGCTATCCGCAAATCCTTGCGCATGGTGACAGTCCCCTCGTCCGGCTGCTCCAAGCCGGCAATGATGTTCAAAAGTGTGCTTTTCCCGGTTCCGTTGCGGGCGACCAGTGCGGTTTTCTGCCCCCTCTCCAATCCGAAGGAGATATGATCAAAAAGCAGTCTCTCCCCATAGCTTTTGGAGAGGTTCTCCACACTGAGCAGGTTCATGGCCTAACGTTTGCGTGACGCAGCCTGACCGCGCTGCATGGCCTGCTGCTGCTTCATCATGGCCTCGTAGCGCGCCTCCCATTTCGACTTCTTGACCGGCTGTTTTTTCTTCGCCAGCAGCTTTTCCCTCAACTTTTCGTCATTGGAGGCATAGCGGAAGATGAACATCTGGGCGAAAGTGGTAAGGTTGAACAGCAGGTAGTAGTAGCTCAATCCGGCGGAATAGTTGTTGAATATGCCGAGGAACATTATGGGCATAAGGTACATCATCCATTTCATCATCTTCATGGACTGCTCGTTGCCGGTGGTGGCCATCTGCTTGTTGTTGATCATCGTATAGGCAAGGGTGGCCGCCGTCATCAGCAGTGTGAAGAGGCTGACGTGGTCGCCGTACAACGGGATGTTGAACGGCAAGTCCAGTACAGAATCGTAGGTGGAAAGATCCTTCGCCCACAGGAAAGGCTGCTGACGCAGCTCGTAGGAGGCGGGGAAAAAGCGGAACATGGCCACCAATATTGGCCACTGCAGCAGCATCGGCAGGCAGCCTCCAGCCGGCTTGATGCCGCACTGCTTGTATAAGGCCATGGTCGCCTGCTGCTTCTTCATCATGTCCTCCTGCTTCGGGTACTTGGCATTGATGGCCTCAATTTCCGGCTTCATCACGCGCATCTTGGCGGTGGAACGGTAGTTTGAATAGGTCAAAGGCAGCAGCACCACCTTCAGGATGATGGTCAGCATGAGGATGATCAGACCGTAGTTCCAGTAAAAGCGGCTGAAAAAGTCAAAGACAGGAATCACCGCGTACTTGTTAATCCATGCCACAAGCTTTCCGCCCAACTGGATCTGGTTCTCCAATTTAACCTTGTACTGTTTCAGCAGGCTGTATTTGTTAGGGCCGAAATAGAAGTCGAAACTGAAGCCGTCGTTCTGCAGCGATGTCAACGGAACAGCCATGTTAGCCTTCAGTTTTTTAAGCGCACGCTCCGGAGTATCCCCGTTGCGGGATGCGTCGGAGACCAGCACGGCGTGTGCGAACTGCTTCCCTGCAATCAGCGTGGAGGTGAAATACTGCTGCTTGAACGAAATCCATTTCAGTGCGGTGGTGTAGGCGTCCGAATCGCTCTTGACATCGCTCTCCGCCAGATGCTCCACATCGTCCGCATCGCTGTAGTAGACAGTTGTGGCCATCAGCTCGTTCTTCATGTTCTTCTCCTGACGGCGCAGCTGCAGCTGCCAGTTGAGGTTCCACTCGCTCTGGGTGCGTGTGATGTAGGGCTCCATGTTGCGGATGCGGACCTCCAGCCCCGTGCGATAGTCGTTGCCGCGCACAGTATAGATATATGAGATATATGAGGCGGTGTCAAAACCATCCTCCCCCTTGTCCGGATAAAGGCGGTATTCCAGCTGCACCGAATCATTACCGGAAACTCGGATATCATTACCCGAGCCCTGCATCGGCACAAAGCAGAAATCGTTGGTGTTCAACTCCAAATAATTGGAGACAAAGTCAAAGCCGAAACGGTTGGCATCCCCAGAGGTCTCGTCAAACAGAACCACCGGAAGGCTGTCGAAGGTGCGCACATTCTTTATCTCCACCTTGCAGATTCGTCCGCCACGGCTGTCTATCCATAGCCTGTAAAGGTCGTTCTCCACCGACACAACAGACGCCTCATCCTCTGCTGGAACCATGCCGGCCTTTACAAAATGTCCGTACTGGGAACGGTTGTGCGCATATCCGGCCTCACTCCGCGACGTATCGGCGGTTTCCATCCCCTCCGGACCGGACTCCCTGGCAGCAATCACGGAATCGGCGTATGCCAGCTGCTCCGCCTCCTGCGCGGCCACAAGCGAATCGTGCTGCCGCTGCATCTCCGCCCGCTCCTCTTTGGAAGGAGAAATGTACAAACTGTAGCCCAAAAAGAGGCCAAGAATGAGTATCAGACCAATTAACGTGTTCTTATCCATAATCTTAATCTAATATCACAAATGCTTTTCAAAAAGATGCAAATTTACTTTAAATCGCAATATATATTCAACGTATGACAATCTTTTTAAGCAGCCGCTCGTCGATCTCACGGTGCATCTTCACAAGTATCTCCTCCCGCAGCATTTGCAGCTCGTTGCGGACGAGAGGTGAGAGCACATGCACATAAAGGGTGTCCCCCTTCAGCTCAACCTTGGACGTATACTGTGCGATAAGCGGTCCGACAGTCTCTTTCCAGACCATTACAGCACGCCGCTCAGCAAGAGGACGGGACAACGAGGTCTCCTTCATCAGCTTCTGGATAACATCACTGATAAGATGCTCGGATTCGTTTTTCGGATATCGCGGAAACATAAGTGCCTTTTATTTTGGTGGCTCAGGATTTTTCAATTTCTGTTTCTTGTCCGCCTGCCGCTGGTATTCCACCCGTCTGGCTTCGGCCTCCTCCGCCTTGGAATAGCTGCCCATAGCCTCATAGGCACGTGCCATCATGCGATAAATGTCCGAAACAAATGCCGGATTGTCAGAAACATACTTCAATGCTGACTGCAAATTTGCCACTGCAGCCTCATAATCCTGATCCTCCATCGCACCGGCTGCCATGGCGAAATATGGAATGGCCTGTGTCGGGAAAAGCTGAGAAGCCCTCTCCCCTGCCTTTGCCGCCTCGACCGGCCTGTTCATCTGAAGCAGGATTGTGATGTAATACTCCCATACGATGCTCTTGGAGGAATCCAATGCCAGCACCCTCTCCAAATCGGACAACGCATCCGTGAAACGCTGCTGCTGGATCATGAAATCGGCCCGCAACGACCAGCTTTCCGGCTGCTGGGGATGCGCCTTCACCAGCAGGTCAAGCATCGGATTGATTTCACGGTAGCATGAGGTATCCTTCTGCGCAAGCATATAATATCCGCCCAACACCTTACGCTTTGGTTCGATTGGGACGGCAGGGTTGGCGACAATACGCCGCAGACATGCGTATGCCTCCTTCTGTCTGTTATGTTTGGCATAATAGTCATAAAGTGTCATCTGCAGCTTCTCATTTGTGGAGTCGATACGTTGCGCCGCCTCCAGGTAAGCCACACCCTTTTTCTCCTTATTGAAGGTGAAATAGACTTGCGCCGCCTCCAGGAAATATTTGGCCTCACCAGGGAAAGCCTCCATCAGGGGCTTAAGTTCCGCAACAGCCGCATCCGGTTTTTTCAGATAGATCCAGATGTTCTTTTTGGTTTCGCAAAGCTGCTCGTTCAATCCGAGCTGGTTCTGCATGGCATCATACACCTTCAACGCCTCCTTCAGACGGTTCTGCTGTGTCAGGGAATAGGCATAATTGTTTGAATAGTCAAGATTTTCCGGATACTTTTCAGACAATTCCCGCCAACAGGCCTCCGCCTTGCGGAACTGCCCGGTCTGATTGTACAGATCGCCTAACATGACCTTGTACCAATGGTTTTCCGGATTGTATGACACAGCTGTCTCCACCTCCTGCAACGCCTCCTGCATCCGTCCGCTCATCACCATAAGGATGGCCAGCTCGTAATGCGCCGCATCATGCGAAGGCTCCGCGACAATCACACGGTGCAGCATCTCTTCCGCCAAACCGTAGTTTTCGTTAAGCCGCTCCTTGACCGCATCCACGAACAGTGCGGTATTGGCCAGCCGTTCCCTTTCCGTCAGTTCGGGCGCAGCTTTTTTCCCGCCCTGCTGGGCAAAAGAGGGGACCGCCCCGCACAACAGGAGCGTGGCAAGCAACAGTCCGGCAGCAACATAACTCAGCCGGTGCATTTTACCTCCCCGTATGTCCGAAGCCTCCGGCACCGCGTTCAGTGTCCTCCAGCGTCTCCACCTCAACCCATTCCACCTGCTCATGGCGTGCAACCACCATCTGGGCGATACGCTCACCATCCTTGACCACAAACGGTTCGTTGGAGAGGTTGGCAAGGATTATTTTGATTTCCCCACGGTAGTCGGCATCAATTGTGCCAGGTGAATTCAACACTGTGATCCCATGCTTTATAGCCAATCCGCTGCGAGGACGTATCTGTGCCTCATAGCCGACAGGCAATTCAATAAAAAGACCGGTGGGAACCAGTTCCCGGCCCATAGGTTGCAGCACGACATCCTCCTCCAGGCTTGCACGAAGGTCCATACCTGCCGAAGCGATTGTCCCGTATGCCGGCAGCGCATGTTTTGAATGATTGATAATCTTTACTTTCATCTGTCTGAATTAAAAGTGCAAATATACATGAAATCCAAATACGTTTGCACAGCCACCACATAAAAAAATTCATTTTGAAACAATAATACGCGCAATGATGCGTTTTCTGGAAAATAATAAACAGTAAAAATAAGGAATGACATGGAATTAGCACCTTTTCACTCGAAGGAACAGAATCCGGTATCCGGAACCATAATTGCCGAGGAGGCCTCCTCCCTGATGCGCAGCGTCTTCACCTGGATGTTCGTCGCGTTGGGAATAACCGCCCTCACCGCATGGCTTTTCGCCAACTCAGGCCTGGTCGGGCTGCTATACACTGAGACGGGCATGAGCGGCCTTGGCTGGGTCGTGACCCTCAGCCCGCTCGCCATGGTTATAGCCATGAGCCTCGGCCTGAACAAGATGCGCACCTCCACCCTGACCCTGCTTTTCGTCATCTATGCCATACTGATGGGGATGAGCCTGAGCTACATATTCATTTTCTTCACCGGATCGACAATCACAAAGGCATTTCTGGTGGCCTCAGGCATGTTTGCTGCCATGGCCATTGCGGGCTATGTGACCCAAATGGATTTGAGCAGGTTCGGTTCAATACTCTTCATGGCGCTTATCGGCCTGATAATCGCCTCCGTGGTATGCGCGTTCACACACAGCACCCGTGCCGAATGGATTATCAGCATACTCGGCGTGATTCTTTTTGCAGGACTCACCGCATGGGATGTCAACAGCATCCGACGCATGAGCACTTACATTGAGGCCGACAGCGACATGGCGCGAAAAATGGGGGTCTATTGCGCGCTGAGCCTCTATCTGGACTTCATCAACCTGTTCCTCTATCTGTTGCGCATTTTCGCAAGAAGCAATGACTGAGCGTTTTTTTCTGCGGATAATGGCCGTCGGCCTGACGGCTGTGCTGCTGTACGGATGCACCCCTTCCGGCACCAGCCTTTCCGGACATTTTGAAAACAGCGGCGGCATTCTGTTCCTGGACGAAATCACCCCCGAAAAGACGGTTGTGACACTCGACACGATACTTCTTGTCAACGGGAACTTCAACTACCGCTTCAAACCCGAATATGAAGGTATTTACCGGCTGCGGGCGAACGACACGAGCCTGATCCCCTTTGTGGCGGGCGTCAACGACAACCTCACATTTTCAGGGGATGCCAGAAACCTCATCGGCAGCTACCGCGTCGACGGGAACATCTCGTCACAAATGCTGTGGGAGACCAACCGTAGAGTACATGAGATGTACCGGCTTACCGACTCGCTCAGCAGGATTTTCCGGGAGGCGCAGCGGACAAACAGCCCGCCCCCGCCTTCACTCGACAGCTGCTATTACACCCATTTCCTCGCCTGCAAGTCGGCGCTTGCCGCACTGATTGAAAACCACCCGTCCGAACTTGCGGCCATCTCTATCTTCCACCAACGGATTGGCGTTAACCGCTTTTTCTCGGAACAGAATGATTCCGCACTGTACCGGATAATGAAGGGGAAGCTGGTTGCGGCCCATCCGGACAATCCGCACATCAAGGCATTACAGGAGGAATTTGAGTATGAATAAAAAGGAACGCTACGCATACGTCACGGACCATTTCCGCCGCAACATGCCGGATGCGGCCAGCGAGCTGCATTACGGCAACGCCTACGAACTGCTGGTTGCGGTCATGCTCTCCGCCCAATGCACCGACAAACGGGTGAACATGACCACCCCCGCCTTCTTCGAGGCCTTTCCCAACGCGGAACAGCTCGCCAAAGCTTCGGTAGATGAGATTTATGAAAAAATAAAGAGCATCTCCTACCCCAACAGCAAGGCAAGGCACCTGAAGGGGATGGCCGAAATGCTTACAGAACGCTTTCATGGCACGGTGCCGGATGACATTGAAGAAATGCAGCAGCTGCCCGGTGTGGGGCGCAAAACAGCCAATGTGGTTTCAGCAGTATGGTTCAACAGGCCGGCCATGGCGGTGGACACTCATGTTTTCAGGGTATCGGACCGCATCGGACTAACAACCGGGGCAAAAACGCCATTGGAAACAGAACGGCAGCTGGTGGCCAACCTGTCCGAGGAGGAGATTCCCATTGCCCACCACTGGCTCATCCTGCACGGCCGATATGTGTGCACCGCACGAAACCCGCATTGTGCGGAATGCGGCGTGCGCGAGGCCTGCCGCCACTACAACAACAGACAAAAACAGAAGTGAGATGCGCTACTTTCTCCACATGGCATATAACGGACGCAACTATTACGGCTGGCAGGTACAGCCGGACCGCCCGACGGTGCAGGAGCTGATGGAAAACTGCCTCTCCGCCCTTTTCAGGGAAAAAATTGCCGTGACCGGAGCGGGACGCACCGACACCGGCGTGCATGCAGCGGACTTCTACGCCCATTTCGACACGGAAACCCCGCTATTGGAAGATAAACGGCAGTGGCTCCACCGCATCAACGCCTTTTTGCCGGAAGATATAGCCGTTTACGACATACTGCCGGTCCGCCCGGAGGCACACGCCCGCTTCGACGCCCTCTCACGCACCTACCGCTACAGGGTACACACGACAAAACAGCCCTTCTCCGCTGAATATTCCTACCGTCTCTATTTCCAGCCCGATTTCGAGGCGATGAACCGTTGCGCCGCGCTGCTCGGCAAATATCGGGATTTCACCAGCTTTTCAAAAGCGCACACCCAAACAAAGACGAACAACTGTGTCATCTCCCATGCGGAATGGAATGAAGATGAGTCAGGATGGTTTTTTGAAATCACCGCCGACCGCTTCCTGCGCAATATGGTGAGGGCCATTGTCGGCACGCTGCTGGAGGTTGGAAGGGGCAAGCTTGATGAAGAGGGATTCTGCCGGCTGATAGAGGCTAAAGACCGCTGCCAGGCCGGGACTTCCGTTCCGGCACACGCCCTTTCGCTTGTCCGGATAACCTATCCGGATGAGATTTTCCTGCCCTAACGCACGTCGCTGTAGACCAGACGGTAAAGATTGTATAGCAACATGTAGTCAATCATATTGAAATCACCTGTATCCTCGTTGTGCCACGGACAGAAGAGGGATAGTGTGTGCCACGGGGCACCCGTATGCTCCACCTGACCACCAGAAAGCACCCGACGGTACGCCCCTTCATTCGGTGCGCCGCCCAACAAATCCTCATAGAATGAGGACGGCAGCATTTTGGAAGGCTGCTGCGGGTAGAGCAAAAGACTTATAAGCGGGAAATGTGGGAACATGATGGGCTGCTCCAGATCGGGACGCTTTTTGGCAAGAGCCTGCGTGCGGTCCACCAGCCAGTCGTAGGTACATTTGCCTCCACTGCCCTTCTCGTTTATGACAGTGGAGAGCGCCAGCACGCCGTACCAGTTGAAATGGCCGTGCTTGTCTATAAGAAAATTGTTCTGTATCACTTTGAAAGTGCGCCGTGAGGTTGCGGAAAGGGCCTTCCCAAAACGGATCTCCTCCCCTGTCAGCACCTGATACGCCCTTGCATGGGCATATTTCAGCCACTGTATATCCCCCTCCTTCTGCACCAGAAGTCCGTTCACGGGATTCACCACCTGCCAGTGTTCCCGCCCTTTGGCATCGGTGTGCTGCATCCCACGCACCATCTGCCGTGCGACATTCGCCGCCAGTTCACGCACCTCCGCCGTACTGTCACCATCAACCAGCCGCAGAACAAGCGCCAGACCGAGATAGGTGGCCCAAGCCTGGTCCTGCGACGGCCCGTTCGAGGTGGAGAGGGTGTCCCCACAGCGGCGCTGGTAATCGCTTACAATCTTAAGCCCGTCAAAACCCATGGATCCGGGAACATCGTCCCGCAGATAAAAGCCGTTGCATGCCGGCCGGCCGTTCCAGCAGGTCTCGGCCATTGAATCCAGCCGGACGTACACCCGCAGGGCCTGATGCAGCTCCCTTAGCGTGGAAGAGGCCGAAAGAGTGTCCCCCTCCATCCGCAGACGGGCATATTCCGTGGCAAGCAGCGCTATGTAATGCCCCTGCCACCATGTGCCGTCCGCCCAATATGCGGTTTTCCCGCCATCCCTTTCGCTGCGCAGCGACTCCATAGGCTGGCAGCTCCCCTGTTTCATGCCGTCATCGGAAAAAAACATGAACTTCGTAAGCAGATTCATGCGGTAGAAGTCATATTTCATCCGGTTCAGCTCAGTTGTCTGCGAAAAAGCGGATACGATACATATCACAAGCGGAATTACAGTCAGAATCTGTTTTTTCATGGTTCGTTATTTTTTGTTAATAATTGTTTTTCATCACCTTCACCACAGCCGCACGACTGTTGCCATCCGAAAGCTGCAAGAGGTAGCAGCCCGGAGCATAATCTGTCAGATCAATCTCCGCGGTATTCTCCCGCAACTCCATCTGTTTCAGCAGCCTTCCCTGCAAATCATAAAGGCGGCAGACATTCACATGGGATTCGCCGGAATATTCCAGCCACAGCCTTCCGGAAGTCGGATTAGGGAAAACATTCACACGGACAGGGGCACATCCCTTCACCGTCTGCGGCTTTTCCGGAGCATATACAAGCCGATATAGGTTATAGAGCAGCATGTAGTCAAGCATGTTGAAATCCCCCTCCTCCAGATGCCAGGGGCAAAAGAGCGAAAGGCTGTTCCATGGCGCCGGCGTAGTGTCCCAAGCACCGTCCGAATAGCGGCGGAATGCGCCTCCGTATGGAGCGGCATCAAGAATTGACTCGTACTGCGAGACGTTCGGCAACGATTTTGGCTTTTGGGGATAGAGCAGCAGACTTATAAGCGGAAAATGTGGGAAGAGCATGGGCTGCTGCAGATCGGGGCGGAGCCGCGCAAGCTCCTGTGACTTACCAACCAGCCAGTCACATGTGCAGGCGGACAAATCAGAACCCTTTTCGTTAATGACCGTCGAGAGCGCCATTACACCGTACCAGTTGTAGTGGCCTTTTTTATCAAGTGTAAAAACCTGCTGTATGGTACCCCACAACTGCTTGGAGGCAGCCGAGGAGGCATTCCCGAAAACAACCTTATCCCCAGTCAGCAGTTCGCACGCCCTGGCATGGGCGTATTTCAGCCATTGGATGTCACTTGAAGGTTGCAGTATCTCCCCGTTCACCGGATTGGTAACCTGCCAGGATTCATTTCCTTTGGCATCGGTATACTGCATGGCTTTCAGAAGCCTTCGTGCGACAGATGCGGATTGTGCATGTAGCAGAGTGTCGTCAGTCAGGGCCTGAACCAGTGCCAGACCCATAAACGAAGCCCATGCCTGATCCTGTGAAGGGCCGTTTGAAAGCGAATGGCTGTCACCACAATGCTGCGCATAGTCGCTGAGAATGCGCCCGACACCCAACACCTCCGCCATTTCTGCAGGAATATCGTCCCGGAGATAGAAGCCGTTGGTGCAGCTGTCGCCGCCCCAGCATGGTTCGGCCCACGCATCCAGCCTGTCATACGCGCGCAAGGCCTGCCGCAATTCCTCCAAAGTCTGAAGTGCGGCGACGGAATCCCCCTCCAGTTTCAGCCGTGCCTGTTCCGTGGCAAGCATTGCAACATAATGGCCCAGCCACCAGGTGCCGTCCGCCCAATAGGCGGTCACCGAACCGTCCGGCATCATCTGACGGCTCTCCATCGGCAGATATGAACCCTGGACCGAAGCATCCCCAGTCCTGTACAGGAATTCCCTGTTGAACCTCTCCCTGAACGAATTGTATTTGCGCAGATTCTCAATTGGAGACTGCGCCTCCGCATGAAGGCAGAGCAGCAAAAGCCCAACAACCCGGCATAAGCCTATTCTGCACGACATGGCTTATTCCTCATAAATGACCATTTTAGGCTTAACAATGGTGTAATGCTCAAAATTCTCGTCCGACTCAAAACTGTCGCCAATGTAAACGGAACCGTCAGGACGGGTCTGCTTGGTCTGGGTGCCCGAATAGACCCTGTGCGCGTCCATGTCCCATACGATATGTTCGGTCTCCACCACCTCCCCTGTTTCCACATTGCGGATTACAACATGCCTCTTTGCCTCCATTGTCCGCTCGTTTTCGCGATGGATGCCATAGTCTGCCGTCAGTACGACCGAAGTGTCCCCCTGCGCATTGAAACCGACCACCTTCAGGCCCTTTGGAGTGACCTGCATCGGCTTGGGATATTCATATACCTGATACACAGGCGCAGAAAAAACATACAGCAATTCCCCGGCACGGCTCACATAGAGCATAAGATTTTCGGATACTTCGGCAGGTCCGGCCTCGCGATGGCACAAATCCTTTATAACCCCCTCATCATTCTGACAGGAGAACATACAAGTAATAGCCATCCAAAGGACGGCTATTACTCCCATTTTATTTGCCCTGAGCGGTATCCAGTTCATGAAAGGCTACCGGACAACCGTTGTTTCATTAATCCAGCATTCCACTCGGATAGTCTGCCCTTTCTGCAAACCTCTCTGGAAATAGGTCTCAGCTTTCGGGAAGCGTGCGGAAACCTGCGAAAGCTTCTGCTGTGCCTCATCATAAACCTTCTGCTGTTTTTCATCCACATCCTTGGTGGCGGCGGCAACGGACATTGCCTTGCTGTATTTGTCGGCTGCAGTCCAGTTGGCGGCGCCAGGAACTTCCGTGGAGCATCCGGAGTGGGCGTAAAGGTCTCCTATCAGGATGTATGCACGTCCGTTGGTAGGATTCTTTTTCAGGATCTTGTATGCGCATTCACGCGCTTGTGAATACTGCTTCATCCTGTTATAGGTTTCACCAAGCAGCAGGTATGACTTGATGATGTCCGACTCCTTTTCATAGAGTGAGAGAGCCTCTTTCAGATAGGTTTCGGCCTCACTGTAGCTGCCATTCTGGAGGCTGATGGCTCCCATGTAATAGGCGGTGTTCGCCGTAGGTGCAATCTTGTGCAGCTCCTTGATGGCCTTCACATAGATTGGCGAAGTGCAGTTCTTCTTGTTGTAGAGTTTGATGACCTGGCGCAGCAGACGCTCGTCGCTTGACTGTGCCAGCTTCTTTCCGTAGATGGTGTCCAGCTTGTCGCAGGTGGCATATTTGGAGACCACCACGTCAATGTTGTGGGCAACCTTCGTATAGTTGCTGTAGTTCTTGTAGGTCTTGACGGAATCCTTCTGCAGGTCCTCATACTTGACCTCAAAAATGGCCTGGTTCATTTCCGTGGTGTCAATTTCACCACGATTGGCGCTGTCCAGCTGTTCGCGCAGAATATAGATCTGCTGCATCACAGAATTGAAATCCTGCTCGCTCTTGTCCAGAACATCATCCAGAACCTCCGTGATTTCATCATAGGCATTGAGCACCACATCGGCATCAAGCCGTTTGTTCTTCATGTAGCGCTCTGCCGTCTGGATGTACATGTTCAGCACTGCGGGAGGCGTGCTGGAACCGCACATGGCCACCGACTGTTTCAAATCCTCGTAGGCTTTTTCATACTGTGCGCCACGATATTTCATGGTATAGAAACCGATCTGGCCCTTGCAGTAGCCGGCATCCTCAGGATAGCAATTGGCACGCAGTTCGAACAGGTCGAACAGTTCCTGGATGAAACTGTTGTAAGCGGCGGTATCTTTTGCGGCCTTGGCATTCTTGATTTTGTATTCCAGAATGACCGGACCGTGCACAAAGGTGTTTTTGCTGGCCATCGGGCAGTTGTCCAGCACCGCCTTCCAGTTCGGATAGGCATCGTCATACTTCTTCTTACTGTAATCGTCCCTGTAAAGAGACAGGTTCTGCACGCAGGCAACGCTGTCCTTTCCGTACTTGGACTGTGCATTAACACCGAAAACCGGAAGCATCAGCAGTCCTGCCAACCATAACACTCGCATGTTTCTTTTCATCTCACAAAAGTTTTAAATGGTTACTCTTTTTTCTTCATAAACAAAAACCATACCGCACATATTAATCCAACTTACGGTGCTGATACCATTTCTCATGCAGCTGAACCTGCACCGTAAAACGGTAATACTGTTCGCGTATCCCGTCGCCCTGCACCGGAGCGTACAGGCCGCTCTCCAGATACAGACCGACCTTCGAGCTGTTCTTACGCATCGGGAAGGCAAATCCGGCATCCAGCCCCATCCGATGGAACGAGAGCCCGTTTACCGAAACATAATCCTTCTCATAAAACAGACCGGCGGAATAGGTTATCCTTTTCATATAACGGGCACTGCCCGACTGGGGAATCCAACCGCCACCGAATGAGACACGAAGACGGTCGTTGAGGGAATCAGCGCTCTCCCCGATGGAGAAGCGGCTCCACGCAGCCCACTCGCAATCGGCACCGACCCAGAACTTGTCCGGACGGGACAGGGAAAGGCCCACGCCCAAGGTTGTGGGATTATGTATCCGCAACCTGACGGTATTGTTGTCAGCCTCGTCCCACTCCAAAGTGTCAACAGGTGTCTCTATTGAGGAAGAGACCCTGTAGGTCAGATTATACGACCTGCGGTCCGAATGTATGCAGGCTGGTATTGAAGGGGTGAATGAAAGTCCGGCGCCAAACAGGTTCCGTCCGACAGGCAGTTCAAGCTGCAGGCCGGTGTTGAAAAGGAACCCGCGCACCGCATCCTCCTGCATGGTGCGCAGATTGAAGCTCTGTTCATCCGCAAAAACCAGTTCGTGCGACCTGAATGAGGTGCCGAACAGATAGGAGAACTGCACTCCAAAGGACAAATGTCTGGAAAGCCGCAAACCGTTCCCCCAGAAAATCTCATACGTCCCGCCTTCGCCAATATCGTTTGAGGATCCGGATTCATGGACAAAGGAATAGTCATAAGATACTATTGAAAACGGCTGGATGCCGAACGCCACGGACCACCAGGAAGATACAGGCAGGCCAAATGAGAAATAGTCCGCATAGGCGGTGCCACCCTGCTGCCGCTGCGTACCTTCGGTAAGCACATGGGTATTGTAGGAAAAGGCCGCGTCTATAACCGCCGACAATGAATCAAAAGCGGTGTAGGAGGCCGGATTCTTCGAGTTGACGCAAACCGGACTTCTGTATGCCAAGGCGGCACCACCCATTGCCTGCGTCTGCTGTGAGGCACGGGGGCGCATCTCCCCCCAACCGAAGCGGGAATAGGGAGAACCCAGATATTTCTGCGCAGACATGGAACCGAACCATGAGGACAGAATCAAAAAAACAAATAATATTTTATTGTTTCTCAATATCATATTTCAACATTTGCATCAATCCGAACAGTACCAAATCCGGAAACGCAAAGATAGTCATTTTAAGCTTATCTTTCACGGCTGCTGCGTCCCCTCCTGTGATTATTACCATAAGATGCTCATATATAGCATTATATTTTCCGATCATCCCTTCACATTCTGAAAGGTATCCCTGCCACACCCCGCTCTGTATGGAGGTCACGGTGCTGTCACCGGACAAACCGGCCTCCGTGTCGGCCTCAACCAACGGCAGCCGCGCCGTATAGCCGTTAAGGGCCTTAAAACGCATACGGAGACCTGGAGAGATGCTGCCGCCGGCATAGACACTTCCGTCCGCCAGCAGATCCATCGTAAGACAGGTTCCGCATTGCAGCACCAGCACAGGACGGTCAGGATACAGCACGTATGCGCCCATCATGCAGGCAAGCCTGTCGGCGCCCAACGTCTCCGGGGTAGTGTATGCGATTTTGAATGGCAGGTTCCCGACCTGCTTGGGATAATGAAGCGTGAACATTGCACGCAAATCGTCCAAAGGAAGTTTGGGATTGTCCGAAACGGCGGAAAGCATCGCATGGTTGAGGCCATACCCATGTTTCCACGCTGCGAGACGGGCGACATCAAGCGTCGGACCGCTGCATGTTTCCACCACACGGTCTCCGGCATAGACCGACGCCTTGGAGAGGGTGTTTCCGATATCAATACATAACAGGTGTTCCGGCATCCCGTCAGATTATCAGCATGGCATCACCATAAGGCAGAAAGCGGTAGCGCTCGTTCATCGCCTCACGGTAGGCGCGCATCACCAGATCATAGCCACCGAACGCACAGGCAATCATCAGCATACCGGATTGTGGCGGATTAAAGTTGGTGAGCAGCGCGTTGGCTGAAAGGAAGTCATACGGCGGAAATATGAACTTGTTGGTCCACCCTTTGTACGGCTTGATCATGCCCGACATGTATACAGAGGACTCCAGAGCCTTCAGCGAGGTGGTGCCAACACAGCAAATCCGGTGTCCCGTCTCCTTCGCCGCATTGATCCTGTCAGCGGCTTCAGGTGTGATTTCCATCTCCTCCGAATCGATTTTGTGCTTGGCCAAGTCCTCCACATCTATGTCCCTGAAATTGCCTATTCCGGCATGCAGGGTGATGTCAACACAGTCCACACCCTTTATTTCCAAAATCTTCAAAATACGTCTGGTGAAATGCAGCCCTGCAGAAGGCGCGGTCACCGCCCCCTCCTTTTTTGCATATATGGTCTGGTAATCCTGCAGGTCACAAGGCTCCACATCGCGCAGCCGCAAGATATGCTCCGGCAGCGGCATCTGCCCGAGGGAGAAGAGTTTTTCGCGAAACTCCTCATATGTTCCCGAATAGAGGAAACGCAAGGTGCGTCCCCGTGAGGTTGTGTTGTCAATAACCTCGGCCAGCAGATTGCCTTCATCGAAAAAGAGCTTGTTGCCAATCCGGATTTTACGGGCCGGATCCACCAATGCGTCCCACAGGCGGCTCTCCTTGTCCAACTCCCTCAACAGAAACACATTGATGTATGTGTCCGTGCTTTCCTTCTGCGCCAGCAGCACAGACGGGAGCACCTTGGTGTCGTTGCGGACAATGACATCCCCATCTTCAAAATAATCCAGAATGTCTTTGAACTGACGATGTTCGATAGTCTGTTTCTGGCGGTCAACCACCATCAGCCGGTCATTATCCCTGTCCTCCAAAGGATGCAGGGCAATCAGCTCCTGCGGCAAAAAATACTTAAACTGCGATAGCTTCATTATTAGCGTTACTAATTGTTACTCAAATCACCCAATGCGGCAAAGCCCTTTCCTGCCCTCCGTATTCGCACATAATAACGCAACACATGATATATATATTATATGAAAATCCAATTTTTTTTGAGAAAAAAAAATTATATGCGGACAACATATACGGTATTTTTGTAAATTTGCAATTTGTCCCCATTGTATGGGGACACGACATCAACCGTTTGAATTTAAAAATATTACTCTATGGAAATATCCTACAAATGGCTCAAACGCTACCTTCCCGTTGACCTTCCGGCGGCCGAAACATCCGCTCTGCTTACAGACTGCGGGCTGGAAATCGAAACCGTGGAACAATATGAAAGCATAAAGGGAGGACTTGAGCATGTGTACATAGGCAAGGTGCTGACCTGCGAGGCCCATCCCGACTCGGACCATCTGCACATCACGACCGTGGATACGGGTCAGGAGCAGCCCCTGCATATTGTGTGCGGAGCACCGAACGTAAAGGCAGGACAGAATGTGGTTGTCGCATGTGTCGGCGCCACCCTCTACCCCTCCGACGGCGGCAGCATAACCATAAAGAAATCGAAAATCCGCGGCGAAGTCTCCGAAGGGATGATCTGCGCGGAGGACGAACTCGGTGTCGGTGAGGATCACGCAGGCATCATGGTGCTGCCCGAAACGGCCGTTCCTGGAACACCCGCCAAGGATTATTTCCAAGTGGAAAGCGACACGGTTTTCGGTATCGGACTGACCCCGAACCGCAGCGACGCCATCTGCCACATCGGTGTCGCCAGAGACCTCTCCGCATCAATACACAGACATCTTGGAAAGAGAATACCTTTGCAATATCCTGATATAAGCGGCTTTCCTGAAAAAGGACCGGCCAACCCCGTCTCCATCGAAATTAAGGACACGGAACGCTGCCCGCGTTACACCGGACTGCACATAAGCGGAGTCAGGGTTGCGGAATCGCCTGAATGGATGAAGGGGCTTCTGCGCACCGTAGGCATCCGCCCAATAAACAACATTGTGGACATCACACAGTTTGTGATGTTGGAGTGCGGGCAGCCGATGCACGCCTTCGACGCCGCAAAAATCAACGGAAAAAAGGTGATTATACGTAGGGCTGTGAAAGAGGAACCCTTCATGACACTGGACGGGATCGAACGGAAACTGGATCCTGAGGATCTGGTCATCTGCAACGCAGACTCACCCATGTGCCTGGCGGGCGTCATGGGAGGTGAACTGTCCGGAATCACCGCGGAAACCACCGACGTTTTTCTGGAAAGCGCCTGTTTCCAGGCAGCAGGAATCCGCAAAACAGCCAAAAGGCACACCTTGAAGACCCACGCCTCGTTCAGATATGAGCGGGGATGCGACCCGAACATCACCCTTTGGACTCTGAAACGGGCCGCAATGCTGATTCAGGAGATAGCCGGCGGCACCATATCCGCCGTCACGGACTGCTACCCCATACCGGTGGAAAAGAAAATTGTGGACATCTCCTACGCACAACTGAACGCAATTGCCGGACAGGAGCTTGAAAAGGAGATGGTCCTTCAGATTCTGACCGACCTGGAGATGGCGCCGGTCAAGGATGAGAACGGTATAATGACCATTGCCGTCCCCACAAACAAAGTGGATGTGACCCGTCCCGCGGACATTGCTGAGGAGGTCATGCGCATCTACGGATACAACCGCATCGGCATGCCCGACCGGTTCACATTCCATCCGTCAAACCTTGAAGAGAACCCGCAGCTTGTTGTCAAGGAGCGGATTTCAACATACCTTTCCGACAACGGTTTCTATGAAATCATGAACAACTCGCTGACAAAAAGCGACTACAGCCGGTTTGACTTCATCAACGGCGATGAGACGGTCACGCTGATGAACCCTTTAAGCAAGGATCTTCAGCAGATGCGCCAGACGCTGCTTTTCGGCGGGCTGGAGAGCATCGCACACAACATCAACCACGCAAACTGCAACCTCCGGATGTATGAATTCGGGACAATATACCACAAGGATAAGGAAAAGACTGCGACAGACAGCGTTACCGCACGTTTCCCGCACCGTCAAAGACTTTCCCTGTGGGTCACGGGTGCGCTGCAACCGGCATCCTGGGAGGCAAAACCGGAGGAGAGCGGCTTCTTCTATCTGAAAAACATGGTTCTGAATGCGTTGCAGAAAGCAAACTTCACTACAAAACGGTTGGTTGCGCAGCAGTTGGAGAAATATTGCGGAATGGTTCACGCGCTCCAATTTCAGTTCAGGCAGCAACCGGTCGTTACCATCGGAGAGGTTGATCCGGAAATCCTGAAATATTTCGGCATCAAACAGAGGGTTTACCACGCGGACATCGTCTTTGACACTCTTGTAGCCCAAGTGGAGCGCAAGAAGATTCGTTTCAAGGAGCTGAACCGCTTCCCGGAGGTGGAACGCGATCTCGCCCTGCTGGTGGACAAGGATGTGCGCTATGAGCAATTGGAGAAGATTGCATACAAGACCGATTCCGCCATCCAGTCCGTCAACCTGTTTGATGTGTACGAAGGGAAGAATCTCCCGGAAGGGAAGAAATCCTACGCCATCAACTTTGTGATAACCAACACAGAACGCACCTTCACCGCCGAAGAGGTGCAGGCCGTCATGGACAAACTTATCCGAGCCTATGAAAAGGAGGCCGGAGCCCAATTAAGATAATATCGTATGTAAAAGCTTAACAGACATGATTGCATATCAAGAGAAAAAAGACTGCCGCTCCGGCTTTGGCGAAGGGCTGCTGGAGGCGGGAAGACAGAACGACCAGGTTGTCGCCCTATGTGCGGACCTGACCGGCTCGGTAAAAATGAACTCATTCGCACAAGCGTTCCCGGAAAGGTTTTTCCAAGTGGGCATCGCTGAAGCCAACATGATCGGCATGGCCGCCGGCATGGCGCTCAGCGGGAAAATCCCATTCGTAGGCTCATTCGCAAACTTCTGCACCACTCGCGTGCTGGACCAGATACGCATGGTGGTGGCCTACTCCAACAACAATGTGAAGATATGCGGTTCGCACGCCGGAATAACCACCGGTGAGGACGGGGCGACCCATCAGGTGATGGAGGACATCGGATTCATCAAGGGAATTCCGAACATGACAGTGATCAACCCGTGCGACTTCAACCAGACCAAAGCCGCCACGCTGGCAATCGCCAAACAGGTCGGACCGGTCTACCTGCGCTACGGAAGGCCGAAGGTGCCGAACTTCACCGATCCGGAACAACCCTTCGTCATTGGCAAGGCCATCCGTATGCGGGAAGGCAGCGATGTGACACTGTTTGCCACCGGCCACATGGTGTTTCCGGCCTTGTCGGCAGCGGAAATCCTGCATGAGAAAGGAATCTCCGCCGAAGTGATAAACATACACACAATCAAACCGCTGGATACAGAAGCGATACTGCAGTCAGTCCAAAAGACCGGATGCGCAGTAAGCTGCGAGGAGCATTCCGTCATCAACGGCTTAGGCGACAGCATTGCCCGGACACTGGTGCAGCACCACCTCTGCCCGCTGGAATATGTGGGCATGGCGGATGTTTTCGGACAGAGCGGGACACCGGACGAGCTTATGCTCCACTACCATTTGGACGACGCGCACATAGTTGAGGCGGCACAGAAGGCAATCCAAAGGAAAAACGGCTGAGCACATATTAATTAAATGTAAGGAATAACAATCCATGCAAAATATCAGAAATGTAGCCATCATAGCCCATGTGGACCATGGGAAGACCACCTTGGTGGACAGAATATTATACCAGTCCAAACTGTTTCGCGACAATCAGGAAGTCAAGGAGCTGATATTGGACAACAACGATCTGGAACGAGAACGCGGCATCACCATATTGTCAAAGAATGTTTCCGTCCACTACAAGGATTACAAGATAAACATCATCGACACCCCGGGCCATAGCGATTTCGGCGGTGAAGTGGAACGTGTGCTGAACATGGCCGATGGGGTGCTGCTTATTGTGGACGCCTTTGAGGGACCGATGCCACAGACACGCTTTGTCCTGCAAAAGGCCATTGAGATGAATCTGAAACCGATTGTGGTCATCAACAAGGTGGACAAACCGAACTGCAATCCCGAACAGACGATGGAGGCGGTGTTCGACCTGATGTTCGCACTTGGCGCCAGCGAAGAGCAGCTGGACTTCCCGGTAGTATACGGCTCCTCAAAGCAGGGCTGGATGAGTGACGACTGGAGAAAGCCGACCGACAATGTCTCCTACCTGCTGGACCAGATAATCACACACATTCCGGAATACAAAGCCAAAGAGGGCAACACCCAGATGATTATCTCCTCCCTGGACTATTCCTCATACGTGGGCAGGATTGCCGTGGGAAAACTTACCCGAGGCACCCTGATTGCCGGACAGAACATTTCGTTGGTCAAACATGACGGCAGTATTGTAAAATCCAAAATCAAGGAACTTTACATTTTTGAGGGATTAGGAAAGGAAAAGATTAAAACTGAGATACAGGCTGGTGAGATTTGTGCCATCTTCGGCATTGAAGGGTTTGAGATTGGGGACACCATCGCCGATTTTGAAAATCCGGAAGCGCTGCCTCCTATCAAAGTGGACGAGCCTACCATGAGCATGCTGTTCACCATCAACAACTCCCCTTTCTTTGGCAAGGAGGGAAAATATGTGACATCACGGCATCTGCACGACAGGCTGCAGAAGGAGTTGGAAAAGAACCTCGCCCTGCGGGTTGAGCCTACAGCCTCACCCGATGCGCATATCGTGTACGGACGGGGCATCCTGCACCTCTCCATACTGATTGAGACCATGCGTCGCGAAGGGTACGAACTGCAGGTCGGCCAGCCAAAGGTCATAATCAAGGAGATTGACGGCAAAAAATGCGAACCGGTTGAGGAACTCATCGTGCTGGTTCCGGAAACCTTTTCCAGCCGGACCATCGACCTGGTGACCAAACGTAAAGGGGAAATCCTTTCTGTCGAGACGAAAGGCGACCGCATATACCAGTGTTTCCGCATCCCGTCGCGCGGACTTATCGGATTGCGCAGCCAGATGCTTACCGCCACCGAAGGCGAAGCCATCATGTCGCACCGGCTGGTGGACTTTGAACCATGGAAAGGTGACATCCCTCTGCGGCACAACGGCTCGTTAGTGGCCATGGAGACCGGAACGGCTGTAGCCTACGCAATGGACAAGCTTCAGGATCGCGGCAGCTATTTTGTGGAACCAATGGACGAGGTTTATGAAGGTGAAGTTATCGGACAGCACATCCGGCAGGACGATTTGGTCATCAACATCACAAAATCGAAAAAACTGAGCAACATGCGTGCGGCAGGTTCTGACGAGAAGGTGATGCTACCTCCCGCCATCAAGTTCTCACTGGAGGAATATATGGAATACATCGGTGAGGACGAGTATCTGGAGGTGACACCCAAATCGCTCCGTCTGCGCAAGATCCTGCTTAACGACCTTGACCGCAAACGGCAGGCACGCCGGCTGGAGTCACAAGCCCAGAACCATTAGTTCTTTTTTTATTTTGACAAACAAAAAAAAAGCGGATTCCAAATGGAATCCGCTTTTTTCAGATGAGTTGTATACTCTTTATTTCACGATTTCGAACTCAACACGACGGTTGTGCTGGCGTCCTTCATCCGTTTCGTTGGTGTCAATCGGACGCGACTCGCCATAACCCTTGGTGGTCATCCTGCTGCGTGAGATACCCTTATCGACAAGATAGTCGGCGGCTGTTTTTGCACGACGCTCGGAAAGAGCCTGGTTGTATTCGTCCGTACCCATGCTGTCGGTGTGGCCGGAAATCAGAACCTTGACATCCGGATGACGTTTCATGTAGTCGGCAACCATGTCAAGCCTGCGTGCGGCCTCGGAACCCTGTACATTGGACTTGTCGAAGTCAAATTCGATATTCTTCAGATGTTCAGGCATCTCGCTACCATCAGATTCAAGCTCGATAATAAGCTCCTTCTTCTGGAATCCGGAGGAATCAGGAATGTCGAAAGTCTCCTCGTGGCTACGGTATCCCGGTGATTTCACAAGAATCTTGTAGTGGTGGCCTGCAGGGAGGGACAGAAGGAACTTGCCGGTTTCGGAATTGGTCTCAAAGTCTCCGATTTTGCGGTTGGAGTCCAGATCGAACAGCTCGATGGAGGCGGAAAGCGGCTCCTTGGTGTTCTTGTCACGTACCAGACCTGTCAGCAGGGTCATCTGGTGGGTCGGCATGGCCTTTTCCTTCACCTCACTCTCCTCTGCAAAGGGATCCTCGTCATCCAACAGATTGTCCTCAGTTGTGGAGACAAAGACCTTGTCGGATTTGAAGGAGATGCAGTAGATATCCTCCTCACCGAATCCTGTCGGCTGGGCGGAGGCATAGTAGGCGCTCTTTCCGTTCGCAGTAATCACGAAGGAGATGTCGTCACCCGGAGTGTTGATGGGAAGACCGAGGTTCCTCGGTTTGGACCATTTGCCATCCTCAAATGTGGTGACAAAAATGTCGAATCCGCCCATGCCGTCGTGGCCGCGCGAACTGAAATACATGGTCTTTCCATCAGGATGGGCGAAAACGGTCACCTCATCTTCCGGAGTGTTCAGAACATTACCCAAATTCTCAACAACTTTCCATTTACCTTTGTCATTTTTGGTGACTTTGTAAATGTCATGCCCGCCATAACCCATGTCGGTACGGTCGGAGCAGTAGAAAATGGTGTTTCCGTCATAGGAATATGAAGCCGAGGTCTCATGGGCCTTGGTGTTCACGGCACGCGGCAGCCTCTTGGCGGCACCGAACTTCTTGCCATGCAGTTTGGCCTCATACAGGTCACCGCCCCTCTTTTCCTTATACAGCAGGACACGGCTCCCGTCGTTGGAGACACCCTGTACGGCAAAGTGTCCGCGGAAATTGGAACCCAGTGCCCAATGGGATTTGTCCCAGGAGGAATCCTTGGAGGAACGGAAAATCTTCTCATAGTATTTGCCGTCCGAGGCATAACCCTTGTTCGGATTTTTCTTCATGGTACGACGGGTGGTGAAGAAGAGGGTGCTGTCGTCTGCAGTCACCGCAGGGCCGTACTCGTCATACTTGCCGTTCACATTGGTGTCCAGAATGTAGATTTTGCAAGGGATCTCACCGCGACGGACCAGCATTTTGCCGTTTTTGCACTCCTTGATCCGCTGCTGAGCCTTGTTGTTGCCCTCACGGGTGACTCCCGGCGTCTTGAGATAACGCTGGTAATACTTCACGGCATCGTCAAACTCATACCGCATCTGATGGGCATAACCCTTATAATACACCAATTCCGGGGCGACAAGGGAATCCAGGGCATAGGCCGCTTCAGCATACCGCACCGCCTCAGGAATCTGGCTCAAATGCTCGTAACAATTGGCGATTTCATAATTCAATTCAGCATTTTTGGGATTGAACTCATTGGCTTTCAATAGGAAATTCACCGCGGTGCGATAATCCTCAGCCTTCATGGTCTTTTCTCCCATTTTCTTGTTTTTCAGAGCTCTCTTGAACTCTTTTTTCGTGTTGTTAGGAAAATTTGCCTGCTTGAACTCCACGCTCTGGGCAAACAGACATCCTACAAACGCCTGAAAAAACAATAAAATAAAAAACTTTCTCATCTGTTTGAAAATTTATAAATTAATAAATATGTTTTTCTTTATATCCTTTTAATACTTTATTTACTATACATTAATTCTTGCAGTTCTCCAAACACTTCTCCGCCTGCTTGACACCCAATGCCAATGCCCGGCTCCAATCCTCACAAGCCCCCGCGTCATCATCAAGCATCTCCCTTATGTTGCCACGATGAAGGTAGGCGTTGCCATATTCCCCGTTCAACGAGATGGTCTTGTTAAAATCAGCGAAGGAGAGTTCAAACTCCTTTAATTTATAATAGGCGATGCCGCGATTGTTGTACAGGAGATAATAGTCTGGCTTCAACCGGATGCAGGCGGTGAAATCCTCCACCGCACGCCGGTACGAACCTGTGTTCAGATAGACTATCCCCCTGTTGTTCAACGCCTGATAATAGTTGGTGTCCAAAGCATGGGCCAACGTATAGTCAGAAATCGCCGCATCGTAATCCTCCATCTTCACCCGCACACTGCCACGGTTGCAGTAGTAGGCGGCACACGGACGGTACTTGATGGCCTCCGTGTAATCGGCTAAAGCCTGCTCATAACGTCCGAGCATCCGGTTGCAGCTGCCACGGTCGTTATAGGCTGCCGCCAGATTGGGGCGCAAGGCCAACAATTCGGAGAAACAGGCCGCCGCTTTTTCGTAATCCTCCTGCAAAAAGAGACTTTTCCCCTCCGCATATAGTGCCCTTAAGGCAGAATCGGAAGAAGAAACAGCCGTCTTCTCTTCAGAAACCGCTTGTCCGACCACCTTGTTGGAGACAAGGCAAATCACTGACAACATTATTATTACAAAAGAATTACGCATATAAAGTATATAGTTTCCTTTATTTCCTTGTTAATTTGCAAAAGTATAAAAAAAATTCCACATTTCGCATGGAAAAATCAAAAAAAATCACAAAAAAATTAAGGGGGGTCCCACAGATGGGAAAAAACTACTCCAGGGAGGGATTCAGGTATATGTCCAACAGCCCTTCCGGCATGGATACGACAATCCGCCGTGACGCGCGGTCCACATGTCGGATAAGATCATCCACGATTGGAATCAGCACTTCGGTGCCATCATGGTCAATCTGGAACAGGGCCTGGTGCGGATATTCCAGCACATCCTTGCAGACACCGACCCGACGCTGCTCCTCATCCACGATTTCAAAGCCCTTTATTTCATGATAATAGAACCTGTTTCCGGTCAGCGGAGGCAGCATGGAAAGCGGCAGGAACAGCTCCGCGCCGACCAAAGACGGGGCATAACCGGCATCGACATCCTGAAACTGCACCACCACCTGCTGCCGGTTTTTCACTTTAAGGGAGGTCACAAAAAAAGGAACCAGTTCTTCCTGTTGTTCAAGAAAAACTGATTCCATTGAATAATATTTCTCCGGTTCGTCCGTATCCAGATAAACCGAAAGTTCCCCTTTCAGACCGACAACCTTTGTGACCTTACCAAGGTAGAAAAAATCGTCGGACCGCATACACCTGTTATGCTTCGGCAGGGGTTTCGGCCTCGGCGGTGGCGTCAGCTTCGGCAGGAGCCTCCGCTTCCGTCTGCGCATTGGCGGCGGCTTCAGCGGCAGCGGCGGCCTCAGCGGCCTCACGCTCCTCACGCTCCTTCTCTGCGATGGCACGGCGTTTTTCCTCAACCACAGCAGCTTTGGCCTCCTTCACCTTTGTTTCGGCCTCAAGCCTCTTCTTGGCCACCTCTTTACCGGCTTCAATCGCCTTGATACGGCAATCGCTCATCCGGCGGTCCTTCTCCTCCTTCCAGGCGGAGAAACGGGCTTCTGCCTCGGTTTCCGAGAAGGCGCCCTTAGCCACACCTCCCAACAGGTGCTTTTTCATGTACACGCCTTCCCTGCGAAGGAGGGAGCGGGCTGTGTCAGTAGGTTCGGCTCCGCAGTTAACCCAATAGAGGGCCCTGTCGAAGTTCAACACAACGGCGGCAGGTTCGGTCAAAGGGTTGTATGTGCCGATACGTTCAATGTAACGTCCATCCCGAGGTGCACGACCGTCTGCAATGACAATGTGATAGAAAGGCTGACCCTTTTTACCATGTCTCTGTAATCTGATTTTTGTTGACATTAAATTACTTTTAAAATTTGAAACTTGTAAAATTTAAGCGTGCAAAAGTCGTAAAAAAATCAATACAAAAATGCAAATCCGCCATATTTTTTTTCTACCTTTGCATTTTTAAAAAAAATAACAACATGCGAGTTAACATAATCAACATTGGAGACGAGCTGCTGATCGGCCAGGTGACCAACACGAACGCCTCCTGGATGGCGCAGCAGCTGACCGCAAACGGCTGCATGGTGACGGACATTGTCTGTATCGCCGACCGGCGCGAAGCCATAGAAAAAGCACTGGTACACAGTCTGCAGCAGGCCGATGTCGTACTGATAACCGGAGGTCTCGGCCCCACGAAGGACGACATTACAAAAAAGACACTATGCGACTATTTCCATTCCACATTGGTGGAGGACGAGGCCAGCCTGCGGAACATCGAACGGATTTTTGCGGGACGCGGCTACCCCATGACGGAGACCAACCGGATGCAGGCGCTGGTGCCGGCCTGCTGCAAGGTGATTGTGAACACGGTCGGAACAGCACCCTGCATGTGGTTTGAGACGGACGGAAAAACGGTGGTTTCGATGCCGGGTGTCCCTTCGGAGATGAAGCACCTCATGAGCGGGGAGATCCTGCCGCGCCTCCAAAAGATGAACGACGGGCTTTGCATCCTGCAGAAAAACCTGATTTTCCAAGGCATTGGGGAATCATTCCTTTCGGACCGCATCGAAAGTTGGGAAACCGCCCTCCCCTCCCACATCGGCGTGGCCTACCTGCCACAACACGGAATGCTGCGGCTGAGGCTGACCGCCACCGGCACTGACAGGGCAGCACTGCAACGGCAGCTGGAGGAGGAGAGCCGCAAACTCTATGGATTGTCCGGAGAATACATTCTTGGCGAAGACAGGGAATCGCTGCAGGAGATTGCAGCCGAAGCACTCCGCCGCCACGGCAGGACATTGAGCAGCGCCGAAAGCTGCACGGGCGGCGCCATCGCCTCACGGCTGACCGCCATGCCCGGAGCGTCGCAATACTTCAAGGGCGGCGTGGTGGCCTACAGCAACGAGCTGAAGCGGCAGCTGCTGAACGTGAAGGCGGAGACCTTGGAAAAACACGGCGCCGTCAGTGAGGAGACGGTGCGTGAGATGGTGGAGGGCGTGCGGAACGTCTGCCGGACGGATTTTGCCGTCGCCACCACAGGCATCGCAGGCCCGGACGGCGGAACACCGGACAAGCCGGTCGGAACAGTCTGGATCGGCGTCGCCTCCGAAAAGCGGACCGTCACGAAACTGCTTCATTTCAGCGACCAGCGCGCACAGGTAATCGAACGCACCTGCAACCAGGTGTTCAGCGAACTCATAAAACTCATCCGTGAATCATGTGGAAAATAATATTCAGCCCCCAAGTCATCAGCATATTCATGCTTGTATGCTCAAACTGCTTCATGACCTACGCCTGGTACGGGCATTTGAAGAACATGTCAGGCAAGGCATGGTGGATTGCCGCCATCGTAAGCTGGGGCATAGCCTTTTTCGAGTATATGATACAGGTGCCGGCCAACCGCATCGGCTATACGGTATACACCCTGCCTCAGCTTAAAATCATACAGGAGGTGGTGTCTCTGTCGGTATTCATCCCCTTTTCGATGCTGCTGATGAACCAGCCGTTCAAGCTGAACTATCTTTGGGCGGGACTCTGTTTGCTGGGCGCGGTCTTCTTCATATTCAAGGGCTGATCCCCATAGGTGATTTCACGTGTCGTCACCTGCAGGTTGATGCCGTCGTATTCAGCCTTCTCGACCCAGTTGCCCCATTCGTCATACCGGAGGAAGAAGGTACGGAAATCCACATCACCATAGCGGTTACGGATTGTGTTCAACCGGTTTGAACGGTAACTGTAGCTTATTACCTGCCACAAATGGTCTGCCTGCGACCCCTCCCAAACCAGCCTGCCACGGGAGCCATATTTGTAATGACGGATTTTCATACATGAATCCCTGTAATCGTAAGTTTCCTCGGAAAGTATTTTTCCATTCCGGTCGGATGTCTTACGGTAGGTCCAGCACTTTGAAGTATCCTTTTCCGAATAACTGATTCTGCAAAGCCATCCGTTGGCGTCATAACTGTATTCCTTCACATAGGGAACCACATAGCGGTAAGGGTTCCACGGGCATTCCTCCTTCACGAGCCTCTTGAGGGAGTCATAAGTATAATGTATCTCGGAAATCGGCACATTGGCGCGGCTGAAAGTCCTCTCTTCAGAAAGCAGGCCGCTGCGGTAACGGTAGGCGGTCTCGCAGAACAGCGCATCCGTATCGTCATACTGCCGGAGTGAGACCAATTGCCCGATAAGGTTGTACCTGTGTTCGCTCCGTCCCATCCGCCGGCTGCCCACACCCCAGATGTGGCCGGTCAGCCTGTTCTGGTTGTCAAAGGTGAAGGAATCTGTCTGCTCCCTGTACGGCGATTGACGATAAATCCTGTAATATGTCATATAGCCAGCATCATTAAAACGATATTCGCTGAAACCGGTCATGACACTTTTTTCAGCATCCTTAAATTGCATCCCGTCAACATGGAAACTATGGGAAAGATAGACGGACTCGCGGATTTTGAGTACCGGCCCGCTGAGCGACAATGAAGCCAGGTCGCGAGCCTCATCCCGCTGTGCGGACAACGGCGGCAGCAACGCCAGAAGCAATAATGTCAAATACACTTTCCGCAACATAATCTATGCTTTTTCCTCACGATAGGCCATGCTGCGACGCGCCTCCTTCTCCTTCAGGGTCTCGCGCTTGTCGTACATCTTCTTGCCACGGGCAATGGCTATCTCCAGCTTGGCGTAGCCGCTTTCAGCAATATACAATAATGTAGGGATGACCGTCGTGCCCTTTTCATTCAGTTTTGATCGGATCTTCCGCAGTTCGCGCTTTGTGAGCAGAAGTTTGCGGTCACGCTTTGGCTCATGGTTGTTGTAGCTGCCTGCCTTGTATTCGGAGATGTGCAGCCCGCGCACCCAGAACTCATCCCCGATAAAGAGGCAGTATGAGTCGGTAAGGTTAACCTTGCCCGTACGGATAGCCTTTATTTCGGTGCCGACCAGCACTATGCCGGCGGTGAACTTGGTGGAGAGGAAATATTCGAACTCCGCCTTGCGGTTCTTGAACTGCACCTGTGGCTGCTGCTTCTTCTGTGCCATTATCTCTCCGACGCCCCTTTTTTGAAATTTGCCAGACCCTCGTTCAGGAATTCAATAAAATGCTGCACATTCCGGTCGTACTGATGGTTTTTCCTTGTCAGCACCTTCCCGTCAGCATCCATCAGCACATAATATGGCTGGGCGTTGACATTGAAGTTTGATTGTTGGAAATGGACATTTTTTCGTCCCAAAGTCTTCAAAGGACGGCCTCTATCGTCTTTTACCCATTCCGATTCCGGAAGTCTGATATTTGCATCCGAATAAAGTGCGCACATCACAAACTCCTGCTGTAGCAGGGGTGTCACTTGCGGATCAGACCAGACATATTGTTCCATTTTACGGCAATTGGCACAGGTTTTTCCGGTAAAGTCAATGAAAATCGGTTTGTTGACCTTGCGGGCGTATGCTTTGGCCTCATCAAGATCAAAGAAGGCCTCGAATCCTGGAACTGTCTCCAGTTCGTCCACATATTTCCTATCGGCAGGTAATGAGGAGGAGGCCTGCGCATCAACATGTTGTGTCTGAAGCTGTGCCACGGTCTGTTTATGCTGTTCCATCATCATGCCTTTGATGTCGAAATCCTGAGTGCTCATGGGCGGGATGAATCCGCTGATGGCGTTCAGCGGCGCACCGAACATACCAGGCACCATATAAATGGTGAACGAGAATGTGAGAATAGCCAAAAACAGCCGCAGCACAGATATTTCCTTCACCTCACTGTCACCGTTGAAACGTAATTTTCCAAGCAGATAGAAACCCATTAATGCGAAAATTACAATCCACAATGCCAAATAGACCTCCCTGTCCAGAATGTGCCAACCGCAATACAAATCTGCCATACTTAAGAACTTAAGGCCGAAGGCCAGCTCCAAAAAGGCGAACACCACCTTAACTGTGTTCAGCCAGCTGCCCGATTTCAGTTTGGACAGGAATTTCGGGAACATGGCCAAAAGTGTGAACGGTGTTGCAAAACCGATGCCGAAGCCTAACATGGAAAGAAGGGGAATCATCCGGTTTGCACCACCGCTGGTGCTCAATCCGACCAGTGCACCACCTAAGATAGGACCTGTGCAGGAAAATGAGACCAGCACCGTGGTCAAAGCAATGAAGAAGGGTGCCATAAATCCTCCCTGGTCCGCCTTGGCATCCGATTTGTTGATCATCCAGCTTGGCAGTGTGATTTCAAACAGCCCGAAAAATGAGAGGGCGAAAATCAGGAATATCACAAAGAAAATCAGGTTGGGAATCCAGTGCGTGGAGATATTGTACATGGCGTCCGGGCCGAACAGAAGTGTCAGAATTGCCCCCAATATGGCAAAAATGAAAATGATGGATCCTCCAAACATCCAAGCCTGGCGAATGCCGCTCTGTTTGTTCTCCTCACCGGCTCCGTGCATGAAAAAGTTGATGGTCATCGGAATCAGCGGGAAGACACATGGTGTGAGCAATGCCGCAAAACCTGCTGCAATGGCAATGAAGAACACCGCCCACAGGGACATGCTTTTTTTCGCATCCGTCTCCTCATCAGCTGTTATGACAGCCTCCGGTTCCCCCTCACCATCCTCTGTCACTGCCGGAATCTCGGCGGTGCTATCGGTAACATTCTCATCCGTTTCGGAAACATCCTCTTGGGCGGCCTGCGGCACACCCTTCACCGGAATCTCAAACTCCTCACCCACCATCACACACTTGCCCTCCATGCAGGCCTGCGCATCAACGGAAGCGTTGAGGATGAAGTCCTTTTCGCTCTTCACCTTTATCTTCTGGGTGAAGACAACCGGTGATTTGTCAAAATAGCGGTCGGTGCCGAACTCGTCGGTCAGCTCCACATATTTGGGTTCGGTTGTTTTGCCAATAAGCGCATAATTGGCGGATTTTTCAAACTCAAAAACAGTCTGCTGCGTGATACCAAGCGTGTTGTATTGCGAATAAAGGTGCCATCCGGGTTCCACGGTGGCCGTGAACTGTATGGTCGCGACATCGCCCGTTGCCGCAACCTTGCAGCCCCACTTTACGGGAGTCACAACCTGTGCCGACGGACGCACCGCCGCAAACAGCACAAACACAACTGTCAATAATCTGCCCAATCTCATATTTTCAAAATTTGGAATAATTTGCAAATATCGGAAAAAAATCAATACATCCGATAAAAGGGACAAAAAAAAGGCTGCCCGCGGGCAGCCTTTTCAGTTTTTAGTTTTCAGACATGGGGGCGCCGCCATCCTCATGGCCATGGCCTCCCCTGCCGTGATGGTGACGGCGTTCCTTGTCGCCCCTACCTTCACGGTCACGGCGCGGGCCGCGTTCGCGGCGCTCCTCCTTGTAGCCTTCCGGCTTCGGCAGCAGCGCACGGCGGGATAGTTTCAGCTTGCCGGTCTTCTCCTCAACGCCGATCAGCTTGACCTGCATGATGTCACCGACCTTGATGTAGTTCTCCAGCTTGTCTATCCGCTTCCAGTCATATTCGGAAATGTGCATCAGACCGTCCTTTCCGGGAAGGATTTCGATGAAGGCTCCGAATTCAAGGATGCTCTTCACAGGGCCTTCGTACACCTCGCCGACCTCCGGCACAGCCGTAATTGCCTTGATGCGCGCAAGGGCGGCGTCGATGGAGGCCTTGTCGGGCGATGCGATGTCGATGATGCCGAACTCGCCGACCTCCTCGATGTTGATGACGGTGTTGGTCTCACGCTGCATCTCCTGGATGACCTTTCCGCCCTGTCCGATGACCGCACCGATAAAGTCGCGCGGAATCTGAATCTGGACGATGCGGGGCACGAACGGCTTGTAGTCCTCACGCGGCTCGGGCAGCACCTCCAGCATCTTGTCCAGAATGTGCATGCGGCCCCGCTTGGCCTGCTCCAGAGCCTCGGCCAGCACGTCGTAGGAAAGGCCCTCCACCTTGATGTCCATCTGGCAGGCGGTGATTCCGTCACGGGTGCCGGTGACCTTGAAGTCCATGTCACCCAGGTGGTCCTCATCTCCCAAAATGTCGGAGAGGATAGCATACTTTCCGGTGGCGGCGTCGCTGATCATGCCCATGGCAATGCCGGAGACCGGCTTTTTCAGCTTGACACCGGCATCCATCAGAGCCAGGGTTCCGGCGCAGACAGTGGCCATTGAGGAGGATCCGTTCGATTCCAGAATGTCGGAGACCACACGGATGGTGTAAGGGCACTCCTCTTTGGGAGGAAGCATCGGCTTGATGGCACGCATGGCCAGGTTGCCGTGTCCGATTTCACGCCGTCCGGTGCTGCGGATGGGCTTCACCTCACCCGTTGCAAAGGGCGGGAAGTTATAATGCAGCAGGAAGTCGCAGGTACCCTCGATGATGGCACCGTCGATAATCTGCTCGTCCAATTTCGTACCAAGGGTGCAGGTGCTCAGGGACTGCGTCTCGCCACGGGTGAAGATGGCCGAACCGTGTGCGGATGGCAGCGGACCCACTTCGCACCAGATGGGACGGATCTCGTCCAGCTGGCGGCCGTCCAGACGGCGGCGTTCGGTCAGCACAAAGTTGCGAACAGCCTCCCAGGTCACCTTTTCAAAATAACGGTTGACCATCGGGGTCTTCTCCTCCAGCTCATCCTCCGGGATGGTGGCCAGGAAATCGGCCTTCACCTGCTCGAACGCATCGTTGCGCTCCTGCTTGGAGGTAGGAGTTTTAGCAATATCATAGACCTTCTGGTAGGTTTCGGCATGGACGCGGGCGCGCAGCTCCTCGTCGTTGTTCTCGTGGCAGTACTCGCGCTTGGGGTTGGCCTTCTCCACTTCGGCGGCCAGCTCAAGCTGCGCCTGGCACTGCTTTTTGATGGCGGCATGTGCCGTTTTCAAAGCCTCAATAAGGTCGGCCTCCTGAACCTCCTTCATCTCGCCCTCCACCATCATGATGTTATCCATGGAGGCGGCGACAATCAGGTCGAGGTCAGCATCCTGCATCGCCTCGGCGGTCGGGTTGATCTTGTATTCCCCATTGATGCGGGCAACCCGCACCTCGGAAATCGGGCCGTGGAACGGAATGTCGGAGACGCTCAACGCGGCGGAGGCGGCCAGACCGGCCAGCGCATCCGGATATTCGTTGCGGTCGCCGGAAACCAGCGTCACCAGCACCTGCGTGTCCGCATGATAGTTTTCAGGGAAAAGCGGACGCAAAGCGCGGTCCACCAACCTTGCAATCAGAATCTCGTAATTGGAGGGACGGGCCTCACGCTTGAAAAAACCGCCGGGGAAACGCCCCACAGCAGCGTATTTTTCCTGATATTCCACCTGAAGCGGCATGAAATCCACATCTTCGCCCGCCTCCTTCTTGGTGCAGACGGTGGCTAAAAGCATGGTGTTGCCCATGCGAACCACGGCGGCACCGTCGGCCTGTTTGGCCAGTTTGCCGGTCTCAATGGTGATGATCCGGCCGTCACCCATGTCAATTTGCTTTGTGACTACGTTCATTTCGTTTTTGATTTTAATAATTTACAATGTTCACTTACTCCAGCGTACATCTTTTAAAAATACAACATAAAAAAAGGCAACTTGGAGATTGCCTTTTCATATCATCTCTGAAGAGAATTATTTTCTCAGATTCAGTTTCTTAATAAGATTCCTGTAACGTTCGATGTCGGTTTCCTTCAGGTAGTCCAGAAGTTTTCTGCGTTTTCCGACCAGACGCACCAGCGCACGTTCCGTCACTTTGTCCTTGCTGTTCTGCTTGTCATGTTCCGTCAGGTGTTTGATACGGTATGTGAACAGTGCAACCTGTGCGTCAATGTTACCGGTATCGAACTCTGACTTGCCGTACTCCTTGAAAATATCTTTCTTTATTTCAGGTGTCAAATACATACGTTTTTTTGTTAAATGTGTTACTCTCCTATACTTTTTACAATTCGGCTGCAAAAGTAGTCATTTTTCCAATGTCATCAGAACAATTTGCAGATAAATATTTTTAGAAAAAATTTATTTTTAAATATTTGATTTTTATAGTTTTATAAAGACAAACCAAAAAAAAGGCCGCCCCGGAAGGGACGGCACAATTGACATAAAGCTGTTTTTTTGGCATCATTCTGCGGAAAAAACCGCAAAAATAGGTTATTTCAGAGGGTGATTTTCACGGAACACCTTCAGCCGCGCCTCCAGTTCCGGGAACTGGCTCGGATGCACTAGTGAAACGCAGGCGCGCAAACCCTGACGGCGGCTGCCGCAGGTTGAAAGTGAAATCGCGCTTATGCCGTAGTACAGAAGTTCCTCAAGCAACTCCTCCCCTGTAAAGCCGGGATATCCGATGGTGAAATAGAAGCCGTCGGAAAGCGGCTGGTCCTCATCCTTGTCATAGACAATCTCGAAACCGTTTTCCGTGAACAGACGCTTCATCTCGTGGGCCTTGTCACGATATGCGACCATGCCCTGCACAAGATTGTATTCGCCGTCATTGCAGGCCTTGAGTATTTGGCATGTCCGAGACTTTCGGAACCGAAATTGGGGACCAGGTCCGGATAGTTGCCGCTGAAGAGCGCATCGGAAATCACCATGACGGCCAGACGCTCGCCGGCGTAGCTGAATGCCTTGGAGCTGGAAACCATCAGGATGTACTTGTCATAGTATTTGGCGACCGTCGGCTGGAAGGGAGGCACACCCGGCGTGGAGATGTCGTGCCGGAAATCCATGCCGAAATAGGCCAGGTCCTCAACCACAACTGCATCATATTTGGCCGCCACCTCCGCGATGATGCGGAGCTCATTGTCGGTAAGGCAGACCCATGAGGGGTTGTTGGGGTTGGAATAGACGATGGAATGGATGTTACCCTTTGAGAGGTAGCTTTCAAGCTTGGCGCGAAGCTTGTCGCCACGGTATTCGTAAACGTCGAATGTCTCGAACTTTGCGCCGATTATACGGTGCTGCAGCTTCTGCACGGGGAAACCCGGATCGATGAAGAGCGTGGTGTTCTTTTCCTTATGCAGATGGCGCACGGTCATGAAAATGGCCATGCCGGCCTGCATGGAGCCGACCGTGGGGATGCAGGAACTGGGCTTGACATCGATGTCGAGAAAGTTTTTGCAGAAACGGGCCATCTCGTTCTTAAGCTCCGGAATGCCGTCGATATCGGGATAGATGGCGGCCACGCCCCTGTCCAGAGCGGCCTTCTGAGCGTCAATGCCTATCTGCACGGCAGGCAGGCCGGGAATACCCATCTCCATGCGGATGAACTTCTTTCCGCTGGCAATTTCAATTTCGTTGATAAGCCGCTTCACTTCGCGGATGGAGGCCCTGCCGACGTTCGGCAGCCGGCTCTCCCTGATTTTCGTTTTGACGATGTTGGCATCAATCGGTGTCGGTTTCATTATATATTATTTATGGTTATTATTTCTTACCTACTGATTTCCACGACGGGTATCCGTTCCTTCCCGCGCATGGAAAAATTGCGCAAAGGTACACATTTTTCCAACGCAAAAAACATCTGGGAAAATTTTGCCGGAAAAGCTGTTTTTGTATGCTGGAATGAAGTATCTTTGCAGTTCAAAAAAGCCACCACATGAAGAAGACAAAAAGCATCATTGCATCCATCCTGCTGCTTGCAGCCGCCTGCGGCATGGCGCAGGATGTGAACCTTTACCTCAACGGACAATGGGAACTCAGCTATTGGAAACAGCCGCAAAAACCTGTCTGTTCGCCGGAAGAGATGGCCGCCGTAAAATACAAGACCATCCCCGCCACAGTGCCGGGCAATGTGGAGATCGACCTGATGAAGGCCGGGCTGATCAAAGACCCGCGCATCGGGAGCAACGTATATGACCTCCGCCCCTACGAGGCATACCAGTGGTGCTACAGCCGCCACTTTTTCGCCCCGCCGATGCACGAGGGGGAGACCTGCCTGCTGCATTTCGGCGGCATCGACTGCTTTGCCGAAATCTGGCTGAACGGCAAGCATGTCGGTTCGGCGCACAACATGATGATCGACTACGATTTTGACATAACTGAGCAGATGCGTCAGGGCGACAACCTGCTGCAGGTCATTCTGCGCTCCTCCGTCATCGAGGGGCAGAAATATATGCTCGGCACCCTCAGCATCGGTGCTGCGGAGCCGGAATCCTATTTTTCAAAGAAGGCTCCGGAGGCGCTGTTCGTGCGCAAGGCCTGCAGCGGCTACGGCTTCATCCT
>CACYHG010000013.1 GCA_902774175.1 uncultured Bacteroidota bacterium
AAGTCTTCATCACCGCCTCGGCAATGCGCTGCGACGAGGCGGTGGGCGGCTGCAGCCCTGCTGACCCGTGCACACGCTTCGGCACCTGCCGTCCATAACGGTCGGTTGAGATGTCACCTTTGTATTTGGCACGGATTTCAGGCCGTGTAAGACTCTCCGCGTCATAGCCCACATCCACCACCACCTGGTCGGTCACCATCCGTTTCTCCACCAGGGAGAGCGCCATGCTTTCGGCCATCTCCCTCAACACCACACGCGCCTTTTTGCAGCTGTATGGCTCCTTCAGCACCTGCCCGCTGCTGAAGGAGTTGCTTTCAGGCCGGTATTGCTTCACAAGAGCGATAGTGCAAGGCTCCCAGCCCCATGCATGGTCAATTAACAGCTCCGCATTGACACCGAACAATCCATATAGCAAGTCCTCGTTCCGAAGGGAGCAGCGGGCAATTTTGCCCATGGTGTCAAGGCCGTAGGCGGAAAGACGCTTTGCCGTTCCATGCCCGACCCGCCAGAAATCGGTCAGCGGACGATGGTTCCAGAGCAGCCGCCGGTAGCTCATCTCGTCCAGTTCCGCGATGCGCACACCGTCCGCATCGGCAGGCATCTTTTTAGCAAGTATGTCCATTGCAATCTTACAGAGATACATGTTGGTGCCGATGCCAGCCGTGGCGGTGATGCCGGTCTGACGCAGCACATCCCGAATCATTGTCATGGCCAGTTCATGGGCGGTCTGGTGGTAAAGCGGCAGATAATCGGTCACATCCATAAACACCTCATCAATGGAATAGACGTGGATATCCTCCGGTGCGATGTATTTCAGGTAGATTTCATAGATTTTCGTGCTGCACCCAATGTAGTGCGCCATGCGCGGCATTGCTGTCAGGAAATCGACCTCCCAATCGGGATGCGCCTTCAGCTCGGTGTCGGAAACTGACTTTCCGGAAAAACGCCGTCCAGACGACTGCGACCTGCGACGGGCGTTAACCTCGCGCATCCGCTGCCGCACCTCGAACAGCCGCGCCCTCCCCCCGATACCGTACTGCTTCAGCGACGGCGACACCGCCAGACAGATGGTCTTGTCCGTGCGACTGGGGTCCGCCACCACCAGATTGGTCTTCAGCGGGTCAAGCCCCCGCGCCACGCACTCCACGGAGGCGTAGAACGATTTCAGGTCGATGGCGATATAGGTTCGTCCCTTCTCTTCCGACGTTTGGGATGACTGCATCTGATTATAATTTTAAATGAAGCGTTCAGATTATCACTTCATGGGGTCCGACACGAACTCCTGCGCCGCCTGCCCCAGCTCCGCACGCTCCCTTTTGGGCAGCTTTTTCACCACCTCGCGATAGGAATGGTTAACAAGCCCGCAAATCATATTGTCGTCAGCATCGCGGTCGAACCACACCTGGTTCCAATATTTCTTGTTCCAGTGGAAGGCCGGCTCCACCGCCTGGTAATGGTCGCGGAGCTCCATGGCATATTCCGGGTCGCATTTCATGGTGGCCAATTGTGGATGGTCCAGACCGATGCAGGCGAAAATATGGTTTTTCACCCGAAAGGCCAGCAGAGTCTCGTCAAAGGGGAAATCCTCCGTCACCTGCGGCAGGGAGAGGCAATGTTCGCGAAATAGTTCTATATCCATAGCGGTTCCTCCTTTGAAAGCTCAATGTCAGGTTCGTTCTTCCTTTTCATACGGCATGTGATTTATTTTGCAAAGATACTCAAAATCCGGATACGGGCATTTGATATTTTTAGAAATATGCGCCGCACGTATCCAAAAAAGCAGTACTTTTGCAGACACAAAAAAAGTAAAAAAATGGACAACACTGATCTGACAACCCAAACCTCAAACGTTGAAATCATCAAGAAGCGCATCTACGTAATCCGTGGGCAGCGCGTCATGCTTGACCGCGACCTGGCGGAGTTGTACGGCGTGGAGACAAAACGGTTAAACGAAGCCGTAAAGCGCAATGCGGAACGCTTCCCTGATGATTTTATGTTCAGACTGAACGAAGATGATCTTTCATGTTTAAGGTCGCAATTTGCGACCTTAAAGGATGGTTCTAATTTTGTTTTGCCCCAAAATGGCCGAGGTCAGCACAGCAAATACACTCCTTATGTGTTCACAGAACACGGAGCAATCATGTTAGCTTCCGTCCTTCACAGCCCATTGGCAGTACAGATGAGCGTAATGGTAACCAGAGCATTCATAGCCATTCGGGAAGCCCTCAACGAAATGCTGCCAATGAAACTTAAATTTGAACAACTGTCGCACAAGGTGGATATTCTCAATTCCCGAGTGAATGATATTCTACATGAACAATTTGAGACCAACACCGAAATCGCGTTGCAAATCGAAGCGCTCAACGATGCCCTTGACCAACTGCGCGCGCAACCGGAGACACCTCGGAAACGGATTGGGTTTAGGCAAGGGGACACGGATACAGGAATGCAAAAATGACATTAACCAGTTACCGACATTAAATTGTTATTCAATGGTTTTATGGAAATAAATCATTTTTTTCGAATAAAAACCAATTCCCCGAATGGGAAATGCATGGCATGGTCGTAACCGCATTGTTCGTCGTAATACAGGCTGGAAGTAATAGGTAATTTTATTGTATCTGCAAATTCCCCACCAAGAGCATTGACGCCTGTGGTGTGCCAAATATATTCATATCTATCCAAAAGGAAAATATTCAACCATGATCCTTCTTCAATATCCCAATAAATACGAAAAGACAGGCTATCAAGAAAATCATCTATTGAAGACTTGTCCATATCATGTATCGGATTAATTATCTTTGAAAATTCTCCAAATGTTGGAATGACACCATCTATTGTACATCCTAATACACATGAAGTGTCAAACACACCTATCAACTGTTGGTCTTTCACAGTTTCGCTGTTCTGCCAAAACAAACAATTTGTCAAGGCTGTGTCTTTCCATTCAAACCAGTGGTTCCATTCCGTATAAACTTCTTTGAAAACCAGCTTTATGTGTAAAATACTATCCTCATACTCAAAAGGAAGGGCTTCGTAATAGGAGACAAAAACACCCCGTTCCTTGGATTCTTCAGAGGAATTTGAATACCACCACTTGGCGGTACCCTTCTGCAAAGATGACGAATCCATAAACTTACATCCACTGAATAACATACAGATGACAATAAAGACTATTATTTTTTTTAACTTCATATCGCAATTTTTTTTACGGTTTCATTCCGCAAAATTACTCAAAATCCGAATACGGTCATTGCTTTATTTTGCATTAATTACTGTTCCAGCGCAACAAATCAACCATTTCCCGCCATATCAACTTGAAATCACAAATTGTGATATCAAGTTTAGAAAACCAACACCGAAATAAATCACAACGACTTAAAAATCAGCTCCGCCGTTCCGATGCGGTAGCCTTCGCTTTTGAAGGTCACCTTTCCGTCGGGCCGGACTATCAGCACCAGCGGGCGGCTGACCGTCTTGAAACAGATTTTTTCTGCGGCCAGACGCTCCAGCAGCAACCCGTTGGAATCCACAGCCACCTTGGTGTCGTGCGGCAGGTGCCAGCGCTTCGGGTCAAAGGCACGCTCCTCCCCTTCTGGAACCACCATGAGGAAGGGAATCTTCCACTCGTCAAAAGTCTTCTGCATGGCGGACAATTCGTTCAGCAGGTGCTTGGTCGGCTCGCGGTCCGGCTCGATGTAGCAGAGCACCAGCGGATTTTTCCCAAGCAGTTCGGGAAGGCTGTGCTGCTCCGAATTAATGGAAACGCGCATATCCGGTGTCACACAACCGTAAACCATGCCGGGGCGTGCCTCCAACGGACGGATCACCAGCTCCTTGGTGACGGTCTCCCCTTCGGACACATTGAAAAACTCCAGCCGCGAAAGGGCGGCGCCGTCGCTGTAGCGGTTGCCGGTTGAGAGCATATAATAGCCCGCCTCAAGCTCCAAGGTCGCAGGGAACGAAGCTACACGCGGGTCATTCTCGTAGTCGAAGGTGACAAAATCGCCGTTCTCGAACTTGGCGATGGTGAAATGGCTCCAGTACTGCGGCTTAAGTTTGGCAGCACCGTGGTATTCGAGACGCAGTTTTCCGGTTTTGGCCGGCTCCTGCCTTTCGGCAAAGGAGACAATCTGCCAATTCTTTTTATTGTCGTCATACACAAACAGCTGCTCCGTGGCGTTGTCCATGTAGGCCGGAATTCCTGCGGAGCGGCAGGCGGCGATGAAGAAAATGTCGCGGCTGTGCGCATCGGCGTGGCGCAGCTTGTAAACGCCCACGGGCGAGATGGGACAACGGTAATAGTTGCCGGTGTCATCCACGATGATATTTTTGGCAGTCCAATGAAGGATGCTGTCAGCGGTGAAGTCTCTGAAAACGGAAAACAGCTCCTTACGGTATGGCCGCACCATCTCGTTGCTGATGCGTGCGGGCAGGATGCCTTTTTCATATATTTCATAGGGTAACACCATACCTTCAGAAGTCTCACCATACCCTGGCTTCTTGTCAAAGAAACTAAAATATGTGCGGTGAGCCAAAAGCACATCGGCAGTTATATCGCGCAAATCCTTGTCTGAAAAGGATTTCAAATATTCAAACATATAATCATAAAAATGTTCATGACAACATCTCCCCGGCCACCCGTTCGGCCAGGCATCAATGAATTTGATGATTTCTGCATAATTGCCCTCGCATTTGCGGATGATTTCCTGTAATTGGTTTGGTTGTAGAGACGTGGCGCGCCGCGTCTCTACAACAACGGCGGTTTCGGCATCAACCGTCGGGAACGTTGCCAGATAGGCGTTTCGCATCGAATCCTCGCAGGCGAGGCGGCAGGCGTTGGCGGCAATTTCCGCCTCCGTCGCACCCTCATCGCGGAATTTGCCCGCAGGCGGGTTGATTTCCAGATTTTCCACATATTCCTCCCCTGCGCTGCGTGTCAGCTTCAGGGTTATCCTGTCGTTTTTGCGGACATCGATTTTGGCGTAGCCGTATTTGCCATCCTTGCAGGCCCAAACCAGAAGGTCGCCCAAGCCGGTGGTTATGGAGGCCTGTCCGTCGGCATCGGTGGTCATGGTGGCAAGGGTGTAGTATTCGGAGTAGTTGTAGAGTTTGAATTTCACCTGCGCGTCCTTCAAGGGCTTGCCATCCTTGTCCTGCACGGCGGCTGTGATATGGCGGGTGTCGGCGTAATGGCTGAGCAGGTTCAGTTCGCTGTAAAGACCAGTGCGCCTTACCACCTCCTCATCGCCATTGTAGCGGCCGAAAGCCTTGGTATGCACCATCATGCAGCGGGTGGCAGGCTGTGTGAACCAGGCCATGTCGAGTTTGGCGGCAGGTTCGCAGGCACCCAAGTAGCGCCATTGTCCCTCCACCCATACCTCCACCCAGGCGTGGTTGTCGTCGCAGTGCGCCCAGCGCGGGGTGTAGCACTGACGGGCGGGGATGCCCACGGCCCGCAGCGCGGTTACAGCCAAGGTCGATTCCTCACCGCAGCGTCCGAAGCCGGTGCGCAGTGTGGCCAACGGCGCGGAGGTGCGCACATCGCTGGGACGGTAGGTCACATGCTCGTGGCACCAGTGGTTCACCTCCAGTGCGGCATCATACATCGTCATGCCTTTCAAACGCCCCTTCAATTCATTAAAGATGTACATCCGCGCAGTGTCGAGATTCTCGTTGTTCACCCGATACACCAGCACGAAGTGGCGGAAAATCTCCTCCGGCACCGTACGTCCCCACGAAAAGGTGTCGCGGGCGGCGAAGGCACAGCGCACCTGTTTCAGGAAAAAATTGCTGTCGTAGTCGGCAAGGTCGCTGTAGGGCATGTAGGCGTAGAGGAACTGCATCGCCTCCCTCTCTTCAAGCGACAACGAGCTGTCCATCACGGAGAAGAGCTCCGTGGCACGTCCGGAGGCCAGCAGCTTGCGGGCCTCAAAATCCTTTTCCACCTGTGCGCGGTAACCGGCATCGGTGATGAAATGCGTTTCGCGGTGGCAGGCGAAAAGAGACAATGCTGTAACGAATAATAAAATGCTGTTTTTCATGGTATTCAATATTTATATTGTAGAGACAAGGCAGGCCTTGTCTCTACAATTTTTGCCAATGAATGGTTTCGCCGATGCCCAACAGCGTGCCCCGGATGCGCAACTGCCCGTCGGCGGTGAATTCGGCGGTCATGTTGGCGCGGATGCCGCGTTGCGGGTCATAAATCTTGGTGCCGCTCCAGCGGTGATGCTCCGCGTCGTAGGCCAGCCCGGAAAAGAGCACGATGCGGTCGGAGGGCGTGTTCCGTTTGCTTTTGTCGGGGTTGTTGACATCCAGCAGCTTGTTGCCCTGCGCGTCGCAGTCATTTTCCAGCCAGATGATCTGGCCGCGGTAGGTGCCGTTGGCAAGTTTGACAATCTTGGCGCGGAAACGGTCGCTCCCCTGCTGGCCGGAGTAGGTGCCGACAATGTTGTCAGCATTGTTGTTCAGGCTGTTCTGCGCCATCGCCGGACAAAGGCACAGCATCAGGGCAACCGCAACAAAGAAAAAACGTTTTTCCATCATAAGGTGCAAATCATAAGGTACAACAGCCATAACGCCTTTTTTCCGGAATTATTGCCCGCGTCACACAATAAAACGAAACAGGATGCGTTAGAAAAAAAATTGAATGCCATGGAAGATTTAGTTTTGTCAATTCCGACACAGGATCACAGTTTTCTTGAACAGCTCGCAGCAAGGATGGGCTGGACAGTACGCAGCCGTGACGAGCTGATAGACAACTTCATCGCTTCATGTTCCAAAGATCCTATGATGACTGATGAAGAAATACAGGCTGAAGTGAACGCGGTACGTTACGGAAAATGATCATTCTTACCGATTTGCGCGAACACGCAGGAATTCCCATCCTGAAATATACCGAATTACTCACCATACTTGGATATTAGACGTTAATTTGCATTTACACCCCCAATTATCATGAAACACCACCTCCTTCTTTTGGGCACCCTGTTGCTGGCGACAGCCTCCGCCAGTGCCAACGGAGACCCTGTGGCGGTGCGTTCCGCCCTCACCCTTTCGCCCACACCGGTGGCGATGCACGTTCCTGAAGTGCAATTGGCGGATGAGTATGTCACCTTCACCCCGCGCGACCGCTACATGGAGGTGTGCGTGCGCTACCTGCTGCACAACCGTTCCAACCGCACCTTTGAGAAGCTGCCCTACGGTTTCCCCATCGACTATTTCGGCAGCGGCCCCGCCAAATGGGATTTACTGGACGATTATTCGGAATCACAGCAGGAGGTGGGCTGGCGTGACGGCTACATCCGCAACGTTTGCTTCATCCTTGGCGACAGACAGCTTCCCTGGCAATGCTCCCGCGACAGTGTCATCGTGCCTGCGAAAAAAAGGCTTGCAGATGATTTGTGTGAACTCATAAAACCTGATAGTGCAGACGGTTACAGCCAGCATATCATAGACAGCCTGCACAAAGTGAATGGAGAAGAGACTTTCCATTACGAAAAGGCCATTTCTCGCCGCTGGTACTACACCTACCTGGAAATTCCCGCACAAAGCTATGTGGTGCTGGAGGTGCGCTACACTGTGGAATGTGTCTTCACCAAAGGATTGTATGAAGAGAATGACAATCTGCTCCATTACAGAAACTATTACTACGGACATCTGCTGTTCCGATACGATTTCACTCCCGCCGCCTATTGGGGCGACGGCCACGCCGACCATTTCACTGTGCTGTTTGACGCCTCGGACATCAAATGGTCCCGCGTGCAAGGGGATGATGAGGCAAGTTTCAACGGTCTGCCCATGAAAGCAAAAAACAAGCTGTGGCGTTATGAAACACGAAATTTTGATCTGGCTGCAGCCAAACCCTTCGAAGTGGGGTATTTCCCCGCGCAACCGCTGCACCAATCCTTGGACCGGCTGCTGAACCACCGCATTCCGGCCTCCGCATACACCATAGAGGTCAGCGGGGCGGACAGCAAATATCCCGCCGCCAACCTCAGTGACCTCGACCCCGCCACCACCACCGTGCTTAAGCCCGGCAAAAACGATTCAATCTGCATCACCATCCGCTTCAAGAAACCGACGGCTTTGGAGGGGATGCTGTTGCTGAACGGCTACACCAAAAACGCGGAAACCTACCGCAACAACGCACGCATTGACAGCCTCATGGTTTTTGGTGACTATAACAGGATATTTCGGAGTGAAAAGGAAACCATCTCCCAACAGGAAAAAAACATGCTGCTGGCCGGTGAAAGGGATTATATAATCAAATACACATATTTTCGTCCGTTACCGACCAAATATACGGGCGTTTCCCCAACCTTTTTTGACTGGCAGTCGCTGGTGGACAACGCCATGATAGTGAATCTTTCTGATGAACCGTGGACCGACAACTGCTACACCGAAATCCGCATTGTCATCACCGCCGCCGTCAAAGGACTCAAGTACCAGGATCTCTGCCTTTCGGAAATCCTGCTGATAGGAAAATGACAGACTGAACATACGAAACAACCGGATAACCGGTTCGCCAAAATAAATAACGAACCACCAAAAACAACTGAAAATGACAAAGATTTTTGATTTCAAAGCATTGGACAACAGAGGCAGCGAAATGGACTTCGCGCAGTATGAGGGCAAAATCCTGATGATTGTCAACACCGCCTCCAAGTGCGGTTTCACACCCCAGTATGACGGGCTGGAAGCCCTCTACCAGCAATACAAGGAGCAGGGGCTGGTGATCATCGGCTTCCCCTGCGACCAGTTCATGCACCAGGAGCCCGGCTCGGACGAGGAGATTGCGGAGTTCTGCCGCATCAACCACGGCGTCACCTTCCCGCTGATGAAGAAAATCGAGGTGAACGGGGAAAACGAGCATCCCCTTTACACCTGGCTCAAGGCGCAGGCACCCGCCGAAACATATAAAGGGTTGAAAGCCAAAGCTACGCACACCATGCTCAAAAAGTTGAGCACCTCGGCCAAGAAGGAGAGCGACATCCTGTGGAACTTCACCAAATTCCTCATCTCCCGCGACGGCACCGTCGTGAAACGCTTCGCCCCCACCACCACACCGGAGGAGCTGGAGAAAGAGGTGCAGGAGATGATCCGCATTTAATCACGTCACAGCAAACATCAATGAAAAAACTCTGCCATGAAGCAAAAAATCCTCACCCTCCTTTTCTGCCTCGCCACTCTGGCGGCAACGGCCCAGATCCAACCCACCACCGCATTGATTGGCTCCTGGTCGGGCAAACTCAAGTTCGGTCCCATGTCGCTGACATTGGTGCTGCATCTGGAACTGGACAGCGGCCATGTGGTTGCCTACTTCGACAGCCCTGACCAGGGTGCCAAGGACATTCCGGCCAATAAAATATTCCTAAGCAACGATTCGCTGGCCGTAGGAGTGGAATCGCTTGACATGACCTATTGCGCAAAACTGAAAGAGGGAAAACTGGACGGCACCTTCACACAGCGGGGACATTCGCTCCCGTTGGTGATGACAAAGGGCGTGCCGGAACTGAAGCGTCCGCAGCAGCCGCATCCGCCCTACCCTTACAAGACACAGGAGGTGACCTTCAAAAACAAAGAGGATGGCGCCAAACTGGCCGGCACCCTCACCTGGCCCGTGAAGAGCGGCCATGACAAGCACTGGAAGCCCACCGTTGTCCTGCTGGTCTCAGGCAGCGGGCAGCAGAACCGCGACGAGGAGCTGTTGGGCCATGCCCCCTTCCTCGTCCTTGCCGACTATCTGGCGCGTCAGGGCATCGCCACGCTGCGTTACGACGACCGTGCCACCGCAGCCTCCGTCGGCGGTGAGGTGGCCAACGCCACGACGGAGGATTTCATGCGCGATGCCGCGGCAGGCCTTGCATTCCTGCGGAAGAAAAACAAGTTCGGGAAAATCGGCTGTTTGGGACACAGCGAAGGGGGCGCCATCGCCTTCATGCTGGCTGCACGCGGCCAGACGGACTTCATCATTTCGCTGGCAGGTCCCGGTGTCAAGGGGGACACCCTGCTCGTGGCACAAAGCAACCGCATCCTGGAACTTTCCGGGGAACCCGCCGACCTGACCACGGAACAATACCGCCAAAACATCTCCAACATGCAGATGCCCTGGCTGCAATGGTTCATCAACTACGACCCCTCCGAAGACATCCGCCGGTCGAGCTGCCCCGTTTTCGCCCTCAACGGTGACCTCGACTGCCAGGTCATCTCCTCGCTGAACCTCCCTGCCATCCGGCGGCTGCTCCCCTCCTCCCCGCAAAACCTCGTCAAGGAATATCCGGGGCTCAACCATCTGTTCCAGCACTGCACCACCGGCCTTCCCGACGAATACGGCCGGATTGAGGAGACCCTGTCGCCCGAGGTGCTTCAGGACATCGCGCAATGGATCCACAGCCTTGACTGACAAAACATAATCTGTATCTCCTCATTTTGTGAAATGCTTTTTAACCGGATGCAAAAGTAGCAGACACCGGAAAAAAGCGGCATCACAAAAAATGTGGATAATAACCGCCCCCTCCCCCATTGTAGGGATAGGGGAAGCTGAGGATGGCGCAGGATTAAAAAAAATATTCGGTTTTCTGTACAAATCATATCCGGATATTTTGTAAATTTGCAGCATCATTCCAAAATGAATCTTGCCACATGCATTCCGTAAGTTCATCAGGAACGACATTATTATTTAATTATTTATAAAACATCTGATTATGAAAAAATTATTTGGTTTTTGCATGACGTGCCTCATGGCACTTTCGCTCTGCATGATGACAAGCTGCAACAAAGAAGAGGATCCAAAAAACGACAAGGAGAAGGGGGACAATATCGTCACCGAAGGGTTCGCCGACCTGGGTCTGCCGAGCGGCACCAAGTGGAAAGCGACCAACGAAGGCGACGGGTATTACACCTACGACGAGGCCGCCAAGAAATTCGGCAAAAAAGTGCCGACCAAAGCCCAGTTTGAGGAGCTCGTTAGTGAATGCGAATGGACATGGGTGGATAAGAAAGGCTTCAAGATCACAGGCAAAAACAAAAAGGCCATCATGCTGCCCGCCGGTGGCTTCCGCGGTCAGGACGGGACTGTCTACAATGTCAACGTGGAAGGTTTCTACTGGTCATCCTCACCGCTCGGACCAGATCGCGGATACCGTCTCGGATTCAACAAGGAAAAACCGAACATACACTACATGGAACGCTGGGGAGGAGGCTCCGTCCGGCTTATCGAATAAATGGAAATTGCCATTATCGGGGCCGGCGCATCCGGCCTGTTTCTGACCAAACTGCTTTCACGGCGTAAGGATTGCCGTGTGACAGTCTTTGAGAAAGCGGAGAAGGTGGGCAGCAAAATCAAGGCCTCCGGCGGAGGCAAGGCCAACCTTCTCCATGACGGCATCACGCCGGAATGCTACAACCATCCGGAGTTCATGCGGCAGATACTGGCAAAATGCGACGACCGTCGCATCCGGGAGCTGTGGGAATCGTTCGGGCTGCTGCTGCGCACCGATGAAGAGGGGCGCATCTACCCATGGAGCGAATTTTCCCAGACCGTCCTCGACACCCTGCTGGACGACCTGCCGGGAAGTGTCACAATACGCTGCGGCACCGAAGTGTTCAAATTGCAGCCTGAATCGGGGAAATGGCGCGTCAATGATGGGCCGGCCCTGTTTGACCGCGTGGTGCTGTGCAGCGGCTCACCAGCCGGTATGATTGCACGCAACCGTCAGGGCTACAACAGATATATAGAAACAATACCGCTGCCCATGACACCGCTCGCCCCCTCGCTTGTAGGGTTCAAAATCCGCAACTGTCCGCGAAAGCTGGAGGGCTGCCGCGCCAAGGCCGAAGTGCGGCTGATGCAGGGGGCAAGGGGGCTATTCCGCGAAACCGGCGAAATTACCTTCAAGGAGGACGGGCTCTCCGGCATTGTAATACTGAACGCCTCCGCCATCTACAACCGGCTTGGGCAGCCGCAGGACTGCCATCTGCTGCTGGATTTCATGTACGGACAGCCCGGCTGGTCACTCCGGGAGCACCTGAAACAGCACCGTGACCTCTGCGGTGTGCTGCATCCGAAGCTGAACGCGCTTTACCGCCGCCAGCCCTTCGACCCGAAACGGTTCCGGCTGGATATTGAGGGAACTTACGGCTGGGAGGGGGCACAAGTATGCCACGGAGGCATCCCCATCAGCTGTGTGGACGAACACCTTGCGATAAAGGGGTTTCCTGGGCTCTACGCGGCAGGCGAGCTGCTGGACATTGACGGCGTGTGCGGCGGATACAATCTCTTTTTCGCCTGCGCCTGCGCCGACATAATTGCAAGGAATATCTGAACAACCTCCACCGGACACGGCAGAGTCAGGCGGATAATCGCGAAAAAAAGCTTTTTTTTTCATTTTTCAGGTAACATTTTCATTTTTTTTTACGTCTTGTAAAGTAAAGCAATTATTTTTAACAAAACATCTTTTGTTATGAAACGTTTAAAATTATTATGCCTGTTATTGGCACTGACACTGGGTTTCCAAACCATTTATGCCCAACCACAACGCATTGGTAATTCCAACGTATATTATGAATTATTTTTTAATGGCAGCGATTCCACCCTAAAATTCACAGGAACGGGGATATTACCTTATTCATCTTCATTAACAACATACTATCGCACAAGTGTGAAACACATTGAAATTGGAGAGGGCATCACAACCATTGGCAATATTGCCTTTCGGGATTGGATTGCACTGGAAAAGGTTAACTTGCCAAACAGCCTAAAAAAAATAGAAAGTTATGCCTTTAACAATGATACGGCTTTAAGAACCATCAATCTGCCCAAACAACTGGAAATAATAGAGAGTTCTGCCTTTTTGCTTACAAAATGTTTGCCTGACACCCTTTCATTTCCAACCCTTTTTCCCAACCTAATATCTTTTGGGAAAGGCAGAGATTATAATTCTTTTGGGAACACCTTTTATGGAACAACTATCAAACATGTTGTCATTCCACTTAAAACAGACACAATCTTTTCAGATTTTGTGCAATGCAAACAACTTTCCAGCGTTATTCTTCCTGCAACATTAAAACACTTCATCAAGGGAACGTTTTACAACGATACTGCGCTAAAACTTGTTATAGACCTGAATCCGATACCACAAACATTTGAAGTACCCAAAGGATACAACAATGCCTTTGACAACGTCAAACGTTCCCAATGCAGGCTGATTGTTCCCACCTCCGCAGTGGACCTGTACAAAAGCACTCCTATCTGGCAGGATTTCCTCATCGAAGGGGGCGGACTCTCCGCTGGTGCATCCGTGAATGCCAAAGAAAAGGGAAACATCAGAGGGGTTGAATACCGCTTTTACCAGAAAGGGGAACACATCACTTGGAAAGCCGAACCCGTGGAAGGCTGCACCTTTTCGGGATGGAGAAGCAACGGAGAATGGATTTCCACCGGACAAACCCTCTCCTTCACCATCACCAAAGACACCATGATTGAGGCGGTATTCGATGGCGAGCCCCTGTCAGTACCCATCAGTAGCGAAAAGCATGCAATGGTGAGCATCTATCCCAATCCCGCACAAAACCAGTTCACCGTAAATTCCAATTCCGCCATTAACTGCATCATCCTCTATGACCTTTCCGGCCGGAAGGTGCTGCAAACATCCAACAGCTGCACCGTGGATGTAAGCGGAATGGCAAAAGGAGCCTATTGGGTGGAAATCCGGACAGACGAAGGGCGCTATATGAAGAAATTCATCCGACAATAAGGCTTATCATACTATCCGTTCTTATGAACAAACCACACGGAACCATACGTGCAGGAACGTTTTTCCTGACAATGCTGCTGTGCATGGGAGCCATACACGCCCATGCACAGTCATCCTGCACGGAGTTCTGGCTATCGTTCGGAGAACACCGGCTTAGAGCACTTGACACAGGGCATTTCGGCAATTGTACGTTCGGCACAGAATTATTTTTCGAAATCCAGATCAATTCAATGCACCAGGCCAACGGCCATATCATCTTCACACATTCCAACGAAACTGTCCCTTTCCATGTGTCACCCGGACACACATTTTCCTATCGGCCCACCTATAAGCAAGCCAAAGGATGCTATCACAAGACAATGGATAAACGGGACAACCTCAGTGTTTGTATTCAAAGCGACAGCAGCATCTCTGTATCAGCTATTTCACGAAAAAACTACGATGCTGACGCCACACTGGTTTTACCGGTAGAGGCCGTAGGATGCGACTACTGCATTTTCCGACAAAACGGGAACACAACACCCCAACAGGATGAGCTATGTGTGATTATTGCCACAGAAAACAACACGGTCGTCAAAATTGGCGGACAACTGCTGTGCACCCTTGACAAGGGGGAAACCTATTATTTTTCCATATCACATTCCGCATCCGGTATCCAACGGGAAATACGCAGCAGCAAACCTGTGGCGTTGTTCAATGTGGAAAAACTGACCAATATCCCCTTATTCGGAATCACTGACAAACTGTATGAACAATACCATCCCAAAAGTACAGGAGGAAAAGAGTTTTTCATACCTGCCAGTGACATGGGATCCGATTTCGTTCAAATAATGGCTACTGAAAACAACACAAACATCACTTTGTCAGGGGGAAGGCTGCGAACCGACATCAGCGGGCCGGGCAAACTGAACGGACTGGATGCAGGGGAATGGGCCTGGATAGAAATCTCCACTGCGGACAGCGGATGCCATATCATAACCGACAAACCGGCACTTGCCTGTTCCTTTTTGCCATCCTGCAATTTCAGGGATCCATTGCGCATCAGAACAGGAAAAGGGGATCCGGCCATGGCATGGGTGTCCCCGCTCAACCGGCGTGTCAGTTCCTGCATCATCAAGCCATTTGAAATACCAGGGAATCCTAACGAAATGATTCCGCAATACCATGCGATGATTGTGGTACCTTCCGCAGGAAAAGACAGTTGCTCGGTGTGTGTCAATGGGGGAAAAAACAAAGCGCTTTTTGGAGGAGAATGGTACAATCATCCCTCCGGATGGTCCTACTATGACATGTTGTTAGACAAAGATTCCACATACCTCTTCTCCAACAGTGCCTTCGGATTGCAGGCATACAGCTACGGGCTGGCACAAACGGAAAGCTACTATATGCTTGCATCGGCCAAATTCCGCAATTGGGAACGCTCTTTCACAGCCAATGACACCCACTATCTTAAACTTCCGGAACTGTTTTTTTGTGAACAGGAAATCACCTTTCAGGCGGAAGTGGCGGACTCACTCAGCCACCAACCCGGCCATATCTGCTGGTACATTGACTCTGTGGAAGAAATAACGGCACGTGACCAGCTGGTCTGGAAAAAACATTTCACCAAAGGGAGTTACCATATCCGCATGGCGGTACGTTACGCAGACGAATACGACACCGCCACTTACAGTATCTCATCCATCCTACACATCACCAGATTGGAGGCGGATGTCCGCACCACACCTGAAAACTGCCACCATAGTGACGGCAGCATCATCCTCTCCGTCAGCAGCGAAGATTCCGCGTCCCTCACCTGCATGGTGGACAGCACAGGAGGCTATCGCAACCCCATTACCGGTTTGAAAGCGGGAATGTACCATATAACCTTGCAGGACAGATACTGTCAATGGGAACAGACAGTACCCATTGACAGTGTGGCAGGACCAAAAGCCGATTTTGACATCACCGACACCATCGCCAGCGAGGGAATGGAAATCATGTTCGCTGACAAATCCCTACCGGGAGGCGCAGCCATCAACCGTTGGCAATGGGACATGGGTGACAACACCGCATTGTCGGGGAATAAAGTCGCCCACGTGTACCGTTTGAAAAACAACTACATCATCCGACTGATTGTATCCGATGAAAACCATTGCCTTGACACCGCTGAAAAAATGGTCCGCATTGTCCCGGCACCCTGCTTTCCGAATGCTTTCGCGCCCGATGACGGATTACAGGGGAACCGCTTTTTCCGTCCCATGGAGGAATGCGGCAGATTCCATACTTTTGAAATGACCATATACAACCGATGGGGAAATGTGGTCTGGCGGCAATGTTGCAACGAGGGGGAATGCCCTCCATATCATGACAACAGCTTCTGGTGGGACGGGAAAGACATGCAGGGACATCCGCTCTCTGCAGGCATCTACTTCTATGTGGTGAAAGCCACCTACAGCAACAGCCGCCTGACTCCGCTCTATCTGAACGGTTCAATTACCCTGTTCCGATAAGGTGCCTGCGCCGACATCATCGCAAGGAACATTTGAATTACGCCCCTGCCGATTTCCCTCCGTATGGAAAAAATGACTACTTTTGCAAATGGCAGCCATACGCTGCCGCATTTGACATGGAGATTAGAATCAACAACATACGCATTCCGGTAGATAAAAAGGGAACGTTGCGCGACACGGTGTTGCGCACATTTCGCCTTCAGCCCGCCGAAGTGGAGGAGTTCCGCATCCTGCGCGAATCGGTGGATGCACGCAAGCGGTCGGAGGTGGTTTATGACTACCAGGTTATGCTGCGGCTGAAAAATGAGCATCCGGAACTATTGAAGCACAAGGATGTAAGCCCATATACCCCGCCGGAGCCGATGCAATACCCCAAATGGAATCACCCGCTCCAGCCGGTCATTGCCGGATTCGGACCGTCAGGAATCTTCGCCGCCCTGTACCTCGCCCGCTGCGGAGCACGCCCGATCGTGCTTGAGCGCGGCAGCCGCATGGACGAGCGTAAACGTAAGGTGGAGGAATTTCTCCGTAACAGGCGGCTGGACCCCGACAGCAACATCCAGTTCGGCGAAGGCGGCGCAGGAACCTTTTCGGACGGCAAGCTGGCCACCAACCTTCATCACCCTTGGATACGCTTTATCCTTAACGAGTTCCACCTGCACGGCGCGGACGAGGAGGTGACATGGTCCGCCACCCCGCATGTGGGCACCGACTGCCTGGAAAAGGTTGTTGTAAGTCTGCGCGAGGAGATTGTCAGCCTTGGAGGCAGCGTACATTTCGACACGCCCCTCACCGACTTCCGGCAGAATCCGGACGGCAGCCTCACCGCATGCACGCCGGAAAAGGAATTACAGACCAACCACCTGCTGCTCTGCCTGGGCCATTCCGCCCACGACACCTTACGCCGCCTGCATGAAAAAGGACTTCCGATGGAGGCCAAGCCCTTCTCTATCGGGGTGCGCATCGAGCACAAGCAGCAATACATCAACAAAATGCTTTACGGGGAATTCGCACAATACCTGCCGCCAGCATCATACCGCGGCGTGGTGCACCTGAAGAATCGCAGCGTCTACACCTTCTGCATGTGCCCGGGCGGCACCGTCATGGCATCGGCAAACAACCCCAAAAGCATCGTCACCAACGGCATGAGCGAGAAGAGCCGCAACCGCGAAAACGCCAACAGCGCACTGCTGGTCGGCATCCGGACGGAGGATTTCTACAAGGAAAGTCCGCTGGACGGACTTGCCTTCCAGGAGAAATACGAGCGGATGGCCTATGACATAGCGGGCGACTGCCGCGCACCGGCCAACACCGTCGGGGCGTTCCTGAAGGGCAAGGTGGCGGAAGGCCCGGCTTCGGTCAAGCCCTCCTACCCGCACGGGGTCATATACTGCGACCTCAAACGCTGCCTGCCAGGCTATGTGGTGGATGCGCTCCGGGAGGCCATCCCGAAAATGGACGGCTGCATCCGGGGATTCAACCACCCCGATGCAATCATGACCGGCGTGGAGACACGCTCCTCATCGGCGGTACGCATACTGCGCGGGGAGAACCGCGCCTCCGAAGTTCCCGGAATCTACCCTGTCGGCGAAGGGGCGGGCTATGCCGGCGGCATCGTGAGCGCGGCCCTTGACGGCCTGAAAACCGCCGCATCACTTTTTTCCGCCGTAACACAATAATTCGTTTTTTTTCCGTTACAATGAAAAAATAAAGGCCATGAAAAACAAACTGCTTTTGCCTCTGATAATTATCGGCTGCCTTTCAGCGTCCGGACAGCCGACACCGCCCCATGCACTGCCGGCATGGCTGCCGGACACCGCATTCATATACAATACCGACGGTGCTGTTTCAGGATTCTACGAATACCTGTATGACCAACAGGGCCGGCGGACAGAAATCCGTTTCCATTCAGCCATAAACGGGCAATGGGAGGAACAGCAGCGCCGCACATACACCTACGACCAAAGGAGCAACCTGCTGTGCGACCTTGTGCAGAACCTTGAGAACGGGCAATGGAAGAACATCACACGGAACCTCTATGCCTACGATGCGCAGGACAACCGCACCCTGGAACATTACCAGACATGGTCGGACAGTCTTGGCCGCTGGACCAGCCCACACATCTTCCACTACACTTATGACCAGCGGGGCAATGTGGACACCTTTTTCCGCGAGGATGACGATTCGGACTACATTGCACGGATATTCTACCGGCACAATGCTAACGGGGATGTCACACTGGAGCAATGGCAGTTCTGGGACACCGCATGGACCGACATCTTCAGGGCCACCTCCACCTACGATTCGCACGGCCGGCTGCTGGACTACCTTGAGGAGAACTGGAACCACACCCACGGCGGCCCGCCCAAACTGGAATGGGAGAACTGGCTGCACTATCTCTACAGCTACGATTCCGCCGGCAACCGCTCCGAACTGCAAACCTGGACCTGGGAGTGCGGAGAGGAGAAATGGACCAACGAATTCCATTACTATTACAGCTATGATTCCGGCAACCGGCTCTCCACCACCACCCTGTACGTTTGGAAAAGAGGCACTTCCGAATGGGCAAAACGGGAATTCACCAGCAACGAATACGACCACAAAGGGCAGCTGGCACGCAGCATCATGCAGACCCCATACAACAAGGAATGGGTCAACCACCGTCTGCGGGAATACAGCTACGACCAGACCGGAAGAAAGTCACAAGAGACCGAAGCCTTCTGGAACATGGAGGGACAACAATGGGACAACAACAGCAAGAGCACTTGGAAATTCGACAAATGGGGCAACCAGTTGGAAAATGTCTTTTACAATTGGGAGAGCCAGAAAAAGCAATGGGTCGGGGTTTACCGAACCACCAACAGCTACACCGGAGAGGGTAATGGAGACACCTGCCGCTACGAAATGTACGACAGCCGCAAGGGCTGGTATCCGTTTGAAAACACACTTTACGTCCCCTACCTGAACAACATGGAGCAGTTGGGCGGCTTTCTGACATCAAAGGTGGTTGTGCATTACAGCATTATCGGGACGGATGCCATAGCGCGCCACACCGTGACAACACTGCAATGCTACCCCAATCCGGCACAGGATTTCATCAGAATCCGTATTGATGGCGCAACGCTGCTGCACTGCCAGCTGTGGGACGCCTCCGGACGGATAGTCGCCGAATCGCGCCCATGCAGTGGGGAGGCCACACTGTCTCTCAGCAATCTGCCCAAAGGAGCCTACATTCTCCGCTGCCAGACCACTTCTGAAACCATCATACGAACAGTCATAAAACAATGAAACAAAAAATCTCCACCGAATCATTCCTTACGGTAATAAAAAACTACTTCTTCATCACCCTCGGACTGGCTGTCTTCACCTTCGGATGGTCCGCCTTCCTGCTGCCTGTCCAGCTGATGGGCGGCGGCGTCAGCGGCATAGCCTCCCTTATCTACTTTGCCAATCCGCACATACCGGTCGGCCTCTCGTCGTTTGTCATCAACGGCATATTCATTGCCGTGGCATGGAAGATATTGGGCTCTAAGTTCTGCATCACCACAGGCATCTGCACCGCAATAGTCTCCGCAGGATTCGCCGTTTTCCAGCCGATGTTCTCCCAACCTCTGGTGGATGACACCTTCATGTGCGCCATCATCGGCTCCGGGCTGGCAGGCTTCGGCGTCGCCCTCGCCCTGAACTACGGCGGCAACACCGGCGGCACTGACATCATCATCATGATAATAGGCAAGTTCAGAAGGGTCGCCTACGGCAAGCTGACCATGTACATCAACGTGTTCATCATCGCCTCATCGTACCTCATCACCCACTCTGTGGAGAAACTGGTCTACAGCTTTGTGGTGATGATTGCCTACACCATCGCCTCCGACACCTTCCTTGACGGCCACCGCCAGACCTACCAGTTCATGATCTTCTCCCAAAAGAACGAGGAGATTGCTGAAAAGATCAACCACGAGATGCACCGCGGCGCCACACTGCTGAAAGGGGTCGGATCATACTCCAAACAGGAGAGCGACGTGCTACTGGTGATGGCGCACAAGAGCGACAAGACCAAAATCATGCGCATAATAAAGGAGACAGACAAGGCGGCCTTTGTCAGCATTTCAAAGACCAATGCGGTCTTCGGAAAGAATTTTGACCAAATACAGCTGTAAGATGGACGCACTGCACATTCCGCTGGCCGAAGCGATGCGGCCCAACACCCTTGAGGACTACGCGGGGCAGAAGCACCTGCTCGGCGAGGGGGCGATGCTGCGTCAGGCCATCCAGAACGGGAAAATCCCATCGATGATATTCTGGGGGCCGCCAGGTGTGGGCAAGACCACACTTGCACTGCTGATAAGCAACAGGCTGCAATGGCCCTTCTTCAAGCTGAGTGCCATCAATTCGGGAGTTAAGGAGGTGCGCGATGTCATTGAAAAGGCACGGCAGGTGCCCACCTCATGCATCCTTTTCATTGACGAAATCCACCGGTTCAGCAAAAACCAGCAGGATTCGTTGCTGGGAGCAGTCGAGGCCGGCATTGTCACACTGATAGGCGCCACCACCGAAAACCCGTCGTTCGAGGTGATTTCGCCGCTGCTCTCACGCTGCCAGGTATATATTCTGAAGCCGCTGGAGGAGGATGACCTGCAGGGCATACTAAACCGCGCCGTGGAGACGATGCGGCAACGCACCGGACGCACCATACGGGTGGAGGAGTCCGGCGCACTGTTCCACATTTCAGGCGGGGACGCACGCAAGCTGCTCAACGCTTTTGAGCTGTGTGTGAACACGCTGGCCGACCGCAGCGATGGGGAGATTGTTCTTGACAACAAAACTGTGCAGACCATCATCCAGCAGAACCTGCAGATTTACGACAAGGGTGGCGAAATGCACTACGACATAATCTCCGCCTTCATCAAATCGATACGTGGCAGCGACCCCAACGCCGCCGTATACTGGCTTGCACGAATGATTGCCGGCGGCGAGGATCCGAAATTCATCGCGCGGCGGATGCTCATCCTCGCCTCCGAGGATATCGGCAACGCCAACCCCAACGCCATGCTGCTGGCTTCGGACTGTTTCCAGGCAATCCATGTCATCGGGATGCCGGAGGCGCGGATCATACTCTCCCAAACCGCCATCTATCTGGCATGTTCGCCAAAGAGCAACGCCTCCTACCTGGCAATCGACAAGGCGCTGGCCGAAGTGGAGAAGAGCAGGGACCTGCCGGTGCCGCTACACCTGCGCAACGCCCCCACCCGGCTTATGAAGGATTTGTCCTACGGCAAGGACTACAAATATGCGCACGACTTCAAGGGTAACTTTGTGGAGCAGGATTTCCTGCCGCCAGAGCTGCGCGGAACCCGATTCTACGAGCCCGGCGACAACGCGAGAGAGAACGAGCTGCGGCTTCGGTTGCGGCAGTGGTGGAAGGAGAAGTACCGCTACTGAGCGGAGAATACAAAAAAAAATTCCAAACCTGAGGTTTGGAATTTTGGTTGCCCAAATAGGACTCGAACCCATACAAACAGAACCAGAATCTGGTGTGCTACCATTACACCATTGGGCAATGTCAAACGACTTGCAAAAGTAGTCAATTCCGACATACGGAGGGATTATTTTTGAAAAAAATTTTTATCACGCAATAAAATGTAAATCAACCACATTGGACAACATAAAAAGAAAGGCCCGCATAAATGCGGGTCTTTTGGGGACTGTTTTTGGAACCAAAAACTACATTTCATCGGTATCTTCGTAACCGGTGGAGGTGTCCTGCGGCCTCTTCGTGTCGGGACGTGCCATCGTGTTTCCGAACTGGTAGGTCAGCATCAGACGGATGTGGCGTCCCCAATGGCCCTCATAATCCTGATAGAAGCCGTCACCTGATGTTATGGTGTGCCAGCTCTGGGTGTTGAAAAGGTCGCGGACATTAAGGTTCATGCTCAGTTTCTTGTTGAAGAAGGATTTTCGCAGGCCGGCATCAAGGCTGTAATTGGCCATGCGCTCACCCTGTGCCACCAGACGCGGCGCATCGTAACGGCCTGTCAGCTGCAGCATGAAACCCTTCGGCAGGGCAAGGCTGGCCAACATGCGCACGTTCCAGGAGAAATCATTCTCCGCAGCGGCAGTCACCGGCAGAGCGGCGTTCTGCGGCCAATATGTGAAGGAATCCATCTCGTTGTAATAGAAATTGAATGTGGTGGTAAGGTCAAGCATCTTGAACAGCGTGTTCTTGGAAATAAGTTCCAGACCGGTGCGCCCCTCATGCGCCACATTCACGAACGTGCTCTTCATCACCTGATTGTCGCGGTAACGGATGCGCTGTATCATGTTGTCGGTGTTGCGATGGTAGAGCGAAAGGGACAAGGTGTGCAGATTCCATTTTTTCAGATAATTGAACTCCAAAGAATTGGAATATTCCGGCAGAAGGTACGGGTTTCCGAAGGAGATGTTCATGGTATCCTCCAGATTGACGAAGGGGTTCAGCCGGTGACCTCTCGGCCTGCTGATGCGGCGGGTGTAGTTCAGCTGGAACTCATGCCCTTGCTGCAGAGCATAGGAGAGGAAAATGCTCGGAAAAAAGTTGAAGTAGGAGGTGTCGTAAACCGGTGCGGTGCCGCGCGACTGCCCATAGGAGAGCGACTGTGTCTCCACGGAAGTGTACTCACCCCTGAGACCCAACTGATAGCTGAAACTGCTTATTTTATGGGAGAAAGTCCCGTAAAGCGCATGCACATCGCGGCCGTAGAAGAAATCATTGTACAGCTGATGGTTTTCCTGAAGTTCCGATTCCCGTCTGCCGTTGAAGGTGCTGACCGGACTCTCCTCCTGCTGGAGCTCGCCCTTGTAACCGGCCTCCATACGCATGTTTTCGGAAAACTTGTTGGCATAATCGGCCTGGAATGTCCAGAATCCCGACAGCACGCTGCTCTCCTGGCGCTGCATGCTGGTGTCCGCAAGATATTTTTTGTCGTAGGTCTGGGTGAAAAGGTTGTTCCCCTCCATGTTCCATCGGTTGTATGATGCCAGCAGGTCAAGGGTGGACTCCTTGGAGAACAGATGGCGGTACGATAGCGACGCGCTGCCGCCGGTATTGCGGTTGTCCTGTTCGCTCACACGCCAGCTGGTGTCGTACAGCGCAGGAACATTGGAAGTGTAGATGTTGCTGTTGATGCCTCCCCTTTTCCCGATGTTGCCCATCAGGTCCAGGCTGAAGTTGTCCTTGTCGCCCAGATGGTATGTCGCCCCGCCACGGAGCATGCAGAAGAGTCCGCGGCCAGTGTTTACGGCATCCTGGTTCAGATAGGAGATCTTGTTGCCGTCCGCATCCAGATTGTCACGGTAGGTGTGTTCGGTGCGGGAATGGACATGGTTGCGCAGGCCGATATTCGCATACAGATCCCATTTGCCGGAATTGTAGTTGATGTTGCCGCTCAGGCTGCCGCCGACGTTTCCGCGGTCATCGGTGTTGGCGCCTGCCTGGATGCTCCCGTAATAGCCCTTACGCTTGTCCTTTTTCAGTATTATGTTGATGATTCCGGTGGTCCCCTCCGGGCTGTACTTGGCCGAGGGGTTGGTGATCACCTCAATCCTATCGATGTTCTCAGCCGGCATCTGCTCAAGAATCTGCCCCTGGTTGTCGGCGGTCAGGCCGGAGGGCTTGCCGTCAATCCAGATGGTCACGTTGGTGTTGCCGCGCAGCGAAATGCCGCCCTCGTTGTCAACCTCCACCGAAGGGATGGTTTCAAGCAGTTCGCTGGCCGAACTGCCCGACTTGGTCAGATCATGCCCCACGTTGAAGACCTTCTTGTCAACCTCCAAGGTCATCTGGGACTGCTGGGTCACAACATTGACCCCTTTCAACTGCTTCGATAACGGACGCATCTGCATCTGCCGCAGGCGGACATCCGGAGAAGCGGCCGTCACAGTGAAGTCTTTCGAAAGGGAATCGTATCCTGTATAGGTCAGCAGCAGCCGGTAGTTTCCGGTAGCCAGCCCGGTGATGCGGAAAGCTCCGCTCACATCCGTTATTGTTCCCTTCACCAGTTTGTTGCCCGGCTGCTCCAGCACACGGACAGTCACATATTCCATAGGCGAGGAATTGCCCTGGTCCGTCACAACTCCACGCACGCTGCCGACATTCTGGGCTAAGCCGCACAACGGAAAGAGACAGCATGCAGACAGCAAAAACCAACGCCATACATTATTATTCATGGCTCAGGCGTTCTTCAGGATTTTGTCGATATTGTTCAGATCGGCGGCATACTTGGCGTTGGTGGCGCGCTGGTTCTCCACCGCGCGGCAGGCGTGCAGAACCGTCGCATGGTCCTTGTCGCCAGAGCGTGCGCCGATTTGCGCCAACGAAAGGTTGGTGTACTTTTTGGCAAAATACATGGAGGCGTGCCGCACCTGCACAATCTCCCCCTTGCGCGACTTTGAAAGCATCTGGTAGACGGGGATGTTGAAATAGTCGCACACCACCTTCTGTATGTAGTCGATGGAAATCTCATGGATGGTGTTCTGCACAAACTTGTCGATCATCTGCTTGGCCAGCTCCACCGTGATGGTTTTGCGGTTAAGCGATGACTGCGCAAGAATTGAAATCAGCGCACCCTCTATTTCACGCACGTTGGTCACGATGCGGTAGGCAAGGTAGTCTATAACCTCCTCGTCAATGTCGGTCACACCGATGTTGAGCAGTTTCTTCTTGATGATGCGGACGCGGGTCTCCTTGTCCGGAATCTGCAGATCGGCGGAGAGCCCCCATTTGAAACGGGAGAGAAGCCGCTGTTCAAAGCCTGTCAGGGTGGAAGGAGACTTGTCGCAAGTGATGACCATCTGCCGGTTTTCGCGCTGGAAGAAATTGAAGATGTGGAAAAAAGCCTCCTGGGTCTTCTCCTTTTTCGAAAGGAACTGGACATCATCTATAATAAGAACGTCCAGCATCTGGTAAAAATGGATAAAATCGTTTATGGTCTGCGCTTTTGCAGCTTCAATGTATTGTTGCAGAAAGGTTTCCGCATCGACATAGAGAACAGTCTTGTCGGGGAAGTTCACTTTGGTCTCCAGACCGATTGCATTTGCGAGGTGCGTTTTGCCCAAACCGACATCAGAATGGATGAAGAGCGGGTTGAAGGAGGTCTTGCCCGGATTCTTGGCGACCGCAAAACCGGCGGCACGTGCCAGACGGTTGCACTCACCCTCCACAAAATTGTCAAAATTGAGCTCCGGTTTGAGCTGGGAGTTGATGTTCATCGTCTTCAGACCTGGTATCACAAACGGGTTCACAATAGTGCGCCCCTGCTTCTCCGAATCGGAACCGGAGGAGAGCGGCGGCATGGCGGGCTGGTTGCTGCCCACCTCCGAAGAGGAATGCGGCAGGGTCAGGGTCTTTTTCTTCTTGCCCGTCTTGTCATCCAACATCACCACGCTGTAGGACAGTTTGCCGTCCGGCCCCATCACGTGACGCACAGCAGTCTTTAACAATTGCCAGAAATTGTTCTCAATAAAATCGTAATAGAACATGGACGGCACCTGGATGGTCAGTTCCTGCTGCTTCAGCGAAACCGGCACCACGGGCTGGAACCATGTCTCAAAATGTTCAGGACTTGTGTTTGACTGGATAATCTTCAAACATTCATTCCAAATCGTCTGACAATTATTGTTTTCTTCCAACATTTCTACACTCCTGTTCTTTTATCCGTTTTTGAAATTTTATTTGTTCAATTTTGCAAAATTACTGAAAAAAAAAAAGTTATCCACCTGCTTCCTTTCCTCTTCTTGCGATTGCAAAAATAACATAAAAAAGTGGAGAAAAAAAGTGCTGCAGAAAAAAAATGAAACTATTTTTTTGTAAGCGAATCGAAGTTTTTAACAACGCATTGTGAATAAATATGATATAAATAACTCATTGTATGAAAGTATTTTAAATGGTTCCAAAAAAAATTCCGCAAGAGCTCCCGACATATCCGGATTTCATGTACATTTGCAAAAACAAAATGCAGATGAACCGACACAAATACATGCAGGCTGCAATTGAAACGGCAAGACAAGGCATCCGCGACCACGCAGGCGGGCCGTTCGGCACCGTCATAGTAAAGGATGGATGCATTATTGCCAAGGCGCACAACTGCGTACTTCGCGACAATGACCCGACCGCCCACGGCGAAATCACCGCACTGCGGGATGCAGGGAGACGCTTGGGCAGCCATGACCTCAAGGGCTGTGAACTGTACACCACTGGAGAGCCGTGCACCATGTGCCTCTGCGCATGCATGTGGGCCAACATCGACCATGTCTATTACGGCTGCACCATCGCCGACAACGCGCTCATCGGCTTCCGTGACGCACAGTTCGATGAAAAGTTCGGAGGGCGCGGAAACTTCAAGGATTTCCTCATTCAACTTGACCGCGAGGAGTGCCTTGCCCTTTTTGAGGAGTACCGCCAGATGGATGATGCGCTCCGCTATTAGCGGCAGGCACGACATCACCAGGTTCCGACACATAACCGACAATCTGGATGCGCCGCTCCAACGCCGCCGCCACACTGTATACCGAATTGCGCTGGTCATGCGGATTGTCGCTAACGTACGGCTTGGCCTGCCTCCTGCCTTTCGGGTCACGCTCCATACGTAACTGTCCGGAGGCAATATATGGCACAAAAACGCCTCCCTCATACTCCAGCAGACTGTTCCACAAACTATAGATACGCCGTGACGAGAGGTGCATGTTGTACTGGTCGGAATGGAGCGGGCTGGCATGACCCTCAATAATCAGGGAGACACGGCTCCCACTTTCCAAATCCTCACGAAGCAGGGCGAAGAAGGCACGCAGGCGACGGTATCCATGCTCCAGCGAATCTGCAAAAAAGCGGCGGATCTGCTCCCGCGCACTGTCCGCATCGGCTCCATGCAACCCCTCGGAATAGGCATCCATGTATTTTGAACGTAACGCAAGATACAAGGCCAGCGTGGAATGGTAATCCGAAGATGTGGTGTCGCTCTCACACTTCGGGTCCGGCTCGTCGTTATGGAAATAGAGGGTCAGCGGCAGCATCGAAAGCGCCTTGCGGGAGGACTCGGTCGCCCGCGCAACCGGCTGCGGAGGACGAACGGTATCGGTTCGGACGATGACTGTGTCCGTGTTTTTTTCAAAATAATACAAGTCGTTGCAGCAGACGGCATCAGTCAGCGCCGTCTCCGAACGCCGGTTGGAGGCGAAGTAGCCGCGACCGCCGTTGTCCGAACAGACAAAATATACATCGTTGGCCGGAGAATTGAACGGGAAGCCGAGATTCTTAGGAGCCGAAGCCCACTGGTTAAGCCCCCCTTCAACCACATACACGTCATATCCGCCCATTCCCGGGTAGCCGTCCGAACTGAAATAGAGCTTATGGGAGAGGGCATCATAGAACGGGGTCATCTCGTTCCCATAAGTGTTCACCGTCCGGCCAAGGTTCACTGCCGAGCTGAACTGCCCGTCCTCCCCGCGAAGCGCGTACCACATGTCCAGTCCGCCGGCCCCGCCTTCACGGTTCGAGACAAAATAGAGCACCTCCACGCCACCCTCCTCCACGACACATGGCTGCGTGCTGACCGTCCCCGGCATGTTCACCGGTTCTTCCAACCGGTAAGGCTTCTGCCACTTCCCATCCACCAACTCCGCCGTCCAGATTTCAGTGTTTCCGGCAGCGGATTTTTCGACTGGGCTGCGCGTCATATAGAGACGGGTGCGGTCAGCATTGAAACAGATGTTGCCGTTGTGGTATTTCGGGTGATTGATTCTGGCAGGGAGCGTATGTACTGTCCGGATTCCATCCGATGTGATCCGTGCCGCATAGATACGGGAGGCATAGTATCCTCCAAGCGACGCACCCTGACCGCTCTGGGTGACAGGCTGCAGGGAAGTGAAGTATAGAAGGCTGTCCCCTTCAGTACGCGGATTTGATTCGGAATAGGGTGAATTGACCTTTTTCGGAAGCCGTTCAAGGCTGCATGGTTCCGGATGGCGCAACGACTCGCGCGCCCACGCACAGGCCCTGACCTCCATTTTCGCACGCTGCAGCAGCATTGTGTCACGCGACATGTTGTCCATGAGCAGGTAACGGGCGAACAGCCGCTCCGCCTCATCATAGCCGGCGTTGTTTTTCCTGACCATGGCAAGATGGAAGAGCGCGTCAGGATAATGGATGGAGTCCTGCCGCCACACCCGCAGATACATCGATTCGGCCTGCCTGTACTCATACAGCATGCGCAGACAATGGGCATAATGCCAGCAGGCGTCGGTCTCGCCGGAAGGGTGCTCTGAAAGATAATGCTCGTAACAGGCGGCGGCGGAAGCCCAGTCGGAACTTTCCTCCCAACTACGGGCCTGCGCCAGCAATGTGGCGTCCACCTGCGCAAAAGAGGCTGGCAAAAGCAATCCGGACCAAAACAGGAAAAACAGCACGACTCGTTTCATGGCTACCAGATCGGACAAGGGATTTCATGCCGACGTATCACGTACGGCTTTTTATAGACATATTGAAGGTTCAGCTCAACCCCGCCGCGGCCGTTGGAAGCCTTGGAGAGGGAGGAGACGTTGAAGTCATAACTCACAAGCAGCTGGAAATGGCGCCATTCCCCACCCACAACCAGATACAATGCGTCACCCAGACGGTAATCCACCCCGCCCAGCAGGCTGGTCACCCCCTTCACACGGTCGTAACGGAAGGCATAGGAACCCAGCAGGCCAGCCATAATCTCAGAATATACATCCTGCCGGCACATATAGAGCGACGGCTGCAGGTAGCAGCTCTCCCCTCCCAAGGGCAGCTGCACATGGAACAGCCCTGTGTATTTTTCAGGCAGCCGCACCTTTTCGTCCTTCAGCATCGACTGCGGGGGGCGGTTCAGATGCAGGGCGCTCAACCCCGCCTGAAAAATCACGCCCGCACGATTCTGGTAAAACCACTGCACCCCGCCGCCCACATCGGCGTATGAGAATGCGGTGTACGGATAATTTTCCAACGTCGGAGCATCCGGATCATACTTGCCATCCACATATTGGTCGCCATGCATCAGTTCGGAAGGCTGGAAACGCTTCTGGGAAAAGCCCAAGGAGAGCCCCACCGTCATGAAATGGTTGTTCCTTCTGTTCAAGGCCTTGGAATATGAGACGCAACCGTTGGCCTGCATGGTGCTGTATTTTGAATCGCCCGCCCTGTCCATGTCAATGAAAAGGCCGGCACCGACAATATCCTGCTGCACCATGCGCTTGACCACCGGCGCATCCGCCCACAACCCGAAAGTCTGGTAAGGGACCGTCACCGACAGCCACTGGTTACGGCAATAGGTGCCGCCCCGCACATCCCCGTTGAAGAATCCGGCCGACGCCGGGTTTGACGCCAGGGGGTTCATCCAAAACTGGGAATGGTGCAGGTCCTGCGCCGACACGGGGAAAACGGCCAACAGCAGGCCGAGCAGAAGCGCCCCGCCAACTACAGGCCCCAGTCTGTTACGCATTTCAGCCAATACACCCATAATACCATTCATATTGAATTTGCAAAAATAACACTTTTATAAATACTCCTGCCGCATTCCCGAAAAAAAAGCGGAGCGGAAAAAACAGACCGGACATCTTAACGGCACAATAAAACCGACGGAATGACGTTTTATCTTTTTGAACATAAAAAAACATCGTTATGCTGACTATCGAACACCTGACAAAACGATATGGTGACAAAACCGCAGTTGATGACCTCTCGCTACATATCGGAGCAGGCGAAATCTATGGATTCATAGGTCCCAACGGCGCTGGGAAGACAACAACAATCAAGGCCTGCTGCGGACTCCTGCAGTTCGACAGCGGAGAAATCCGTATCGGAGCGGATTCCATACAGGAAAAACCATTGGCCTGCAAGGCGCAGACCGCCTACCTGCCGGACAATCCCGACCTGTACGACTTTATGACCGGCACACAATACCTGCGCTTTATCGCCGACATTTTCAGGATACCCACCGACATCCGTAAGGAACGCATCGGACGGCTGGCCGGACTCTTTGAAATCACAGATGACCTCACACTGCCGATAAGCGCCTACTCGCACGGCATGAAGCAGAAGCTGGCCGTCATCTCCGCACTGATGCACGAGCCGAAACTTTTTGTAATGGACGAACCGTTTGTCGGTTTGGACCCCAAGGCCGCCCACACGCTCAAGCAGCTTATGCGCGAACTCTGCGACCAAGGCAGCGCCATCTTCTTCTCCACCCATGTTCTGGAGGTGGCGGAAAAGCTCTGCGACAAGATTGCCATCATCCAGAACGGCAAGCTAATCCGTTCCGGCAGCATGGAGGAGGTCAAAGGGGATGAAAGTCTGGAACAGGTGTTTCTTGAACTGGAGGAGGAGTCATGTTAAAAACCTTGTGCAGGCGGCAGTGGCTGCAGATGACCGCCTTTCTGACCACCGACCAGCGCAACGGGAAACGCCGCAGCCTCGGCTCCCTGCTGCTCTATGCCATCCTGTTCCTCTTTGCCTTCGGCGCCATGATTGTGCTCTTCTATAATGTCGGACGGTTCAGCTGCCGCCCGCTTATTGAGGCCGGGCTAGGCTGGCTCTATTTTTCGGCAATCGGACTGACAGCCATCCTTTTTGGCTTGATCATCAGCATTTTCACAACCTATTCCGGCATCTACAACGCCAAGGACAACGACCTGCTCTTTTCGCTCCCCATCCCGCCACGCCACATCCTGCTGACCCGCATGGCCGGAAGCTATTTACTCGGGCTGATTTTTGAAGCGATGGTGCTGGTTCCCGCCTACATAGCGTACTGGCAGACGGGCGGCACAACTTTGACCGGGGCGCTTTTCGCCTTGCCGTTGCTGCTGCTGTCCGGCCTGCTGTCACTGACTTTAGGCTGCTGGTTGGGATGGGTGGTGGCTGCCATCGCCAGGCATTTCCAACGGAAAACACTCATCACCACAGTTATTTCCCTGTTTTTCCTGGCCGCCTATTTCTACCTGTACAGTCGCGGAACCAACGCGCTGATGGACGGTTTTATGGTCCACATGGAGCAGATTGGCGGACAAATCCGCAGCTCCTTCTACCCAATATACCAGTTAGGGCTTGCCTTTGAAGGGGAGCCGCTGCCCATGCTGCTGTTCAGCGGTGTGGTGTTGCTGCTGTTTTTTGGAACCTACGCGGCCATGTCCCGCTCCATCCTCCGCATCGCCACAACCCAAAAGGGCGGTCTGAAACGCAAGCAATACAGCGAACAGCAGGTGGCATCAGCCGGCAGTCCGGAGGGTGCGCTGCTGCGCAAGGAGTTCAAACGGCTGACCTCCAGCACCACCTACATGATGAACGGGGCGTTGGGCACCTTCATGATGCCGGTGGCAGCGGTGCTGCTGCTCATCAAAGCGGACACGCTTCAGGAATTTGCGACCCTGTTTCCGGCGGATTATCTTTCGTTGGGGCTTGCTGCCGCCATCGCCTTGCTATGCACCATAAACATGGTTTCCGGCTCCGCCATCAACATGGAGGGGAAATCGCTCTGGATTGTGCGCTCCCTTCCGGTCTCAGGCTGGCAAATCCTTAAAGCCAAATGGAAGCTGCACATGATCATCACAATCCTCCCTGCAACGCTATGCTGCATCGCCGCCGGCATCGCCTTCCGTATCCATCCGCTGCTGGTGCTGCTGATTTTCCTTTTCGCCACCGGATTCTGCGGCTTCAGCGCAGCCCTTGGACTTGCAATCAACCTGTTGAAACCCAACCTGAACTGGACCAACGAGACCGCCGCTGTCAAGCAGAACTTCGGCAGCATGGTCTGCATGTACGCCGAATGGTTCATCCTGCTGCTATGCGCAGGCACACTGTATTTTTGGTACAAACTCATGCACCGGCTTCCGGACACGCGGCTGTTCCTGGCCATCGCTGCCGCCTGCTTCCTGCTGCTGTGCGCCGGGATGTTACACCGTTTGAAGCACAAGGGGGTGCAACGGTTTGAAAAACTTTAACAGGAAAATATTACATACCATATAATAATATAGACTGACATGGAAAACAACTTCAAAATCCGAATTGACGAAATCGTGGAAGACCTGGGGAAAATCCAGGACCTTAACATCAAGATAGACATCCTAAACTACATGGAACAGCAGGCCGCCTTCCTGCTATGGCAGCTCGACGAGGAGAAACGGATTGACGAGAACATGCGCAACGTCTGAAATCACCAGCGGCGCGCCACAGTGACGACCTTTCGGTACCGCTTCACCTTGCCCGACAGGCTCCAATACTCGAACAACAGCACATAGGCTCCGGTCGGCGCCAATGTGCCGTTGTCCAGCACACCGTCCCACACAAGCATGCCCTCGGTTGCAAGCAGCCCGTTGTTCATCAGACAGCGCAGCGGCACCCCGTCCGGACGGCAGATCCAGGCACTGCCGCGCAGTGAAGGCTCCGGCAGCATATAGCGCACCACCAACTGGTCCATGTAACCGTCCCCGTCCGGAGAGAATATTGTGCTTTCAAACTGGAGCGGTCCGTTATCCGTCACATCCGACAACGTCAGGCAGGAGTTGGCGAGACCCGGTGTGGCATAACCCACCGACGATGCCGCCGAAGACCAGTTGTCCTCCAGTTGCGTCGCGACCTCCGGAGAAATCCGCTCCAAACTGACACCCGCATTGGAGGCCAGCAACGGATAGTGCATGTTTTCCGAATAGGTGAAATCGTCAAGAACACGCCCACGCTCCAACAGTATCACCCTGCCGCCACCCTGCGCATAGGATGGGAAGGCCGGCATCTCCACCATGTTGTCCGCCGCACAGGAATAGTGCAGGCATACCTTTTCCGCATCCTTGCAGAGGCAGGCATATTCGCCCGGAAAGAGAGGCCAGCCGTCCGCCGCCACCCGTTTCCCGGTATCCAGGCTGCCGTCACTTTTTACGGTGGACAGACGCAGCTGCTTCAAATCCAACAGTTTGTCGGAACGGTTATAGATTTCCACAAACGGCACACCGCCCGCCTTCGGATGGGAAAGCACCTCGTTAATGACCAGATCGAGGCTGTCCGGCTGCTCCAGAAGACCAAACCGGACAGGTTCGGAAACAACCGGTTGGGAATCGCAATCGCAAAGCGGCGCGGCCACCTGCATCTCATGCAGTTCCTTCGGCTGCAACGGTTGGAGCAGATGCAGCCGGACCGAACACCAGTCCGGACAGAGCTCCATCACACTGTCCGCACCGGGACGGCCGTCCACCAGATAGGCGGATGTGCTCCGGACATACGCCGGATGAAGTTTGCCTGAGAAAAACAGCCGGACCTCCAGGCTGTCAGTACTCACCACACGCAAAAGCCTCAACGGTGCAGCCCGGACAGCACCATCCTGCACCACAACCCTTCCCGGTGTGCCGCCGGAAAGGTCTCCGGAAGAGCGCCAGTTGCCCTTTTCAATGCAAGGGTGCGCCAAATCGGCCATCTCCAGCGACCAGCCGCCAGTCTGTTTGGCAGCCTCCTGCCATTCATGGCGATATGTGAAAGTGAAAACTGTCTCTCCTGAACCGTCAAGAAGAGAGAGGGTCTGGGAACTGTTGTTCAGCGAAAGCGATGGGAGCGCGGCAACAGCGCCGTATGCCGAAAGGGCTGCGGTGTCCGACTTGGCGGCAAGCAGCAGGCATGTAGCCGCCTGTAATGTGACGGCAGGAATGGCCTTTGATGAATTACCCACCTTCAACTGCCATCCTTCCATCCTGATAGGAACTCCGGAACGGTTGTACAGCTCCACATACTCCACCTCCGGCAAGCCAACCACAGGGCCAGGCTTATACATCACCTCGCTAATTACAACCGAAAGCGGCTGCGCGTACAGGAATTCGGATACAGAACCTGAAAAAAATACAAATGCAAAAAATAGGGTACAGAACAGCACCCGTCCAAAACGGTTAATTTCCATTTCATTTCATTTTTTGTCCCATGCCCTTGTCAAGGCAAAGGAACGGTTTTAATTACAGCTGTCAAGCCTCCTCGTCCTGTGTTGTGGAAGCGGCGGGGCCCTTGGCAACCGTCACATGAAGCACTCTCCCGTTATATTCGGATTCGTTCAGTCCCTCAATAGCCTTACGCGCCTCATCGTCATCATCCATCTGCACAAAACCATAGCCCCTGCTCCGGTGCGTCACCTTGTCGTGAATCAGATATGCGTTGTTTACAGTTCCATACCCGCCAAACAATTCGGACAACTCTTTCGGCCGCGTTTTTATCGGCAAATTTGCCACGAAAATAACCATAAAAAATAATTTAAGAAGTTAGAGAATAAAAAAATTCCACATAATCCTGATATTCGTTAAACATAATATGGGACTGTTGCACATAGGACAAGGCTGCAACGCATTATATTTGAGCGAAAGACGGGGGTCGAACCCGCGACCTACGGCTTGGGAAGCCGTCGTTCTACCACTGAACTACTTTCGCGATGTGCAAAAGTACAAAAATTCACAATACCTTTGACACTTTTTCATATTTTTTTTACATAAAATGCATCTTTTTATTTTTTAATACTTTAACAATCCTCCAGAAATTTTGTCGACACGCCGTGCATGGCGTCCTCCCTCGAAAGCGGTCTGCAGGAAGGCATCCACACAGGCCTCCGCCGTCTCCGCTGAAATGAAACGTGCCGGCAAAGTCAAGATATTGGCGTTGTTGTGCTGACGCGCCAACGAAGCCAGTTCGGGATTCCAGCAGAGCGCGGCACGCACTCCCGGATATTTGTTTGCCACCATGCTCACGCCGTTGCCGGAACCGCATATTAGGATGCCCCTTTCAGCCTTTCCGCATTGGATGTCACATGCAAGCGGATGTGCCACATCCGGATAATCCATACTCTCCTCCGAACAGGTTCCGTAGTCCTTGACACAAAAACCTGCAGACTCCAGCCTGCGTCTGAGATGCTCCTTCAGCACAAAACCCGCGTGATCGCTGCCAATCAGTATTGTTTCCATATTTGCCTCTTTATTTGAAACGATTTGCAAATATCGGCAAAAAGCAGATACCTCCGGAGGGAACATCAGGAAAAATTTTTCAAGGCAAATGCGGTTTTCGTATTCATTTTTTATGGAAATTTGCACCATGTTTGAAAATTGGGAGGAACAGGTCAGAAATGCATGCCGGATAACGGAAAACGACCACATACTGCTGGCGGTTAGCGGCGGTGTGGACTCTATGGTCATGCTGGAACTCTTTGCACGCTCATCATTCAAATTCGGAATCGCACACTGCAATTTCAAATTGCGGGGGAAAGATTCCTTTGCCGACGAACAGCTGGTCCGTGAAACGGCCGGACGGCTGGGTACAGAATTCCATTTCATACGGTTCAACACAATGGCATACGCCAACAAACGCCACATTTCCATGGAGATGGCGGCACGCACGCTGAGATACTCATGGTTCAAGGAGATAACCGACTCCTTTGGCTACACCCATGTCGCCACGGCGCATCACCGCGAGGACGCGGAGGAGACATTCCTGCTTAATCTGGGGCGCGGCACCGGCATCAGGGGGCTGTACGGAATCCCGCCGACATCGGGCAACATCATCCGCCCGATGCGGTATTTTTCAAAGAACGACATTATTGGGTTCGCCTCAGAACAGGGAGTCGCCTACAGGGAGGACGCCACAAACAACGAGGACATCTGCCAACGGAACATTGTCCGGCACCACATCCTGCCGGAACTGCGCAAGCTGAACCCCTACTTCGACTCCAACATGGACAAGAGCATGCGAATCCTGCACGCTCAAGGATCCATCTACTTCAACCATATAAAGGAGGTGGCCTCACAGCTGCTGAAACCGGAGGAATACGGATACAGCATCTCCCTGGAAAGAGTGGCCAAGCTGCCGTTTCCGGAAACATATCTTTTTGAGATACTCCACCCTTACGGGTTCAATATTGAACAGATAGAGACCCTGCTCAATCCCAACACCGGAGATAAAGGCAAACGATGGTTCAGCAAGAGCCACTGCATATGGAAATATGGCGACGACCTGATACTGCAACCGCAGCAGAACGACACGCCCGACTGCCACATTATCCGGCAGACACCGGATGGGCTGCAGCACAACTGCCCCTTCCTGCACTTTGAGATACAAACTAAGAACGGCACTTTTACCCCGGACAACAATGTCGCCTACCTCGACATGGACAAACTTATCTTCCCGCTAAAGGTCCGCTACTGGCAGGCCGGCGACCGCTTTGTGCCACTTGGAATGTTAGGCAACAAAAAGCTGAGCGACTTCTTCACCGACATTAAGCTGAACGGCGCGCAAAAGGAGCTCACCCCGCTGCTGTGCAACGGCAACGGTGACATCCTGTGGGTCATCGGGCACCGCATTGACAACCGGTACCGGATTACCGGAATAACCGCCCGTATGCTCGTCATACACTATTTCAAACCATGAAACAGATTGGCATCACAGGACCGATGGGTTCAGGCAAAAGTTTCATCTGTTCCATTTTCAATGAGGAATTCGGCATCCCTGTGTTTGACAGCGATGCTGAGGCCAAGGCCTGCTACGCGGAACCGGCGGTACGCACAGCGGTGCGGAACGCTTTCGGGGCGGAGGTCGTCCTGCCGGACGGCACAGTAAACCTGAAGGAGCTGTCACGGATTGTCTTCGCCGACGCATCACGCTTGGAGAGGCTCAACAGCATAGTGCACCCGGCAGTCATGCGGCGGTACCGTGAATGGGCCGGACAACAAGCCGGAGCGCCCTACACCCTTTTTGAATCCGCCATCATTTACGAATGCGGCCTGGCACACCTTTTCGACGCGGTCATCCGGATTAGCTGCCCGGAATCCCTCTCCATCGCACGGGTCAAGGCGCGGAACGGCTGGGACGAAGGGACAATCCGCCAACGTCTGCAAAAGCAGAATGGCGATGCCAATCCGGAAGAGTCAGCCGCCACAACATTCATAATCCGGCACGACAGCACATTGCCGCTGGAACAAAGCCGGAAGGCGCTGCTGCCGCAACTCACCCGCATCCATAGTGGAATTATTTTCCTGCCCATGCACAACAATCCCGACAAACCCACGTTACATTAGTCACATTACATTAATATGCATAAACATTTCTGCAAATGAAAACACTGCGTATAATTCTGATTTCCCTGCTGTGTGTCACAGGCATCAACATGACTGAGGCCCTCCCTGTCGATTCGCTCACCGCCAAAACTGTCGCCTGCCAGTTCATGCGGACACGCAGCGGTTGCGCACAATTGCAGCCGGAAGATTTCAGGCTTGTCTTCACCTCCGCACAACTTACCGGCAACAGTGCCAACGGCTTTTACGCCTTTAACGCCGGAGACCGGGGATTTGTCATCATATCGGCCGACGACCGTGCCACACCGGTTCTGGCCTATTCCACATCCGACACGCTCCAGATTCCGGAAACAGGCGCTCCGTTCCGTGAAATACTTGACAACTACCACGACCAGATAATAACCAGAACAGGGAAGATGACCGAAGCGGCAGAAAACACCGCCTCACAATGGGAGATGCTGCGCACCGGCACCTTCACCATCTGTGCGCAGAAGGCAAACGAAGTGCAGCCGCTCATAACCACCCAATGGGACCAGTCGCCCTACTACAACATGTACTGCCCCTACGATTCCGCATGGCAGGGCAACGCCATCACCGGCTGCGTGGCCACCGCCATGGCCCAGGTAATCCGCTACTGGCAATGGCCGAAGCAGGGATACGGCACCTGTGCCTACACCCACTACAAGTACGGATATCTGCAGACCGACTACAGCAAAAACGGATACAATTACGCCAACATGCCGGAAAAGCTGAACAGGTATTCCTCCTCCGTCCAGATGGACGCGGTGGCGCGGCTTATGGCCGACTGCGGCATCGGCGTAGGCATGGGATACAGCCCGACCGGCAGCGGCTCCCAAGTACTGGAAGATGTCGGTGGACAATACAGTGCAGAATTTGTCCTTCGGAACTACTTCGGCTATGTCAACGGGGAAGGGATTTATAAATACCTGATCCCCTCCATATGGCTAAAAAAGGTCCGCACCGACCTTGAAAACGGCATTCCACTGCTGTTCCGCGCCTCCAAGAGCGGCGAAGGCGGGCACTGCTTCATCTGCGACGGCTACGATGACATGGGGCTCTTCCATTTCAACTGGGGCTGGAGCGGCAGGCACGACGGCTTCTACCTTATGGACAGCGCATACGGATTCAACATATATCAGGCTGCCATTTTCGGGCTGATACCTCCCACAAAACTGAACAGCCACCATATTGTGCTGTTCAGCGACATCACCACAGTTTCGGACACCATCTTCTGTGACGAGGACTTCACCGTGCGCGTCAAGGTGCAGAATAACGGTAACAAACCCTTTTTCGGCGAGTTCCGCATGGTGCTCCAAAACGGACAGACCTCCGAGACCGTCGCAGTGTTCGACACAATTTCCCTATCTGGACAGCCGCTGAACGCGGAGAGTGCCTCCTCCCCGATGACCTTTCACGGAAGATTGAAGCAGCTGATGACGAACAACTACCATTTCCGGCTGCAATTCAGGGACACCAATGCGGAGGAATGGGTGAGTGTGCCGGAAATCGGCAATTTCTCCAACAAACACAGCATCAGGTTTGAAGGTGGCAGCAGCAGCACCACGATCGACACTGTGGCCGACATCACCGCAAACAGTGCCGAAGTGCTGGCGGAAATCGGGACCGCCTGTTCCGAAACCCTGACCCTAAAGGCAATCCAATACAGGAAAAGCGGCACATCTTCCTTCACGACAGTGCGCGACACCTCCTCGGGAACCACCATACATGTTTCGCTCAGCAGACTGGCGCCCAACACAACGTATGACATCCAGAGCTACATAATGGTCCGTGCGGACGACATTTCCAAGACATACACCAGCGAGCTCCGTCAATTCACCACACTGCAGGGCGATGCAATAGCCCAGCCGCAGGAGAAGATCTTCCGCATAAGCCCGAATCCGGCGCGGGACCACTTTGTGGTGGAGACCGACGGGAGGCCGGCAACGCTTGAAATCCGGAATCTGCTCGGCCAGCAGGTGTGCACACAAACGCTCACCGCTGAAAAGACATCCGTCCGGACCGACAACCTGCCACGCGGCGTCTATTTCATACTGATAGAAAACGACACACATAAAATAGCGGAGAAAATTATCCTGAAATAGGAAATCGCATTGAAAAAATGGCTATCTTTGCAAAAATTCAAGTTTAACACATTTATAACAAAAAACAATATGGAAATTAAAGAGAATCTGAAGTATACGGCTGATCATGAATGGCTGCGCATGGAAGGTGGGGAAGCCTTTATCGGCATTTCCGATTACGCACAACACGAACTGGGCGACATCGTCTTCGTTGATGTCACCACCGTTGGCGAAACCTTGGACAAGGAAGAGGAGTTCGGTTCCATCGAAGCGGTGAAGACGGTATCCCCCGTTTTCATGCCGGTGGGCGGGGAAATTCTGGAGTTCAACGACGCGTTGGAGTCCGACCCTGCACTTATCAACAACGATCCTTACGGCAAGGGCTGGATTGTCAAAATTAAGATGACCGACCCCGCCGAAGCGGACAGCCTGATGGACGCCGCCGCATACAAAGCCCAGCTGGGTCTGTAAGCGGACATTTTCTTTCACTACAAGCTGTCGGACCTGTTCCGGCAGCTTTTTTTAATCTTTACACGTATGGGAGATTTCATTGTATCAGCCAGGAAATACCGTCCGGCAACATTCGCCTCCGTGGTGGGACAGGAGACCATAGCCACCACGCTCAAAAATGCAGTCATGCAGGATCAGGTGGCGCAAGCATTCCTCTTTTGCGGCCCTCGGGGCGTGGGCAAGACCACATGCGCCCGCATTCTGGCCAAAACGATCAACTGCACCAACCGCACACCGGAGGGCGAGGCCTGTAACGAATGCGAATCCTGCCGCTCCTTCAACGAGTCGGCCTCCTTCAACATTTTCGAGCTGGACGCCGCCTCCAACAACAGTGTGGACGACATCCGCAGCCTTGTGGAGCAGGTGCGCATCCCGCCACAAGGGGCAAAATACAAGGTCTACATCATCGATGAGGTGCACATGCTGAGCCAGGCCGCATTCAACGCATTCCTTAAAACTTTGGAGGAGCCGCCGGCATACGCAAAGTTCATACTGGCCACAACCGAAAAGCACAAGATTCTCCCAACAATCCTCTCCCGCTGCCAGGTGTTTGACTTCAAGCGCATCCGGACAGAGGACATAACCCGCCACCTCATATATGTGGCGCAGCAGGAGCAGGTCTCCTTTGAAGAGGAGGCGCTGCGGGTGATTGCACGGAAAGCCGACGGCGGACTGCGCGACGCCCTGTCGATTTTCGACCAGACAGTCATCTTCACCTCCGGAAACATCACCTACCAGAAGGTGATTGAAAACCTGAACGTGCTGGATTTTGAATATTACCTGAAAATGACCGGCGCACTGTACGAAGGCGACGTCACACGCGCGCTCCTCACCTTTGACGAAATCATTGACAAAGGGTTTGACGGGCAGCACTTTCTGGACGGCATGTGCGAGCATCTGCGCAACCTGATGGTATGCCGCACACCGGAGACCATCCGGCTGCTGGAGGCCAGCGAGCAGGTGCGCCAGCAATACAGCGAACAGGTGCAGAAGATTGACGCCGGATTCCTGCTCTCATGCCTCGAAATGTTCAGCAGATGCAACAACTCTTACAAGACCGCAAACAACCGCAGGCTTCACATTGAACTGGCCCTGCTGCTCTCATGCAGGCTGAAGGAGAAATCCGCAGCCGCACCGGCAGCACCGGCACCTGCTGCCCCGACACGTCCGACACCGGCACCGGCACCGCAAACACCTCCGGCACGGATGATGCCGCAACGGCCACAAACAAGGCATACGCAAACGGCCGCCACCGCAACGGTGACAAAAACCGCAACAGGCACCACCTCCATAAAGGATCTGATGAAGGAGCTGCAGTCCGGGGAGAAACAACCGGCCGCAACCGACACCAAACCGGCTGAGGCTGGAGCTGCCGCGAACCCGACTGTTGAAGTTGGAGCGGAGGCGACACCCGCAGCGATGGATCCGGAAACCGCCGCATACACGCTGCGCAACCGATGGGAGGAGATTATCCGCACACACTGCGGCAACAACCTGGCCGCCGCATCGCTGCTGATGGACATGAACAGCATCAGCATCCAGGGGCAGACCATCACCATCACCGGCCTGAACTACCAATTCGATTTTGTGCAGACGGAATCCGTGCACACCGCAAAAATCATCAATCCTTAGGAGAAGTACAAAAAACTCTGCGAGATCAACCCTGAACTGAAGGCCTTCAAGGAGACCCTTGGCCTGGCCATCACTTAACGGCAGTGATGTCCGTTGTTTTTTTGTTGTAGGGCGCAGCCTTGTCGACGGCTAATTCAGTTTATAGTTAATAGTTAAGAGTTTATAGTTAAACAGCTTTCTTCAACGATGTTGTATCCAACGCACCAACAACTCTAATCTATTAACTATTAACTATTAATTATTAATTATTATTTTTTCCTTCCGCCTCACCCAGCGGAATTTCCGTGGATTGTGCAATATTTTTCCGTTTTGTATGGCCGTAGGGACGATGTGCACATCGTCCCTACAACAACGACGGTATTTCCGGATGCGATATTGGCCGTTTGCCAGATACGCCCCGCCGCCACGGGCGGAAAAAAAACGAAATTTTCTCGTTTTCATAACCATCTATATAATAATATATTATAAAAATGTGAAAAATTTTTTTGCATTTTTCCCGATTTTTTTTGTAAGAAATCGGCCATTTTTGCGACTATATATAGAAGGGTATTAGAACATATCGGAATCAGAATTAATAATTGTAACTAAAGAGTATTGTTATGTCAAATGTAATTTTCAAGTGTTTAACTCTAAAACCAACAACAATGATTAAAAAAAGTATCCTATACCTGTTTTTTGCGGTTATAGCCCTCACCTCCTGCAATAAGGAAAAGGTTATGACCTTCTCCACAGAGGAGATTATGATTGATTTGGGGAGCAGCGACAAGGATGTGTGCCAGTTTGTAAAGGTGACGGACAACGCCCCCATAACCGTCTCCGGCATCGACTATGACAAGGTTGGCAGCTACCAGGCCGTTTTCACATCGGGAGATTTGCAGGAGACACGAACGGTCAAGGTGCGTGCTGACAAACTTGCAGGCACATATGAATTCCATTTCTTTGTGATAAAAAACAACGGGGATGAAAGTGAAACGTCCCTTGGGAAATGGCTGATGGAAATCACAAAAGGCGACCAGTACAACCAGATCAACATTCCGGACAGCAACACCAATGGCGTACATGTTTTTGTTGACCAGGGCTGCCTTGTGCTCACCCTTGACGGCGACAAGGCTGAAATCCCGCCGTACAAAGGCAATGTGCTGTTTGTGCCCTCCTCCTCCAGCCCCTACACCTATTCGTTTGAGGATATAAAATACGGCAAACTGAATGACGGCAGTTACGGGCTGATGGAGTTCATGCTACGGCGTGACCGTGACGACGGGCAGTACACCACACACTACCACATTACGTTTGAAAAGCAGATTCCGTAACACATTGATATATATATATATATATGAAATAATCGGTATCTTACAGCGAAAAAAATTTTAATTGTATCGATAATTTGTTTATTTTTGCAAATCGAAATATTAACCATGCTGCATTCAAAAAAAAACAATCCACGGGAATCCCCGTGGATTGTGCTATATTTTTTCGTTTTTTACCGCAGGTTGCTGTAGATGGTGTAATCCACCGGAATTGTCAGCACCGGGATGGGAGAACGGTTCACAATACGCTTGTTGAACGAGGTCAGCACAAACAGCCGGTCCGCATAGAGCTCAATCTCCTTCATACAGACAAGCAGGTTAATCTGCTTCTTGTCAGCATATTCGAAAATATGTTCCGGCTCCTTCGGATCAACCTCCATCAGATCGCCTTCGACACGGATATTACGCTCCTGCATGTAGGATTCGGCCCTCTTGACAAAAGCGTCGGTCAGAGCGATAACCTCCGGATTGGCCCCTTCGGTATAGACTCCAAGCACATGAATCTTCGCATTGAAAGCCTTGGCCAGCTGTGCGGAAATCTTAACCTTCTGCATGGTCTCGCGATTCGCGTCAATCAGCAGCAGGATGTGCTCCAAACTATGATTGATGTCGTTTGCCTCACGTATGGTAAAGACAGGGCATGAGGAATTGCTGACCACCTTGAAGGCGGAACTTCCGATAAAACGCTCCTCAAAACCGCTGCTGCCGTGGGTGCCGACAAAGATGCAGGCCTCACCCTGCTCCTCAGCCTCGGCATTTATCTCCTTAAAAATCTTGCCCGATGCGACACGGACCTTGCATTCCACATTTTTGTAGGTCTTACGGCACTCGTCCGCCCATTTCTCCAGTTTGAGCTTAACCTTGTCCACCAACTGGCTGGAGCCTCCCGTCTCATCATCGTCAAACACACGGGCATCGGTGGCCATCACGTAAAGAAGAGTGAGTTTCGACCCCATAGCCGTAGCGGCGGAAAGCGCATGACGCATGGCATTTTCCGAACATGGGGAAAAATCGATTCCAACAATAATGTTTTCCATAACTATCTGTTTTTATAATTTATTTCACAAAAAACTATACCGCCACTGCAGCCTTGATGTGCGGATGGCACTGATAATTCAACAGTTCAAAATCCTCATATACAAAATCCCCTATCCGCTTCACAGCAGGGTTAATCCTCATTTCAGGCAGCGGGTAAGGTTCGCGCTGCACCTGCAGGCGCGCCTGCTCCAGATGGTTGCTGTAGAGGTGCAGGTCACCGAAGGTATGCACAAAATCGCCCGGTTTCAGACCGCACACCTGAGCCATCATCATGGTCAGCAGGGAATAGGAGGCGATGTTGAACGGCACCCCCAGGAAGGCGTCCGCACTCCGCTGGTACAGCTGGCATGACAACTCCCCGTTGCAGACATAGAACTGGAACAGGATGTGGCAGGGAGGCAGGCGCATCTCGTCAAGTTCGCCCACGTTCCAGGCGGAGACTAACAGCCGTCGCGAATCGGGATGCTCCTGAATCTGGCGCACGACCTCCGCAAGCTGGTCTGTCCTTTCACCACGGGCGTTTTTCCATGAACGCCACTGCGCCCCGTAAATCGGACCGAGATTCCCGTTCTCATCCGCCCATTCGTCCCAGATGCTCACCCCATGCTCCCTCAGGTAGCGGATGTTGGTGTCGCCCGCAATGAACCACAGCAATTCATAAATGATGGATTTCAGGTGCAGTTTCTTGGTGGTCAGCAGAGGGAAACCCTGACGCAAGTCAAAACGGGTCTGGTAGCCGAAAACACTGCGTGTCCCGACCCCCGTCCGGTCGGTCCGGTCATTGCCGTTTTCAAGGATATAATTCAACAAATCAATATATTGCTTCATGAATTACTGTATATTGGAAGGCCTAAAACCCTTATTTTAACTAAATTTCTGCAAAGATAGCTGTTTTTCCAATACAAAAGGCCGTTTCCGGACCAATTATTCAAAAGAAAAGGATAACTGACTTGGTATCAGCGTGAATGATTTACGATGCCAAGGTGTGGAGCCATACAGGCGTATAGCCTCGCGATGGGCGCCTGTCGGATAGCCCTTATTCTTTTTCCACTGATATTGTGGATATTCCCTATCCAATGCCTCCATGCAGGCGTCGCGGTGTGTCTTTGCCAGAATGGAGGCCGCCGCAATGGACATGTAGGTGGCGTCCCCCTTGACAACGCAACGGAAAGGGATTCCGGAAGAGGTATGGAACCGGTTGCCGTCGACCAGCAGCAGTTCCGGCCGGATTGCCAGCTGCTGCACCGCCATATTCATAGCCAGGATGCTTGCCTGCAAAATATTTATGCGGTCTATCTCCGGCGCCTCCACACGTGCGACCGCCCATGCCAACGCATCGCGCTCCACCTCCGCGCGCAACCGCTCCCGCATTTTGGCGGTCAGCCGTTTGGAATCATCCAGCGCCCCGTTCGCATAATCCGGCGGAAGGATCACCGCCGCCGCAAATACCGGACCGGCCAGGCATCCCCTGCCCGCCTCGTCGCAGCCGGCCTCCAAAACACCCCGTTGGAAACAATTCCTTAACATATTACAGCAGCAGATAAATGTCCAACGCCCAGCAGAGCGCAAAACATATATTATAAAAGGTGCGGTTGCGGAGGAACGCCTCCTCCTCGCACAGAATCATAACCAATGTCACAACAAAGCCGGAAAATGGGAGAAGATTGCCTTCCGGCGTCATAATATGCAGCAGCAGAAAAAATAGGGAGAGGAAAAAGAGCAGGATGCACTTTTTCCGGATCAGAATGTTTTTGGTATATAGGGAACGGATCATCCGATAGGTGGAGACTACATACAAAAGCAGCAGAACTGCACTGGCAGCCAGCATCGGCCAGCCTGCCGACGGCACATGAATCCCGACACCGCCCAATTGCGACAGCCACATCCGCACAATGGTGTCGGACGGATAATTCAGCAGCCAGCAGCAAAAAAAGGCATATCCGGCCCACAGCCCCACCCCCAGCAGCGGCAGCAGAAGCGAGCGGAAATTGGCCAGACGGTGGGCAAGCAGCAAACCGTAATAAAAGAGCAGCAGCAGCAACAGCGGTGCATACATCATGCCCATGCAGCCGCAGAGCATCCCCACCACCACACCGGCATTCTGCCGGTAGCTCTCCTTGGCATACACCGAAAAGAGGGCCGGCAGGAAAAAGCCGCAGAGCAGCAGGACAAGAGAGAGCGCGAACCAATCGGAGGCCTCCGCAAAAAGCAGCACGAACAGAGGCAGCAGCATCAGAGGATAATACTTGCGGTTCTCGGTAAGGCGGGTCTGCCGCATGAAGACCTGCAGGAAAAGGGCCGAAGCCGCCAGAAGCAGCAGCGAGAAGGCGGCGAACAACGGCGAATAACGGCTGTACAGCTGCGGAAGCGGTCCATAGGGTGACGGCGTGTCACCGGCCAGAACGAACAGGCGGAGCAAAGCCAGCACTCCGGCGAAAACCACTAACGCCACCTGCAAGGGAATCTGTTGTACAGCTCTTTTTATAAACATGGCTAAAATATTCAATCAATGTGAAGTGTGCTTCCCCCACCCTGTACCGACAGACGTACCGGACGCCCGAATACCAGCGCACGGTTGTCACACGGGTCGGCATGGCCGGCAGGAAATCCGAAACAGACCGGATAGCCGTATTCTGCCACATGCTCCCAAACAATCTCCTCCGCCGTTTTGCCGAACGGGATGCGGTTGTCGTGCATGTCGGAGAGGTTGCCCACAACCAGCCCGGCCAAACCGGACAGCTTGCCGCTACGCTTGAGGCTGAGCATCATCCGGTCGATGTGGTAGAGGTATTCGTCCAAATCCTCGATGAACAGGATTTTTCCGGCGGTGTCCAAATCGGTCGGTGAGGCCTGCAAAGCGTACAGCAGTGAGAGATTGCCGCCACACAGCACCCCCTCCGCATTTCCGCAACGGTTCATCGGATGTGATGGGATGCGGTAATCCAGGCTCCCCTCCATCAAGGCCTGCAGCATCGTGCGGACCGAAATGCTCTCCGCCGTCTCCGGAGTGACATTCACCGGCATTGTGCAGTGCAGCGACTCAAGCCCCATCTGCTGCAGACAGGCATGGAAAACCGTGGTGTCGCTGTAGCCGCATATCCATTTCGGGGTGCGGAGCAGAGGACGGAAGTCGATGCGGTCCACAATGCGCATGCCGCCATAGCCGCCACGGACGCACCATACGGCCTTCACCTCCGGATGGCCGATGGCCCACTGGAAATCCGCCGCCCGCTCTTCATCGGTGCCGGAAAACTGGCCGCAGCTGCCGAACAGATGCGGGGCGAAAAATGCACGCAGTCCAGCTTTCTCCAACACACCAACCGCACAGGAAACCTCATTTTCAGAAATTTTCCGTGCAGGTGCCACAAGGGCGACCCCATCTCGCGAATGCAAAACCGGATGCCACATACGCCCTTTATAACGGCAAAATGCAAAGATTATTTTCAATGTTTTTCATAAAATTCAATTTTGTATTCCAAAAGTTATTATTTTTGCATTTCGCCTTCGGGCGAAAACGCAAACACACACAATTTAATTATTAACACTCAAAACTGATACGATGGAAGAACTGTCCAACACCCCCGCCGCGGAGCAACCGCAGCCGGAAATGACCCAGGAAGAAACTATGCAGCAGCATCCCGCCGGGGAGACCGCAACCGCCCCGATCGAAGAACCGGTTGCCGAAACCACTGAACCCGAAACAAGTGCAGAACCCACACCGGTGGCAGAGCCCGTCGCACCGGTGGCTGAGCCCGTCGCACCGGTGGCTGAGCCTGTCGAAGCCACCGTGGAAGAAACACCTACCGTAAAGGTGGCTGAGCCTGTCGAAGCCACCGCAGAAGAAAAACAGCCGGAAGAAATCACCATTCCGGAAATTCCGGAAGACATATATGACCACTTCACAAAGGAGGAGGTGGTCCGCACCCTCGAAGAGCTGGTGCAGAACGAAGACATCAACCAAATCAAGCGTCAGGTCTCCCTGCTTAAAATCAGGTTCATCCACCTGAACAAGGAGGAGGCGGAACAGCAGCGGCTGGAAAAGGCCTCCGCAAATGCCGCCGAACCTGCCGACAACAACGGTGAGACGGAAAAGACCGACGGTGCAGAGGCTGAAACCGAGGCCGGGCCCAAAGAGGAGCAGTTGAGCGAAAGCCAGCTGCTGGACAACCGGTTCCATGCCGCCTTCGCAACCTACAAGGAGAACAAGCAGAAATACATTGACAGGCAGGAACAGCAGAAGGCTGAAAATCTGGCCGCCAAGAAGAATCTGTTGGACAAGCTGAAAGTGCTCATTGATTCGGAAATCTCACTGAAAGAGATCTACGACCAGTTCAAGGCCATACAGGAGGAATGGAAGGCCATCGGCCCCGTGCCGCAGGCCGACACCACAGAAATCTGGCAGAACTACCACTTCTATGTGGAAAAATTCTTCGACAAGGTGCGCATCAACAAGGAGCTGCGTGAACTTGACCTCAAGAAGAACCTTGAAAGCAAGATTGCTCTCTGCGAAAAGACTGAGGCCTTGCTTCTGGAACCCTCCATTTTCGAATCGTTCAGCCGCCTGCAGCAGTACCATAACGACTGGAAGGAGATCGGACCCGTGCCGGAGGACAAGAAGGAGGAAATCTGGGCACGCTTCAAAAACGCATCCGACCTGATCAACCAGAAACGGCGCGAGCATTACGAGCAGATGGCGCAGGAGCAGGAGAACAACTACCAGGCCAAGCTGGCGCTCTGCCTCAGGGCCGAAGAGGTGACAAAAATCGACTTCAGCTCCATGAAGCAGATGAACGAAGCCGGCAACATCGCAAGCGAGCTGCTCAAGACATGGCGCACCATCGGACCCGCCCCAAAACAGCACAACGATGAAATCTGGAACCGTTTCAAGAACACTCTGGACAACTTCTTCGAGAGGAAGAAGGAATCGATGCAGAAGATCAAGGATGAGCAGCTGGACAACTACAACCGCAAGGTAAACCTCTGCATTGAGGCGGAAGCCATCTCACAGCGCAGGGACTGGAAAAAGGCGACCGAGGAGCTGCTGAATCTGCAGAAGGAATGGAAAAGCATCGGCTTTGTGGCCAAAAAGCAGTCCGATGCGGTTTGGAAACGCTTCCGCAAAGCCTGCGACGATTTCTTCGCCGCCAAGAAAGAGTATTTCTCCAACATCGAGGCCAACGAACAGGATAACATGGCCAAGAAGGAGGAGCTGATCCGCAAGGTGGCGGAGACACCGCTGGCGGAGACACGCGAGGAGAACCTGAACATCATCAAGTCGTTCCAGCGCGAATGGACCGAAATCGGCTACACCCCCATTGCGGAGAAGGAGCGGCTGTGGAAAGCATTCCGCGCCGCCATCGACCAGCGCTTCGACCAGCTGCGCGCCAACGAGAGCGAAATGCGTAAGAACAACTACCAGCAGCACATCCAGAACATCCTTGAGGACGACAATTCCTCCGATGCGCTGAAGAAGGAGCGCAAGTTCCTCCAGAACAAGATCGCACAACTTACGGAAGATGTCACACTCTGGAGCAACAACCTCGGCTTCTTCGCCAGCTCCAAGAACGCCGACCTGCTTAAGGCGCAGTTCGAAAAAAAGATCGAGAGCACCAAGGAGGAGATCAAACAGCTGGAAGAGAAACTGAAACTGTTAAAGGAGGCAAAATAATATGGAGAACAACGAGGAAACCATCGGCAAACTCCCCGACAACGCATATCGGGAGCTGAAGGAGGGGGAGGAATACCGCCCCATACTTAATCCCAACAAGAAGTATCCGGAACTCAACGCCTGGACAATCATAGGCGGACTGCTCATGGCAGTCGTCTTCTCCGCCGCCACCGCCTACGCGGGGCTGCGCTTCGGACAGGTGTTCGAGGCGGCCATCCCCATCGCCATAATTGCGGTGGGTGCCTCCACCTTGGCCAAACGGAAGAGCCCGCTGTCGGAGAATGTCATCATCCAGTCGATCGGCGCAAGCTCCGGTGTGATTGTAGCCGGTGCCATCTTCACGCTGCCGGCCATCTACATCATCCAGGAGACCAACCCGGAGATACACATGGAGGTGCATTTCCTCCAGATTTTCCTGGCCTCGCTGCTTGGCGGATTCTTAGGCATACTTTTCCTTATTCCCTTCAGGAAATACTTTGTCTCCGACATGCACGGCAAATACCCCTTCCCTGAAGCCACCGCAACCACCGAAATCCTGGTTTCGGGCGCACGGGGCGGCAACCAGGCGAAACTTCTTCTTATTAGCGGGCTCATCGGCGGCGCCTACGACTTCCTGATGACCACCTTCCGCATGTGGGCCGAGAACATCTCCACCCGCATGACAGGATGGGGTGAACAGCTTGCCACCGACCACAAGTTCCTCTTCAAGATGAACGCCAGCTCAATCCTGCTTGGCACCGGCTACCTGATCGGACTGAAATACGCCGCCATCATCTGCGCAGGCTCTTTCCTTTCATGGTGGTTCATACTGCCTCTCCTGGGCGAGTTCGGCAGCATCACCGATGCTGAAGGGATGCTTGTGAGCATGAGCACTCTGGATCCGGAATTCATCTTCGCCAACTACATCCGCTATATCGGCATCGGCGGCATCGCCATGGCCGGTCTGCTCGGAGTCATCAAATCCTCCAAGGTTATCAAAACCTCACTGGGCGTTGCCCTCAAGGTGGGTAAAGGCTCGGAGGGAGGGCAGCAGATCGCCCGCACCCAGCGCGACATCCCGATGAAGATATTGCTGCTCGGCTTCGTGGCCGTCCTGCTTATGATTTTCGCATTCTTCTTCTTCGGCGGCCTTCAGATGAACCTCACCCAGGTGATTGTCGGACTGCTTGTGGTATTTGTGTTCGCATTCCTGTTCACGACCGTTGCGGCCACCGCCATCGCCACCGTGGGAACAAACCCCGTTTCGGGCATGACCATGATGACGCTGATACTGGCCTCATTCATCCTCTCCGCCGTCGGGCTGCAGGGCGGTAGCGGCATTATCACCGCGCTGATTGTGGGCGGCATAGTCTGCTCCGCGCTTGCAATGGCGGGCGGCTTCATCACCGACCTGAAAATCGGCTACTGGATCGGATCGTCACCCTACAAACAGCAGGGTTTCAAATTTTTGGGAACACTCGTCTCCGCACTGACCGTTGGAGCCGTCATAATGCTGCTTTCCAAGACTTACGGATACACGGGTGAGGATGCGCTTGCGGCACCGCAGGCAAACGCCATGGCGGCCATCATCAAGCCGCTTATGTTCGGCGGCAGCACACCGTGGATTCTCTACATCATCGGTGCCATTTTCGCCATAGTGCTGGACTGCATCGGCGTGCCGGCGCTCGCCTTCTCGCTTGGAATGTTCATCCCGCTGCAGCTTAACACCCCGCTGCTGGTCGGCGGACTGCTCTCATGGTTCATCGGCAGCCGCAGCAAGGACGAGAAACTGAACAAGGCACGTAAGGACAAGGGCACCCTGTTAGCCTCCGGCCTGCTTGCCGGCGGCGCAATCATGGGCGTTGTAAGCGCAATCATGAAGCTCTGCGGCGCGGAGGTTGGCATGCCCGAATCATACGTGGGCGGCAGCCTCTTCAACGTGCTGGCCATCGTGATGTTCGCACTGCTCTGCATCTATCTGGTGTGGGATTCGCTGCGTGCCAAACCGGCAGAGGCGTAACCGCATGGAAAACACCTACAAGACAATCGTGGCGACAGCCACGGGACAATTCAAGGACAGAGGGAGCCGCTTCATCGGCTTCCTCTATCCTGTTTCAGACGAGGAGGAGATAAAGGCGCATCTGGCCGCCCTGAAAAAGGAATACCACGATGCAACCCACTACTGCTACGCCTACACAATCGGCCACACCGGCCAGCCCCAGACACGCCTCAACGATGACGGGGAGCCCTCCGGCAGCGCGGCACGCCCCATTTTCGGGCAGCTGCAGTCCGCCGGATTATCCGATGTGCTGGCGGTTGTGGTGCGCTATTTCGGCGGCACCAAGCTTGGGGTGCCCGGACTGATAAACGCCTACAAGACCGCCACGCGGGAGGCAATCGCGAACGCCACAGTGGTGGAGAAAGAGATTCTTGACCTGGCTGAAGCCAGCCTTCCGTACGACAGGGTAAACAGCCTGCTCCAGCTGCTCAAAAAAAAGGATGCCACGGTGCGCGGCATGGACTATGCGGACGGGAAAAGCATCGTCCGCTTTGAAATCCGCCACGACCGTTTTGCGGAACTTCAGGAGAGCATCCCCCAAACCTCTCCCATCTCCATACAGCACCTGAAAACCATATAGTTTACTTTTTTTTGCCCTTTTTCTGCCATAATATATAAATTATTTGTATATTTGCGCATTGAATTTATAATTTATTGTTAAATATAATTTATTTGTTATGAAAGCATTGCAGATTCTTTCAAAAAAATTCGCACTTCTTTTGCTCTGCCTGCTACTCCCATGTGCGGGACTATGGGCCCAGAAGACCATCGTCATCGGAAGCTCCGCAAAGGCTGACCATCCCTTCGCCGCTTTCGACTCCCTGCTGACGGAAGTTTCATCCGGTAACATCACCGGCCAAATCACCTTCGCCTTTGAATCGGGCAGCTATGCCCTCTCCAAGGCAATAGTGGTCAATTCGTCCAAATTCACCGCCAAGGACCACCTGACCATCACCTCCGTCGCAAAAGAACGCGACAGTGTGGTCTTCTCCTATAACGGCAGTATTGCCGCCTTACAGCTGAACAACACCAAAAATGTCACATTCAGCCATATCACCATCAGCAGCACCAAAACCAGCGCATGCCATGCGGTCGGTGTGAACGGGCCGGTGGAGAATGTGCTCTTCTACAAGTGCACAATAGCTGTCCCGCTTACCGCCACCAGCGGAAACTGCTGCCCGATAGGCACCGCCTCCGCAACAGCCGCCACTGACAAGGGGAGCATCTCCGCCGCAGTCAACGGCCTCGCATTTGTCGGCAACATCATCACGGGAGGCTGCCGCGGCATCTGGCTGAACGGCTCAAGCACCAACCATCTGAACAACATCCGTATCGACAGCAACGAAATCCTCAACAGCTACGATGTCGACGCCAACATAACCTATTGCGACACCGTATCTTTTGCAAATAACATTGACATCCCGCGTCCGGGCATCAACGCCAACCACTACGGCATCACCCTCAGCAGCTGCGTGGTGGAGAAATTCTGCGGGAACCTCATCAACTATGCGGGTATCACACAGTCAGCCCATACCGGCGTGCTGCTCACCATCACCAACTGCACACCGGCCTCCGGAAAACGCTTCCTGGTCGCCAACAATGTGGTTATCGGAAAGACAATCTTAGGATACAAGACCTCAATCGGCCATTTGGCCACAATGAACAACCTGCAGGCGGACATCCTGCACAACAGCATATTCAACAACAAGGCCACCACCAACGCCACCTATTCGGTGAACTGCCTAAACATTGCAGGAGCCTCCACAGATGTCAATGTGATAGGCAACATGCTTGTCACCATCGACACCAACCAGTTCCCGCTGCGCATCGACACCTCCACCGCCTCATGCTTCACCGACTACAACAACTACTGGAGCAACGGCGGATTCCTTGCCCGCGACAACGTCAAAACCTTCAGCAGCCTGAGCGCAGTGCAAGGTTTCACAGGAGGTGACAAGTACAGTCTCTCCATAAACCCGACATTCGCCGACGCCACACAAGGGCTCAAACTTGAAAACCCCGGACCCTTCACCATTGTGCCGAACCCCGGCGTGACGGAGGACTTCCAGGGAATGACCCGTGACAAGACTACCACTATCGGCGCCTATGGCGTCGCCTCACTGGATGCGGCTCTGGCCGACTTCGGCAAGACCGAATTCGTCGCCACCGCCAGCGGCAACATTGACCTTTACCTTACCGTCATGAATGCCGGAATGACCACGCTGACCTCCGCCACTCTCTTCTGGGACGACGGCTCCACAGTGCAGAAATACGGCTGGACCGGCAAACTGGCAATAGGCGAAAAGGACAGCGTAAAAGTGGGCACCTTCAAGGCCACACTCAGCACCTACGCCCACATCAAGGCATGGGTGACAGACCCGAACAGCGGCAAGGACGGATTTGCCGACAACGACACAATTGAAACCACCAGATATATCTGCAAGGAGGTACTGGCCGGAGACTACACCGTCGGCAAAGGCATGGACTTCGCCACCCTGGACGACGCCCTGTTCATCCTCGAAAATTGCGGTGTGAAAGCTCCTGTCCGGCTGCTTTTGGCCGGTGGCACCTACGGCTCAACCACAATAGATGTGACGGCGCCCGGTTCCGACAACAATAACACTGTAACCCTGATGCCGTACAAGAACGACACTGTCATCTTTGACGGCGGAAGCACCAGCTCCTCCCTGATTGTGGACGGAATTTCACACTGGGTCTTCCAAGGGCTCACCATCGGCAACACCAAGGACGGTGTCGGCGGCGTCGAGCTCAAAGGCGGTAACAAGGATGTGACCTTCAGGAACTGCGACATCTACTCGAACCAGACCACCAAGAAAAAAGTTGCCAACAGCACCACATGCGAAAGCGGTGTCAAGATGATCAGCGCCAACAACGCCACCGTTTATCCGGTGGATGTCCGCTTTATCGGCAACCGGATTGTCGGCGGCACGGTCAACTTCCTGCTGGTATATGCTGGAGGCACACAGGCCCAGATGCAGGACGCATCCATCATCATTGACAGCAACACCATTAGCGACGCCTTCTACGCAGCGCTCTACAACTCCACCTACTCCGTTGTCAAGAGTTTCTGCTACAATACGGTGACGAGCAGGGCAAATGCTGACACCATGTTTACGGCCATCCACGGCAACACAAGCGGCATTTGGGGTAATATCATCGGGAACCGCATCCACATCACCACAAAGATCACAAACACCTCCGGAAGCAGCACCGCCGCGTACGGAATGGTCTTCCTGAATGGGGCAAACACCTCGACCTCCTCGCCCGCTTACATTTGTAATAATGAGATTCTCATTAAAGATTCCAGCTCTGCCAGCAAAACAAAATACGGCATGTATATCGGCACAGCCGCGAACTGGGAGGTCCATTACAACACCATCTACATCAACTCTTCGCTTGGAACAAGTTACGGCATGTATTTGTCGAACTCCAACAACAGCTTTAAAATCAACGCCACCCGCAACCTTGTCTTCTGCGACAATGCGGGAACACGCTACCCGCTCTATATGACCACAGCAAATGCAGTGGTCGCCAGAGGGTTGCGCGCATATAACAATTTCTACTCCGCAACCAACGTGGCCTACATCAGCGCGGCAAAGACAACCGTGGCCGCCCTGCAGTCCGCCACCGGCCAGGACACCGCCACCATCAGCATCAAGCCGGTGTTCAGCGGCACAAACCTGATTCCTGACAACGACACCGACTTCAACTGCCCTGTTGACGCATCGCTCATCCTGACCGACATCAACGGACAGCCGAGAAAGAAGACCACCACAATGGGTGCCTACCACTGCGCAAAGAGTTCGGGCAACTACATCGTCATCGGAAGCTCCGTAATGGCTGACCACCCCTTCTCCGCCTTCGACTCCCTGCTGAACGAGGTTTCGGCCGGCAACATGACCGGACAGATCACCTTCGCCTTTGAATCCGGCACATACGTGTTCACCAAGGCCTTGAATGTGAACACCGCCAAATTCACCGCAAAGGACCATCTGACCATCACCTCGGTGGCACAGAACCGCGACAGCGTCACGTTCAGGTACAGCACCGGTACAATCATTCCGGGATTCATCCTGCTGAACAACACCAACCATGTGACCTTCAGCCATCTGTACATCCACAACAACAGCACCTCCAACGGCCACACCGTCTGCATGAACGGACCGATTGAAGATGTGACATTCTACCACTGCTACCTGAAACGTACCAGCGGCACCAACTTCGCCACCGCAGGCACGATGCAGACCATCGGCGCCACCACCCTGAACAACACCGGCGCACAGGACAACAACAACGGCAACAACGGCCCCGCCACCACAATCAAGTGGGTGCGCTATATCGGCAACACCATCGAAAACGGATGCCGCAACATCATAACCATTGCCACCACCAACCGCATACAGGGCCTGGTGTTCAACGACAACACCATCTTCGACAACACCGCCGCCGGCATTTTGATTTACCGTGCGGACAGCGTGACCTGCAACCGCAACCACGTAATGGTAAAGGACAAAACCACATCCTACTGGACCAACGGAATCCAGCTCACCGCCATCACAGGCGACAGCGTCTGCGGCAACACGGTCTCCTTCCTGAACCAGAACAACACCTACTACGGCGGTGCAGCCATCAATGTTTCAGGTGTGGTCAACACGAAGACCGGCATCGGCAAATCGGGACGCATCCTCATCGCCAACAACGTCATACTCGGATACAACAGCAGTTCTTACGTAAGCAACAACAAGGGATCCTGCAGCCTGCTTGCGCTTTCCAAAGTTCAGGCCGACGTATGGTTCAACAGCATCTATAATTCACGCACCTCCTATGCCCCCACTGCAGGTCTCAACAACAAGACCGTATATATGATAGGTATCGGTGACACCAGCGACGTGCATCTGGTGGGCAACCAACTGATTGCCCTTGACAACAAGAACCAGTATATCATGAATGTGGCGCCCGGCACCGCAAATGCCGGAAAAGTCGTTTCCGAATACAACAACTTCTACTTCATGAACGGCGGAACCGCTTATGCCTGCCACAACGACACGGCGGTCAACTCGTTGTCAACACTGCTTGGCCTCATCAACGACAAGGGAAGCGTCAGCATGGACCCGAAATTTTCAAATCCGGACAAAGATCTGAAACTCGGCAACCCCGGTCCCTTCACCATCGTGCCGAACCCCGGCCTTGCAGAAGACATCCAGGGACTGTCACGCGGCAAGACAACCACCATCGGAGCCTATGCAGTTGCATCGCTTGACGCGGCCCTGACCGACTTCGGCAAGACAGACTTCAACGCAGCCTCCGGCGGAAGCAACGACCTTTACGTAACCATCGTGAACAACGGCATGACCACACTTACCTCCGCCACCATTTTCTGGAACGACGGATCGGCAGTGCAGAAATTCGCCTGGACAGGCAAACTTGCCCTTGGCGACAAGGACAGCGTGAAAATCGGCACCTTCAAAACAGTTGCAGGCAGCATGTGCCACATAACAGCATGGGTGGCCGACCCGAACAGCGGAAAGGACGAATTCAACGGCAACGACACAATCGACATTGAAAAATACATCTGCAAGGGAGCCCTGGCCGGAGACTACACCGTCGGCAAGGGCATGGATTTCGCCGACCTTGACGAAGCCATCCAGGTAATGTACTCCTGCGGAATCGCCAAGCCGGTCCGCCTGCTTGTTGCCGGCGGCACCTACGGCGCAACAACCATTTCGGACTCCATACCAGGATCCAGCTACACCAACACCATCACCCTGATGCCTTACAAGAACGACAATGTGGTCATTGACGGCGGTACAGGCACATCGCTCCAGCTGAACGGCGCAAAGCACTGGATTTTCAACGGCATCACCATCGGCAACACCACCAACGGACTGATTGGTGTGAACCTGGCCGGAGCAATCAGGGATGTGACATTCCGCGGTTGCAACATCTACAGCCAGAACACAACCACATCCTCCTCTTACCGTGCCGTCAACCTGCCAAACACAAGCAGCAGCACAACCTACCCGGTCGACCTGAACTTCATCGGCAACCGGATCGAGGGCGGATACTACAACTTCTACCTGTACTACACTGCGGGCGGCACCTACGCTGACATGAAGAATGCCTCCGTGCACATCGACAGCAACATCCTGGCAAACGCCTACTACTACGGCGTGTACAGTTATTACCGTTCCGCCATCAAGAGTTTCTGCCACAACACCATCACAAACAGAAGCAACTGCACCAACATATACTACGGCCTCTACGGAAGCCAGTATGGCATGTGGGACAAAGTGGTCGGCAACCGTTTCAGGTTAAACAGCACGACCACCAACTACGGCATCAATATGGCCACGTACCAGCAGTACGGCCAATATTGCGACAGCATCCCCGCATACATTTATAATAATGAGGTTGTCATTACCGGTGGAGGAACCAAATACGGCATCTACATCTCCTCTCCGAGCGGGAACTGGGAGGTTCACCACAACACCGTCTATATCAAATCTGCCGGCACCGCCTACGGACTGTATTTCGCCAACAGTGTTGACGGCTTCCTGATTAACGCGACCCGCAACCTGGTCTTCTGCGACAGCACCGGCACACGCTATCCGCTCTACATGACCACCGCCAACAGCGTGGCCACCCGCGGCGTGCGTGCCTACAACAACCTCTACTCCGCCACCAACGTGGCCTACATCGGCGCGGCAAAGACAACAGTGGCCGCCCTGCAGTCCGCCACCAACCAGGATGCCAACACCATCAGCGTGATGCCGGTCTACAACGACATTACAAAAGATCTGGTTCCGGCCAACGACACCGCATTCCGCTGCCCGGCCAACGCCTCCATAACCCTGACGGACATCAACGGCAATGCCAGAGCCAGAACCACGCTCATGGGCGCGTATCACCGTGTCAACTCCGGCAGCACACCCGCCATCGATGCCGAACTGGCCGGTTTCTACAAGGAGAAGAGCATCTATGCAGGCAAGTTCCCGGTGTACGTTATTGTTAGGAACAACGGCACCGACGACATCAAGCAGGCAAACATCAGCTGCACCATCAACGGCATTTCCCAGACCGCGCTCTACTACCAGCCGGCAAAACCGCTGGCTTCGATGCAGTCCGACACGGTGGAGATCGGCAAATACAACTTCCCGCTCGGCAGCTGCACGCTGACCGCCTGGATTGACCTGACCGGCGACGCCAGCCACAGCAACGACACAATTACCACAAAACTGAACGTGATCGCCAAGGAGGATGTGGCGCTGCTCGATTTCGCCAACACCACCCTCAACGGCGGACAGCAGAGCAACATCTATGTGACCATGTACAACAATGGTCTCGACACCCTGAAATCGGTGGAAGTCCACTGGAAATCCGCCAATGTGCTGCAGACGACCTACTACTGGAAGGGTGCCCTGGCCGCCGGTGACAGCACTGTGGTCTGCATCGGCAACACCACCCCGGCAGCACGTCGCTTCATCGCCCTTGTCGCCTGGACTGAGAATCCGAACAGCCTCATCGACGGGAACCTGCACAACGACACAATCGAGACAAAACTCTTCTCCTGCAACGGACCTCTCTCCGGCACGCTCACAGTCGCCTCGTCAGGTGGTGCAAGGACACTCTTCAACACCATCGAGGAGGCGGTGCAGGCACTGAACACCTGCGGCGTCAACGGAGCGGTCATACTTTCCATCGGCATGCCTCTGACCCTTAACCAGCTGATATTGTCCGACAGCGTCCCCGGCAGCAGCAGTGTGAACACAATCTCCTTAACGCCGGATGCCGGCCTGACCGTCACCATCAACTATGGCAGTTACGGCCCGTCCCTGATTTTGGACAATACCAAGCACTGGATTTTCAGCAATTTCTCCATTGGTGACAGCGTGAGGGGACTGACCGGCATACAGATGAAGGGCACCAACAGGGACATCGCCTTCTACAACTGCTCAATCCACGCCAGCCAAAGCGCAACTAAGAACGAGTCAAACGCCATTGAGTTCATCAACCCGCAGAAGAGCAAGGACTATCCTCAGCAGATCTCATTCACACAGTGCCGCATCACCGGAGGATACGCCAACTTCTACCTCTCCAACACCGCAGGTGACCCGTCACAGAT